>NZ_JCALDR010000006.1:0-339121 GCF_059812965.1 Mycobacterium sp. NGS29
GCGATGAGCGCGCCCAGCTAGGTACGGTCGCCGACCACGACGCGAGCGCGGGCCACGTCTTCCTTCTCGGCGGCATTTCCGCGCGCAAGCATGCCGGCCGGCGTCATCGGCACCGGAGCGCCACCGGTCGATGCAGTCGGACCGCGTACCTCAGCGGCGTTCAGCATCCCGGCGCGCAGGCTGCTGGGTTTGCCACCTTCTGGCTCGAAACTGCTGGTCGGACGGGTGTAGCTGGTCAGGCCGGCCCCGGGGAACCCGCCACCGGCACCGCCCACCGTAGCGACCCCACCAGCCGAGGCGCCGGCGCCGAGCACGGGTTCGGCGGTCAGCGCTGCGGGGTTCGGCGCCCCGGCCGTGGGGAACATGCCCCCGAAGCCCTGCATCAGGCTCTGCGGCATGCTGGTGAGCCCCTGCATCATCTGCATCGGCGCCTGCGCCATCTCCTTGAGCGGCCCGGTCACGCCGGACACCATCTGCATCGGTTCCTGCATGAGCGAACTGAGCTGCTCAGTGGCTTGGGCGGGGGCCGACGTCTGCCCGGCGGCCTGCGCGACCTGCGTCGAGGCCTGCACGGCATTCTGCATACCGGTCTGGGCGGCGGCCTGGGCCACCGCTTGCGCCGCGGTCGCCGGGGCGGCCGGAGAAGCTCCCATCGGGGCGACCGGCGGGGGTACGGCTAACGTCGCGATCAATGCGGTGAGCGCCGCGGAGTAGGTCCAGCCGACGCTGCAGTTGTGCGGCCAGTGCTCACCGAAATATTCCCCGTCCCGCTCAACGATCCCCGGCGTGTTCTGTCCGAAGAAATTGGTGGCGTTGAGCACGGTCCACTCGTCGCGGTTGGTCTGGGAAACCACCGACGGGATGACCGAGGACCGCGCCAGCATGAACGCCTCGACGGCGGCCTGGGTGACGCTGATCTTTTCGGCGGTCCAACCCACCAGTGTCTGCAGACCCGCGTTGAGGCCGGTCGCGGCGACCGTGGAGGCAACCGACCCCACGCCCTGCCATTGGGCGGCGGTGATGAGGCCGTTGATCTCCGAAAGCCCTGCGGAGATTTCGTTGTTGGCTGTCTCGGTGACCCACACCACGTTGTTGGCCAGCACGGACGCCGGAGAGCCCGCTTCGAAGATCGCCGCTACGACTTCAGGCGGCCCTGTCCACCGGGGGTCGGCCATGTGCTCAGAGCCCGACGGCGCCCGCGCTGAACCCTTCGGCGGCGACGGCGGTGGTAGAAGACAGACCCTGGGCGCCGGAGAACGCGGTGCGTTGGCCGACGTGTTCGGCGGCCGTCGCGAGGTAGGCGGCCCCAGCAGCGTTGAGGGCGGCCGCGAACTCGATCGAGTCGGCGTCTGCCGCCATCGGCAACACGCCGGTGAGCGCGGCGGACCCTGCGGCCGTCGTAGCCGCCATTTCCTCGCTGATCCCGGCCTCGGTAGCTGCCGAGAGGTCGACCGCTCCCGGCACCATTCCGAACAGGCCACCACCCATTTCTGCCTCCTCAAGCTCGCTTCCGGCGTCAAGTTGGGCTGAGTCTAGGGTGACGACCCGCCCCTGTCGATTCACCTCTGGGGATCGCCGACCAGCACTCCCTCCATCACGCCGTCGGTGGTGACCAGCAGGCCACGTCCGGGCGGGAGTTGCTGGGCAGCGGTTCTGCCGAACACCTTCACCGCCGCCGGGTCGTTGTCCATGAACAGCGTGGGCGCGCGGGAGCCGGTCATCTTCTGCAGGAAGGGACTGGTTACCGACACTCCCGCCCAGTTGCCGGGCAGGCGCGACGCGATGACGTGCAGACCGATTTCGCGGGCCCGTTCGATCAACCCCCACAGCGGTGCGGTGGCGGCGGCCTTGCCGATGACACCGTGCGGACGCAACTCCTGCTCGTCGTCGATCAATACGAAGTGGTGCGGCCCGTCCCAGGTCCGGCGGCTCAGCAACTCCTGCTGACTCAGCCCTGAGGGTGGCAGCCGGTCACGCAGCGACTGCGCCAGATCGCTGAGCACCGCATCGATGTCCTCGGGCGTGTAAGCGTACGCCCGCACATGGTCACCCTGGATCTTGCCGATCAGCGACGTCTTGGGGTCGATGATGGTGATCTGGGCCTGCTCCGGCGTGCACCGGGTGACGATCATCTGTCCGATCGCCGCCAAAGTCGTTGTCTTGCCGCACAGTTGGCGTCCGACCACCAGCATGTTCGGAACCACGCGGGCCGGCAGCACCGCAGGTCGCAGCGCGGTCTCGCCGATTCCGAACGGGATGTTGAACGGATCGGCTGCTGCGGCGGCACCGCTGAACGCCTCGGCGATCTCGGCCAGAGGGATCGCGTCCGGCAGCCGCGCCAGGCTCTCCACCCGTCCGGCACCGGTCAACTCCGCGATCAGCGCGCCGATGTCACGCGTGGTCACCCGTTCCCCGTTGACTCCGAGCACCTCGGGCACCCCGACCAGTAACTCGTGGCCGTCGCGGGTCAGCCCGAACCCCGGCCGGTCCAACGTGTTGCGGGCGGCTTTCTTTCGTTCGAAGCCCTCACCCATTTGGGTTTCGTCAGGATTGCTCAGCCGCAGTTGGATACGCGCGTTGGAGACGTTGACGAGTTGTTGCTTCTGACCGACCAGCCACGCCGTGGCGGTGGTCATGATGTGCACCCCGTAGGACAGGCCCTGCCGGGCTATCGCGATCGCCCGTTCGCCCATCGCGGCGTCTTTGTCGAAGAGATCGCTGAAGTTGTCGATGACGAGGAAGACGTCGCCGAACTTGTCGTCGGGATCGGTGTGGGCCGCACCCCCGTCGGCGTCGACACCGAAACGGCGCTCCCGGAATTCGGAGATGTCGATCTGATACCGCTTGAACGAGGCCTCGCGCGCAAGGATGAGTCCCTCGATGGAGGCGATGGTGCGCGACACCCCCTCGCGATCGGTGGGGCTGACCACCGAGGCGACGTGGGGCAGGGACTCGACCGGAAACAGCGATGCCCCGATGCAGAAGAACGTCACCCGTTCGGGTCGGTACATCAGTGCTGCGGCAGTCATCAGGGTCATCAGCGTTGTGGACTTGCCGCGCTGCGCCGTCGCGACCACCATGATGTTGTCCATCTCGGCATTGATCGCGTGCACCCGCTGGTCGTGTTCTTCAGGAATGTCCACGATCCCGATCGGAAAGACCAGGCCGGGGTTCCGCCCGTAGGCGTCATCCCACGACCTGCCCCGCCAACGCGCCACCAGCGTATCGACGGTCTCACTGACTTCCAGTGGCGGCAGCCAGATTTGATGCGGCGGGCGGGCGGGATGCGAGACCAGTGACTCGCGGATGACGTCGACGAGTTTCTTCTTGCGGAAGCCGTCTGGGTGGAACAGGTATTCGTCGGGTTCCTCGGGTTCGTCGGCGACAGCCAGTGCGGCACTGTCGGACTCACTGAGCGGCTGGTAGGTCGAGGTGTAGGCGCGTGGCTGCGAGAAACTCATGGCCACAGTGGGATTGACGTTCGTGGCCCGTTTGGGCACCACGAACGGCGCTGATACGTAGAAACACCGAAACTGTTCGAGATCCCGGGGCCCCACCTTGAGCAGGCCGTAACCGTTCTCCTGCGACGGGAGATGCAGCGCGGCGTCACTGCCGATCACGTCGCGGGAGTCCTCGGCGGTCTCGGCGCGCAGCGCCACCCGGAAGGCGATGTTGCTCTTGGCTTTACTCAACGAGGACAGGTCCAGCCGCTGCCCGCCCAGGGTGAAGAAGACGTTGCACCCGCGGCCTTCCTGCCCGATGTGGATGACCAGGTCGATCCACTCCGGGTGGTGGATGAACAGTTCGAGGTACTCGTCGATGATCACCAACAGGATCGGAACGGGTTCCAGGTCACGGCCGGCAAGCCGCATCTCCTCGTACTCGTTGGCGTCGCGCGCTCCGGCATCCTTGAAAAGCCGGTAGCGGCGGGCTATCTCACCGTTGATGGCCTTACGCATCCGCTCGGCCAGATGCCGATCGTCCTTGCCCAGGTTGGACAGGGACCCCGCGACGTGCGGAAACCCCTGCAGGTCTTGAGCTGCCGACTCGAACTTCATATCGACGAAGATGACGACGAAAGCCTCTGGCGAGTGGGTCAGCGCGATACCACTGCACAACGACAGGAAGTACTCCGACTTCCCCGAACCGGAGGTGCCGATCACCACGGAGTGAAAGCCGTAGCCCCCGAAGTCCTTGGCCCGCAATATCACATACTGCAACTCACCGCCCTGTTTGACGCCAACCGGCACCATGGCCCACTTCGGATCGCCACGGCCCCGACTCTCACCCCACAGTCTGTCCACATCGAGCTCGCGCGGGTCGCCGATACCCAACGCCCGCAACAACTCTCCGCCCTGACTGTCGGTCTCGGACAGCTCCCCGGGACTCATCGGCGACCAGCGGGCCAGTGCCCGCGCATACCGGTTGGCGGTGCTGTCGGCGAGCATGTCGGCTACGGCGTAGAACGTTTCACGGTGCATCAGCCTGCCCTGGTGCAACGAGAAGCGCTGTTCTGCTTCGGCAAAGCCCACACCGACCCCGACCCGGGTCGCCAGCCGCAGTACGGTGATGCCTGCCATGCCTTTCTGTCCGGTGACCCCTTCCCACTGCTCCGGGGTTCCGACGTTGTCGTCCACGATCACCCAGTGCGGACCCAGCGCCTGACCGGTTGCCGACTCGATCGGCGACGGCATGGACGTCGGGTTACTGCCGACCGGCGGTGTCCACGGCCCCCGACCTTTGCGATGCAACTCGGCATCGAGCGCTTCTTCCAATTCCGTTGGAGATGTGAACACCAGCCGGCGCAGGCCGCATGCGTCGAACATCTCGTCGTGCTGATTGTGCGGCAGCCAGACCAACCAGTGCCAGGCTTCGGGCTGCCGGGTCACTACCATCAATTTGACGTCGTGGGGGCTGTGGTAGACCGCCAGCGAACACAACATCGCGCGCAGCAGGCTGTGCAGTTCACCGGGATCGTCGGCGATGAAGCTGAACCCCGGCTTGGACCGCAGGTTCAGTACCTTGCCGATGCCGCGGATCTTGCTCTGTTCCAGGATGAAATCCCGGAGCGCACCGCCGGTTACCGGTTCCAGCTCCTCGCCGATCGGAACATCGGGCCACTGCAGCGAGACCGCGGATTCGCTGGCCTGCTGCACTCCGACGCCGAGCCGGACATCGAGGAAATCCGGATCAGTCGGTCGTCGCTCCCACATGCGCGGACCCCCGATGACGGTGTCGAACCGCTGCGGGTCCGCGTGCACGAAGAGCTGACCGCGCCGCTGCTCACCGGCTGCGCGCTGCACCTCCTCGCGGTCTTCATCGAGCTGGCGCAGATAGCTGCGCCGTTGCTTTTCCTGTTCCCCCCAACTGATTCGACGTCCGCGGCCGAAGCGTCCGCCGAACATCAGCGCGCCGAATCCGACCAGCCCGACCATCGGAAAGAATCCCGACTGCAAGGACCGCACCCCGGATGCGTACATCACCACCAGGGTGCCGACGATGCCGACCAACACCGCGGGCAGGGCGATCATCAACAGAATGTTGCGTGGCTCGCGCTCGGGTAAGGCCAGCGGCGCCGCGACCGCGACCCGCACCGGCGGGATGTTGGGTGGTGGCGTGCGCTTCCCGCGGACGAATCCTCGTTTGGACATGGCTAACCTCCCGTCTCGGACGAGTCGGGAATGGGTGCGACCACCCCACCCGCCGGCAAGGCGTCCCGGGCGACAAGGGCCGCTTCACGACTGATGGCCGGTCCGGGCGCAAAGGTGCGCACCATCGGCCAGGGCGCTTGCACCGCAAGTTTCGGGTCCAGCCCCAGTGCCTGCAACGTCCGCTGGTCCGACTGGATGCCGTACCGAACCCCTTGCGGCGAAAGCCAATACAGGCTTTCCCGGCTGTCCGACGTCGCGGCCCCACTGGTGGTGGCCACGAAGTTCGCGGCGCCGGGCAATATCAATGTCTGATGCGCCTCAGCGGAATCGGGGTTGCGGTCGTCGCGCACGAGGTGCACCAGGCGGGAGTCCATGCTGATCGGGACCGGCAGACCACGACCGTTGACGGCGGTGATGCGTGCCTGCGGGTCGTTCTGCTGCTTCTCCCAGCCCACGCAGGTGACCGGATTCGCCGTGGTGTCAACGAAATTGAACTTGCCCGACGGGTAGTAGTCGACGTTGAGGATATCGACGACCGGGATGTGTATCAGTTTGTCCGGGGCGATCAGCGTCGGTGCGGTCGAACCCTGAGAATCCGCGGTGCGCAACAGGTCTGCGACGAATGCGGTGATCTTCTGTACGCCGCCGGGCAGCAAGACATAGAAACCCGTAACGGCACCGGCAGCGTCGCGGGACTCCAGCACGCTGCCGACCTTGGCGCCGGCCACCCATCGCGACGGGGAGCCGGCCTCCGGAATCGACGGCACCACAAGCGGTTCCGTCGACGGCAACGCATCGAACAGGGCGTTGGAGATCTCAATGGGATAGGTCACGCCGGGATCCAGACCGAGGTTGAAGGTCACCGACCGGTCGGTCGCGTCGATTCGCGAGCGCCGGCCACCCCAGATCACGTAGGTCGTGCTCTTGTGGGTTACCAGGATGGCGTGGGTCGGGCTCATCGCGGCGGCCCGTCCCGCAGCGGATAGCGGGCCCGCGACGGCGGTCACCACCGGCGGGGTTGCGCTGCCCCGCCCTGCGCCACCTGTCTGAGCGGTGTCACAGACGGCCCATGCCGAGCCGGCGCCGCCGGTGGCCGGGAGGCTGTCCGGCACACCCGGGATACCGATCATCGGTCCGGTCGGGTATTTCGCAATCTCGGCGGCTGTCACCCAGGTGGGCGCCGCGGCATTGCCGACGGCCAGTCGCGCCGACGTGAGATTGAGCGCGGGGTAGAGACGCCCGTTGATCTTGGCGAAGATCGCGCCGGTGTCCCGGTTGCCGACCACAGCCGACTGGGCGATAAGACCGGCCGGCTTCATGACGTGCAGCAACGCCATCCAGCCCACACCGATCAGGACAAGCACGATCGACAACGCCACCGCCGCTTGTTGTTTGCGGTCGTCATGCTTCATGCGCACGGAGAATCTGGTGATCGCCGCGCGCAGTCGCCGGTTATAGAACAGATGCCCCGAGTTCTGGTCCCGGTTGGACAGATTGAGTGGCACTGATCGTTCTCCTTCCGGCGGTCGGCGCATGTCTGCGTGCCGACGCCGACATCACTGCAGGCTGTCGCCGTACCGTGCCCGGTTCTCGGCTTCAGCCTCTTCTCGCAGCGCTGCGATGGCGAGGTTCATCCTGTCGGCCAATTCGGTGTGCGTGTAGCCGACCATCACGTCCGGGTGCAGCGTCAGCTGCAGCAGCCGCCCGTCCGAGTTGGCCACCGCCGACACGTCGCCCAAGTCCACGCTGTACGTGACGGTCTCGGCCTGTGCGACGAGTGCTTCCCACCGGTCGGCTGCTTCGCTCAGTTCACGAAGTACCGCTTCGACGAGTGCCTCGTCTTCGGCGGCACTGCGATCACCGCTGACGCTGAGGTCGCTGAGTTCGCCGCGACGACCCGACCCCGACACCAGGACAGTATGTCGAGGGCCCCGACCAGCGTCAATTCACGATTGAGCCGGTCTGCCGGGCGCTCGATCCGCCAGTTTCTGGAACCAGGCGAAGTGATAGTTCGCCGACGTCACGTCGCCGGTGGCGCTGCTTTCGGTGGCGGCGAGCAGCATGCAATTGAGCAGTTGTTCAGGATCGACGTCGGGATACTGGGCGAGCAGCTGGTAGCGGGTCGTGTCGAGGTGCACTCGCAGCAAATCCAGTTCTTGGTCGACGACGTCGGCCCCGGCAGCAGCGGCCTTGGCCAGCGTATTGACCAGGCGCGGCAAGCCCTGGCGCCAGTGCGTGGCGACACCCAGTTCCCAACCCAGGTCGGTGACGGGAGGCAGTTCCTTCGGCTGCACGGACGCTGCCACACCGGAGAGCCCGACGGACAGCTTCGACGAGTCGCCCGGCGCATAGGTCGCCGCCTGGATCGTGTTACCCAGCAACTCCGCGGCCCGTCCGGTCCGGGTGCCGGGTTCCAGCAGGCGCACGCCTTCGGGCACCGCGATGCCCGGCGGGATCCAGCCGTGCGCCAGGTCGGTGACCAGCACCGTCGTACCGTCCTCGTGTTCGCCGACAGCCCAGCTCAGTCGCGGTTCCTGGCGGGCGACGAATGCCAGCAATAGCGGCAACCGCTCCGCGGTGGTCGGCTCGGCGTCTTCGGGGGCGGCGTCCGCAGGGGGTGCGGCTTCCGGATCCGGAGGGGGCTCGGCGGGCGGCCCGTCGTCGACGACGGCCAGCAACACCTGGGTCGCGTCACCGTCCTGTGCCGGAACCTCGTCTTGCCCGGCCGGCAACACCTGGGTGTCGCCGATGTCGAACGGCTCGTCCCGTATCACTGGCAGCACCTGCGTCTTGGCCAGGTCCGGCCGGGGCGCCGGCCGGACCTCGGGTGGCGGCTGGACCGGGGCTTGCTGCACCGTGCTCTGACGAAGTTGCCGCAACGTCGATTCGACTCGCCGCACTGCCAGGGCGCGGGCCTCCTCGATCACGCGGGCCTCGGCGGCCCGCCGCGCGGTGTAGACCATGCCGGCTTGACCGATGCCCCTGAGTTCTTCGTTCGCGGTCGCCGCTATCCGCTGCAGGTCGGACTTGAGATACTTTGCCAGCGTTGCGGTTTCGTTCCCGCTCTGCGACAGCTCGACGGGCCACAGGCCGCCGATCACCCACGGCGTGCAGTCGAGCGGCGCACTGAAGGTAGGGACCGTGAGGGATTCTTCGGTCGCTCGGCGCAGACGCTGGCGCGCCGTCACCCTGCCGAAGATTCCCACCGGCTAAGCGTAGCGGTAGCCCGGTGTTGATCGCCTCGGCTTGCGCGAGCGGTGAATTGTGCGGTTGTCGTGGTGTGGGTAGCGTGCAACCATGGCCGATTCCGGGTTGCAGCAGCAACTCGACGAGGTACGTGCGCTGCTGGCACGCGCCCGAGAGTTGTTCGGCGCCAACCCCATCGAGCCACCCGCAGATATCGCTCCGGATCCCGACAGTGCCAGGACCTGGCTGCTCTAATCTGCCGTGGCGCGTGCGCGCAGTTGGTGGGCGAGCAGTTTTTCGATTGCCGAGTCGAGATCGGCGGCGGTGGGCACCGCGGCGGAGGGTGTCTGCCCGGCGGCGATGATCTCGTCGCGCACTTCCAACAGTGCCTTGAGGCAGGAAACGTCGGCGGTCAGCAGAATCCCCTCAGCCAGAGTTTGCGCATCTGTCTCCATTGCCGCCTCGCTCAGCGCGACGCTGTGCAGGTAGCCACCGCGGCACGAGCGCACCAGAATGTGCCCGCTGGGATGCACGGTGTCGAAGGCCGGATTGGCGTCTGTCATGGACTCTGCTGAAACCTAGCCGTCGACGATGTCGCGGAGTTTGGCCGCGGACTCTTGCTCGCGCTGCTCCCACGTCGCGGCCGAGGTCACCAGATTCTGCGCGAGATCGGCGTGGTCGTCGGCCTGCTGTTCGTAGCACCGCCGCCGGGCTTCGAGCAGCACGCGCCCGGCCTCGCGCAGATCGCCGAAGACGGGTCCCAGCGAATCCAGGCTTTCCTGGATCGCGGCGTGGGTGGTCGGGATGCTCCGCAGCTGGCCGGCGGTCTGCTCGTGCCGGGCCGCGGCTTCACGCAGGTGCGCCGGCACCACATGAATACGATCGGCCATCTGCTGCCTCCTCCTTCAGTGCCGGCACCGTGCCGGCGATTATCGTCTCGGTTCGCTGATCAGCCGGCGACGGCCGCCGGTCGGGTGGGCGTGGGTGTCTGCGTTGCGGACGGCACCGTCGCCTGCACCGGCGTCGGCGGGTGCTCCCAGCCTAGAAAGCTGGGTCCGCTTACGGCGGAGATGTGCTGGATTTGTCCGTCGAGCAGAGCCTTGCTGTTCCCCAGGGCCAGCGCGTGACGATCGGTGAGCATGCCGATATCACCCGGCACGATTTGGGCCGGATCCAGGGGATTGGTGACCGCCGTCCCGGGGGGCGGGATGGTCATGCCCTGCTGTTGGAACGCGTCTGCAATGGGGGCACCCGCTGCGGCGGCCTTGATGGCGGCGGCAAGTTGTGGACTGGCCGCAGTCACCGTCTCGCCGTTGGGCAGACTCACCGTCGTCGGACCCGACGGCTGCGGTTGCGGCTCGCCCGGCTCCGGCTCGTGCTGCGGGTCGTCGTGGTCGTCCTTCTCGCGCTCGGTCTCGTCGTCATCGGGTCGGTGCTCACGCGGGTCGAAGTCCTCGTCGAACAGCCCGTCTGATGCACCGCGCGGGTCACGTCCGGTTCCGCCGCCCGACAGGTTGGGCACTGAGAAACCGCTCGGGGCGCCCCAACTGGGCGCGCCCGCCCCGCTGCTCGGACTCACCCCGGTCGGGGCGGCGCCCCCGGCGCCGGTGACCGGGAGCGGTGCAGCGGCCGCGGGCTGCTGGACCGGGGCGTCGAACAGCCCCGGATCGTCCAGCAACATCGAGTCGAGCAGCGGATCCGGACTGCCCTTCGCTGCCGGCCCACTCGACGACGACGCGGCGGGCGGACCACCGTGCCCGGTCGCGGGTTCGGCCGCCGCCGGCCGGTGCTCCGCCGGGGCGTCCGGGCCGGCCTTCGATGCGTTATACAACGACGTCCACGCCGCCATCAACGCCGACTTCGAGGTGTCGTCGAGGCCGGCTGTCGCCACCACCGCGCGGATATCGCGGAGTTTGCTGATCAGGAACCGCTGGAAGTCCCGCGCGCCGGCCGGAGTGTCCAGGTCGGACCGCGTCGCGAGGGCGGTCTCGATCTCGTGCTGGAGAGCGTCCAGCGCAGTCCTGCCTTCGGCGTTGGTCAGATGCGCGTTGAGGATGGCGGTGACGACTTGCAGATCCAACTGCGAGCTCGCCGAAGTCTGATGTGCCAGAGCAGTTTCGGCCGCGCTGATGGCGCTGGCGGCCTCGCCTTCGGAACGTTGCGGCGGCGCCTGCGGGGCTGGCGCCGGATTGAACAAGTCCGGATGTTGGTGGCGGATCTTGGCCAGGATCACGTCCAGACGCTGTGGCGGCGTCGCGGGCGACAATACGTCGCCCATTTCACCCGGCGTCAACCCCGACTGCCACGCGGCCGGATCGCCGGTGCGTTGCTGAACAAGTCGCATCACGTCGAAGACGTCCTGCTGGGTCGCCACGCCGCTGGACAGTACCCACGCGCACAGCCGCGGACAATTCACTCAGCGGCTCAGATGGAATAGGTGTCCCGCAGGCGGTGCAGCACCGCGCTTTTGCTGCGGCTGACCTCGCGGGCCTCGGTCACAACCTCGGCGATCTCGCGTTGCTTGGCCGCCAGAAATCTCTCGAATTCGCGCGCCCCCATCGGGGTATCGACGGGCTGCCCGGGCAGTGCCTGTTCGATCTCGGCGGAGATCGCGTCGAGTCGCCGGACGCTGTCGCGCATGACCTGATGCGCACTGGCGAGCGCCGCTGCCAGCACGCGGTCGGCCTCGGCGATTGCCCCGTGTCTGCGCGCGAGCGCGGCCTGCCGTTGCTGAATGGCCGCTACCGACGCCCCGCCTTGTTCCGACATGGCCTCAACCTTCTCATCCGGCCCAGCCGACTGGGCGATTGCTGGTACTCACCATGGCCGCCGGATCGCTACGCTGCCGCCCAGCCGGCTGATCCGGACCGAGGCGCCGGAATAGGGCGCCTCGACCACCAGGTTGTTGCCGATCGCCAGCTGTACGTGGCCGGTGTGCGGAAAGACCAGGTCGCCGGGCCGGACTTGCGACCGCGGCACCGGCACTCCGTCGTTGATCTGCTGATAGGTCGTGCGATCGAGGTGTACGCCGGCCTGCGCGTAAGCCCATTGGACCAAGCCGGAACAGTCGAACTGGTCGGGCCCGGTGGCCCCCCAGACGTAAGGTCGGCCCAGCCGGGACAGCGCGGCGCGTACCGCGAGTCCGGCGCGCCCGGCCGGTACGGGCAACCGCCCGCCGCGGCGGTGTGCTGCCCGGTAGCGCAACGCGCGTAGCGCGGCGGCGTGTCGTCGCGAGCGGCCCCTCGCGACGGCGACGTGCTCGCGTTGAGCGCGCAACCGCGCCACGCGGCGACGCAGCGCCTCGCGCTGGGCCAGCGGCGACAGTCCCGGCACCGGGGCATCGGCGCGAGCTTCATCGAGCACGCCACGAGTGAGCTGACGGGCGGCGGACCGATCCCGGTGCGCACCGGCGACGATCGCCGCCAGCGCCGAATCCGTGTGGCCGGCCGCGCTCAGGGCGGCGTGGGCGCGGGTCGCCCGTTGCTGGTAATGATGCTGTCCGCCAACAGGATTCGGTGGCACCGCACCGGCATCGAGGCCGGTTTCGATCGGCGGGTGCGGGCCGCTGCCGGTGAACAGACCGTGGGCTCGGCTCAACGTCTCGAGCTCGGTCGGACTCATCGGTTCTGCTCGCTGTCCGGACCGGACCCGGCCACGCCGACTCCGGCTTCGGCCTCCGTGGTTTCGGTGAATGCGCGCACCCGGGGGAGCGCGCCCGCTGGAATCGCACCCCGGTTGCGGATGTCCCAGACGTCGTCGACCGCGACACCGATCAGTGCGGCGATCACGGGTTCGGGCAGCGTCGAGCGCGCACATGCGCGGTCGAAGCGCGCACTCAAACTGCTGGGCAGCCGCTTCAGCAGGTCGCCGCGCGTTGCTTCGAGTGCCTGCAGGTGCTCCATCAGGCGGTCCGTCGAATCGGCACTGGCGTTGACCGCGACCCGCCAGGAGCTGGCGGCCAGCATCTCCGCTTTCACGCATTGTGCGATCACAGAGAGAATATACGTCTCATATTCGTTTGATGTCACCGGCGGTAGTCGATCGATGACGGACTTGATGGTCTCCAGTTGTGCTTCGGCGTATCCCTCCAGCACATCGGTATCGCTGTGCCGGTCGACGACCGGTGCCCCGGCGCGTCGCGGCGGCACCGGTTCGGACGGCTGCGCGGCGATCAACCGGGCGAGTTCGGCGTCCGGGTCGGCGGCGACGATGAGCCGCGAATACGTGCCCGGTGGCAGGCCCAGGCCGTTTTCCACCTTTTGCACAGTGCTTTTGTGCGGTTTGCGGGCGCCGCGCTCGAGATAGCTGAGTCCCATGATGCTGACGCCGGTCGCCGCGGCCAGGTCCGCAAGGGACCAGTCCCGCGACTCACGCAACGCGCGCATGGCCGCACCGGCCGATTCACGGCTCACGGCCGCGCTCCCCGCATAGCCGGATATTACACAGGCCGTTCACCTCACCTCCGTTTATACGTTTTCTTCTCGTTTCGCTTGTCCATCCTGGGTATGTGTGTATACGATTCTGCCTACGTTTTCCGTCGAATGGAGGTCGGCTCGTGTCAAACCCTTGTGCAACCAACCCGGAACTCTGGTTCGGCTACCCCGACGACGACGGTGGCGACGGCGCGGCCAAGGCACGCGCCTACGAGCGGTCGGCCACCGAGGCACGCATCCAGTGCCTGCGCCGGTGCCCACTGGCGCAACAGCGCCAGTGCGCCGCGCGGGCGATCGCGCACCGCGAAGAATATGGAGTGTGGGCCGGCGTGAAGTTGCCCGGCGGTCAGTACCGCAAACGCGAACAGCTCGCCGCGGCCCACGAGGTGTTGCGCCGCATCGCCGCCGGCGACATCAATGCCCGGCAGTTGCCCGAGAACGCGGCGTTGCTGGAGCGTCGGGAAAGTGACGATCTCGCCGTCGGCGCCGTGGTGTTGCATCTTCCCGCCGCCCGCGTAGGCCCGCGCTCGGCGGCTTGACCGAGGGATTGTCGGGCCACACCCGGGGTATACGGGAATTCGACAGTGGCCCCGCTCGGGCCGAGGCAGCTGAGCAAAGGCGCAACCTATGACCTTCGACCTGACCCCGACGGCAGCGCAGCACGATCTGGCGCGGCGCACCCACGAGTTCGCCGAAGAGGTGATCCGGCCCGTCGCCCTCGAATACGACCAACGCCAAGAGTTCCCCTGGCCGGTTCTGGAAGAGGCTGCGCAGCGGGGCTTCTACAGCCCGCTGTTCTACCGCGACCTGATCGGGGACCCCACCGGCATCTCGCTGCCGATGTTCATGGAGGAACTGTTCTGGGGATGCGCCGGAATCGGTCTGGCCATCGTCATGCCGGCATTGGCCCTGTCGGCGATCGGCCAGGCCGCCTCGCCGGAACAGATGCTGGAGTGGGCGCCGGAATGTTTCGGGACCCCGGGCGACATCAAGCTCGCCGCCCTGGCGATCTCCGAACCCGAGGGTGGCAGCGACGTCCGCAATCTGCGGACCCGCGCCCGCCGCGACGGAGACGACTGGGTCATCGACGGTCACAAGATGTGGATCGGCAACGGCGGTATCGCCAACGTCCACGTCGTCAACGCGGTCGTCGACGAGGAATTGGGCCATCGGGGTCAGGCGTTGTTCGTAGTGCCGGGCGGCACACCCGGTTTGGAGCTGGTGCGCAAACTCGACAAATTGGGCTGCCGCGCTTCCCACACCGCCGAACTGAAGTTCGACGGGGTGCGGATTCCGGGTGCGAATCTGCTCGGCGGCGAGGACAAGCTGGAACACAAGCTCGCCAAGGCACGCGAAGTGGTGGCCGGCGCCAAGAAGTCCGGCTCGGCGACCATGGGCACCTTCGAGCAGACCCGGCCGATGGTGGCAGCCCAGGCCATCGGGATTGCCCGCGCTGCGCTGGAGTACGCGACCGCCTACGCGACCGAACGCGAGGCCTTCGGCGGGCCCATCATCGACCATCAGGGAATCGCATTTCCGTTGGCGGACTTGGCCACTCAGATCGATGCGGCACGGCTGCTGACCTGGCGGGCGTCCTGGATGGCGGCCAACAACGTGTCGTTCGAACGGGGCGAGGGCTCGATGTCCAAGCTTGCGGCGAGCGAGGTCGCTGTCAAAGCCACCGAGCGAGCCATTCAGACGATGGGCGGCTGGGGTTACATCACCGATCATCCGGTCGAGAAGTGGTATCGGGATGCGAAGCTGTACACCATCTTTGAAGGGACCAGTGAAATCCAGCGCATGGTGATCTCCAACGCGCTGGGCGCCGCCGTCGACACCCCGCCGCTGCACATCACGGTCGAGCCGACGGGTGGGCCGTTCAACAAAATGTTCGGACGCGGTACCCCGCTGCGTTCCCGCGCCGCCGACACCGCACTGTCCCTGCGGGACCGCGTTCCCGAGCCGATCATGCGGATCGCCATGAAGGCAATCCAGCCGCCGGGCAGGTGAGCCCGCGAGTGCAGACGCGAAAGTGAGCAATCTCGAGGCCGCTCCGGCCGAAGTCGCCTGCAGCGCTTCGCCGGTCGAGGTTGACGCCGACATCGTCGAAGTGCTGAACCCACGTGCGGTGCCGCTGGGCGGACCGCGCGCGATCCGCGTGCAGCGCACCCTCCCGCAACGGCAACGGTCGCTGATCGGGGCGTGGTGCTTTGTCGACCATTACGGGCCGACGGACCATCACATGGACGTGCCGCCCCACCCGCACACCGGACTACAAACGGCGAGTTGGCTTTTCAGTGGGGAAGTGGAACACCGTGACAGCGCCGGCGTGCATGCCACGGTGCGGCCGGGTGAACTGAATTTGATGACGGCGGGCGCCGGCATCTGTCATTCGGAGGTGTCCATTCCTGGCCAGTCACTGCACGGTGTGCAGTTGTGGATAGCCCTGCCGGATTCGGCCCGCGACACCGACCGCGGCTTTGCCCACCACCGGCCTGAACCAGTCGCGCTGCCCGGCGCGATCGCCCGGGTTTTTCTCGGCCAGCTAGCCGGAAGCCGTTCGCCGGTAAGCACATTCACTCCGTTGATCGGTGCGCAGCTCGATCTCGACCCGTCCGCGTCGCTCGAGCTCGACGTCGATCCGGCCTTCGAACACGGGGTGCTGTGCGACCAGGGCGACATCCAGCTCGGCCGAACCACTCTCGCGGCGGCCGACCTCGGGTACCAGGGTCCGGGAAACTCCATCCTGCGGCTGCGCAATATGGTGGATCGGCCGGCCCGGGTGCTGCTGCTGGGTGGCACTCCGTTCTGTGAACAGTTGGTGATGTGGTGGAACTTCGTCGCGCGCAGTCACGACGAGATCGTCACCTATCGGCGGCTGTGGCAGGAGGACCAAGACGGCCCGGAGAACCGCTTCGGTGCCGTCGAGGGATATCAGGGATCGGTCATACGCCTACCGGCGCCGCCGATGCCCACCACTCGGCTGCTGCCCAGGCCGCTGCCCCAACCGAAGGAGCGCTCGTGACCACCGACAAGACCGGCGCAGAGACCACCGTCACGACCGGCGACAACAGGTATGACATTTCCGTGGCCGGCCAATCCGTCGGCTTCGCCGATTTCGCCGATCGCGGTGATCAGCGCGTCTTCCACCACACTGAAATCGATCCCGAATTCGGCGGTCGGGGACTGGCGACCATCCTGTTGGAAGAGGCGCTGCAGGCCACCAAGGCTGACGGCAAGCGCATCGTCCCGGTCTGTTCCATGGTGGTCACCGTGCTCAAGAAGCATCCCGAATACGACGACATCACCGATCCCGTCACGGCCGAGGTGGTGGGCTGGGTGAACTCCCAACCGGGTCACTGAGTCGCGGGACTACTGCTCGTCGTCCCAGGTGGTGGGCAACATCGGAATGGTCGGCCCGCCGCCGTATCCGTCGGCCGGCAGGGTGATCAGGCCGGCGGCATCCGCCTCGGCTCCCGGTAGGTGCCGCCCAAGCCCATCGCGCTCGCGCCGCGAGTCGACGCGGTGACCGCGGGTTCCCCGTCGGGATCGAGGTCGTAGTCCAGCACCTCGTCGGCGTACTGCCGCTCCGGCATGGTCGCGGCGCGCCGTCGCCGGGCCCGCCGTTTCTCGCGTGCCGCAACCCCGGCGGCCGCGGCCGGAATTCCCTGCGTCGGCGCCTTCGCGCCGGTCCCTTCCCGCAGGGTCGGCGGGACGCCACCGCCCGGGTCGAAGCCCGCCACGGCATACGGCACCAACGTGCCGGCCGCGGGTGCTGCCGAGGCAGGCGCTGCTGCAGTCCCGCCCGCGCCGACCGACCCGGTGGACGCGGCGGCGGATGTCACCCCACTCGGCGCCAGACTCGCCAGCGGCAAGGCCGTGGAATGCCCGCTCACCGTCAGCGGGGTCGGAGCGGCCGACGCGCCGGCGACAGCCGGTCCCAGCGCAACCAGCTGCTGGCCCACCCCGGCCACCACGCCGAGGGTGATCGCCAGCAGCGGCTGGAGCAGCAGCTGCGGATAGGTCAGCGCCGCCCCGACATTGGAGAACACCTGGTAGGCCACGGCGGACAGGAACGGCCCCCATGTCACCAACGCCTGCGACGGATTGGTGAGGAAGTCGGTGACGAGTTTGACGCTGTTGCCCAGCGGGTCCTGCAGAAAATTGGTGATCGGCTCGAACAAGTCCTGGACATAGCCGGTGTACCACTGCAGCAGCTGGCTGATCAGGTTGGCGATGTCGATTTGGGAGCCCGCGTCAGCGGCCGGGGCCACGGCCGCAAGTTGGCTGGGCTCGGCGGCCGCGGTAGCCGAGTCGGCCTTGACCACCATCGGGGCCGGTCCGGTCGTCGGAACCGCGGCGGTCGCCGTCGTCGCCACGGTTTGGTACGTAGCCATCGTGGTCGCTGCCTGAATCCACATCCGCAGGTAGTCGGCTTCGTTCAGGGCGATCGGGATCGTGTTGATGCCAAAGAAATTCGTCGCGACCAGCACCCCGTGCACGACGTGGTTGGCGGCCAGTTCCGGCAGTGTCGGCATCGTGGCCAGCGCCGTCGTGTAGGCCGCGGCAACGGTCTCCTGCGCAGCCGCGGCGGCGGAGCTGTTGGCCTGCGCCACCGCGAGCCAGGCCAGGTACGGGCCGTGCGCAGCGCCGTAATCCGCAGCCGACGGACCCTGCCACGACCCCGCCTGCACCGCACCCAGGACGCCGGTGAGTTCGGCAGCGGCCGCAGCGTACTCCGCGCTGAGCGCCTGCCATGCCCCTGCGGCGGCCAGTAACGGGCCGGGACCCGGCCCGGCGGACAACAATGCCGAGTGCGCTTCGGGTGGCCAGGCCATCCACATCGGACCGGTCACCCGTCAACCCCCACACGACATCACACCCACCAGTGGTCTCCCCGCCATCGAGCAAGTTGACCCGGTAGCCCGGTGCTAAACCGATCGGCTATCTGCCGTTGCGCTCGCGGTGCTTGCAGCCCGGCCAGCAGCAGGGCCGCCGCTTGCCTTCTTCCAGTTCCTCTTGAGTCCTGCGGATGCGGCGCTCGCGTGTCTTTTGCTGCTTGGCGTCCTCGACCCAGCAGATGAACTCGTTGCGTGCCAGCGGGGTGATGTCGTGCCAGAGGGCCAGTGCGGTGGAGTTGGCGGTCAACGCCTCGCGCAGGTCGGCGGGGAGTGGGTGCACCACACCGCCGGGCACTTGCTGGCTGTTCACGAGGCCAGGGTAATCGAGAGGGTCATCGGGGAGAACCCGGCGATGAGACGTTCCGGCCGACGATCCGACAGCTCAGCGCTCAACCGTCCTCGTCCGCTTCCAACCGGGTACGGGAGGTCTCCTGCTGCCCGAACAGCGGCCGGTGCACCTGCTGGTGCCCCAGAACGCCCTCGGTGTACGCCGTCTCCGCGTGCTGGCTGAGGTCGACGCCATTCACCTCGTCCTCCCGGCTGATGCGGAAGCCGATGACGAGGTCGATCACCTTGGCCAGCAGATAGCTGACCGTGAACGCGTAGGCACCGACGGCCACCATGGCCAGCGCCTGTTTGCCGAGCTGGCCCACCCCGCCGGCGTAGAACAGTCCATTCGGACCCTTGGTCATCACCGCGGTCGCCAGCAGACCGATCAGCAGCACCCCGACCACGCCGCCGACGAAGTGCACGCCGACGACGTCGAGCGAGTCGTCGTAGTTGAGTTTGAACTTCACCGTGATGGCGAACGCGCACACGATTCCGGCCGCCATTCCGACGACCGCGGCACCCAGGGTGTTCACGTAGCCGCACGACGGCGTGATCGCCACCAGCCCGGCCACCACTCCCGATGCGGCGCCGAAGGTGGTGGGCTTGCCGTCGCGGAGCTGTTCGACCGTCAGCCAGCCCAGCATGCCCAGGCAACCGGCGACCAGGGTGTTGAGGAAGACCGCGGAAGCGAACCCGTCGGCGGTCAGGGCCGAACCGGCGTTGAACCCGAACCAGCCGAACCACAGCAGTCCCGCTCCCAGCAGCACGAACGGCAGGTTGTGCGGACGCATGGCCTCGGTCTTGAAGCCGATGCGCGGGCCCAGCACCAGGGCCAGCGCCAGGGCCGAGGTGCCGGAGACGATCTCGACTACCAGACCGCCGGCGAAGTCCAGCGCGCCCAATTTGGACAGCCAGCCCGCTGGCCCCCAAACCCAGTGCGCGACAACGGAATACACCGCGATCACCCATAGCGGGACGAAGATCAGCCAGGCGCTGAATTTGGCGCGGTCGGCGATGGCGCCGCTGACCAGGGCCGCGGTGATGATCGCGAAAGTCAGCTGGAAGGTCGCGAACAGCAGTTCGGGAACCTGGCCGTGCAGCGTCTGCGGACCGATCCCACTCATCCCGGCGTGCGACAGACCGCCCAGGAATCCGCCGGCGCCGCCGTCGGAGAACGCCAGGCTGTACCCGACGAGCAGCCATGCCACGGTGACCAGCGGGATCGAGATGAAGCTCATCATGATCATGTTCAGCACGCCGGTGGTGCGCACCATGCCGCCGTAGAAGATTGCCAACCCGGGCGTCATCAGCAGCACCAGCGCCGTGCTGGCCAGCAGCCACGCGGTGGCGGCGGGATCGATGTTCAACTCAGGGCTCCCTCGATAGTCGTCGATGAGAATGTAGGCGGCATGGGTGGGGCGGCCGCCAGAAGGGGCGGTGCTTGCGCCGGGGTGAGCGACCACGCGATGCCACTCACGGGTACTCGGGTGACATCGTCGGCAGCACTACTGTCGTGCCGATGAAGGGTGTCGTGCCGGTGAGGGATCGCTGTCGTTTCGGCCTCGGCCTGCTCGCCGTTGCCGCCGCTGTGGTCGCATGCACGCACGATCAGCCTGCGCCGAAAGCCACCGACTCCGGGCCACCGGATACCAGCGTGGTCGCGCCTACCAACGACGCCGACCTTGAGCGGCTGCGCACGATCCAGCAGATCCGTGGCGTCGATATCTGCGCCCTGTACGGCGGGGCGCGCACGGTGGCGGGCAAGGCACTCACCATCGAGGCACCTACCTCGGCGATCCTGTGCCGCTCCCGCATCGGCCAAGACAGCGACAACATCACGGCGACCATCTCGTTGGCGGTCGGGCCGGTGGTGCTGCCTCAGCCGGCGGCCTGGGCCAAGCACGAAACGATCGACGGCACCGATGTCACCGTCGCCGACGCATTCGCCGGACCCAACATGCCCCCGCGCGACCAGATGGTGTCGGCGGGCTGTGAGTGGGCAGCCACCTATCCCGGCAGTGTGCGCCTGACCGCCATGGTGATGGCGCCACCGCGAATCGACGGCTGCGCCATTGGGCGCAAGCTCATGCAGGTGGGCCTGCACGAATTCGCCCGCAAGCCTTCCCTGGCGACGAGTTCGGTGCCCCGCACCGTGATCACCGGCGCCGACCCGTGCCGGGCACCGGCGCGACTGCGCCCGGCGCACGGCATTTCCTGGGACATTGCAGAGTTCAGCACCCATGACTGCGCCTTCGGCGTCGACGGCGGGCCGAACGTCTACCTTTCATTGGACTACGCGGAGCCCGACGGGCTCACCTACGAGCCTGAGCATTTCGACGTCGGCGGGCACGCCGTCAGCGGCGACGGCGAGGCGGGCATCTTTACGGTGGTGATCGGCCCGCAGTTCCAGGTCGGCACCAAGACGATGGTCCCGGTCGCCACGATCACCGATCCGGCGAATGACTCCGATCGGATCCGGCTGATCGCCCAGGCGGTTGCGGATGAATACTGACGACGAGGTCAGGGGACCCGACAAACACAGAGGCCACGGACTCTACGTCCGTGGCCTCGCGCGCCGCAGTTCGCGGAACCGCTCACTGTGGGCGAAGGGGGACTTGAACCCCCACGTCCCGAAGGACACTGGCACCTGAAGCCAGCGCGTCTGCCATTCCGCCACTCGCCCGAACAACCGGAGGACCATATCACTCTAGTAGCCGCGCGCCCCAACCGCTCGGCGGGCTCGACCGGCGTCGCGCGGTAATAAGGTCTCTGATCAGTATCGATGTGATTCCCAGGAATCTCACGGTGCCGCAGCATGGCGGTATCCCGATACGATGACGGCACTCGGCCGAGTCGTTTGCCCTCCGCCGACGATCCCTGGCACAGAGTGAAGCGAGCGCGCAACGATGGGTGGCCAACGCGGGCTAGTTCAGCGCATCGAGCGCAAACTCGAGGCGACCGTCGGTGATGCGTTTGCTCGGGTCTTCGGCGGATCGATTGTGCCGCAAGAGGTGGAGGCGCTGCTGCGGCGCGAAGCGAGCGACGGCGTCCGGTCACTGCAGGGAAATCGCCTTTTGGCACCCAACGAATACATCATTACCCTCAGTGTGCACGACTCGGAGAAGTTGAACGCCGATCCGGATCTCACGTCGAGCGCTTTTGCTCGGTACTTGGCGGACTTTATCCAGGAACAGGGGTGGCAAACGTATGGTGATGTGGTCGTCCGGTTCGAGCATTCCGCGAACCTGCATACAGGCCAGTTCCGCGCCCGCGGGGCTGTCAACCCCGACGTCGAGCCCCGCCCGACGGATACCGATTCCGCCCCGCCACAATCAGATGATGCGTTTGGCGCAGAACCAGGAGTACGACCGATGACTGACAACCCAGGCTACCGCGGTCAGGGGCGGCCCGACGAGTACTACGACGACCGCTACGGACGGCAGGACGACCAGCGCGGTTACCCGCCGGAACAGGGCGGTTACCCACCGCAGCAGGGATACCCGCCGCAGGGCGGGTACGGCCAGCAGGGTGGTTACCCGGACCAGGGCGGCTACGGCCAGCAGGGTGGATACGGCGACCAGGGCGGCTACGGCCAGCAGGGCGGTTACGGCGACCAGGGCGGTTACGGCCAGCAAGGTGGCTACGGCCAGCAAGGCGGCTACGGCGACCAGGGCGGCTACGGCCAGCAAGGCGGTTACGGCCAGCAGGGTGGCTACGGCGACCAGGGCGGCTACCCGGACCAGGGGCACGGCGGGTACGGCGAGCCGGGCCAGAGCGGCTACGCGCCCACCCACGAAGCTGCGCCACCCGCTACGCCCCAAGGTCCACCCGGTGGCGGCTACGGCGGTCAGGGCGGCTACGGCCAGGACCAGGGCTACCAGCAGGGTGGGTACGGTCAGCCGCCGGGCGGCGGCTACGGCGATTACGGTGACTACGGCCGCGAGCCCGCCCGCCAGGACGCCGGCTACGGCGCCCCGCCGGCTCCGCCGGAGCCGCAGCGCTCGGCCTACCCCGAGGGGGGCGGCTACCAGGACCAGGGCTATCAACAGGGCGGCGGCTACGGCCGACAGGATTACGACGCCGGGGCCTACACCCAGTACGCCGAAGCCTCGCCGGCCGGATTCGCGCCTCAACAGGGCGGTTACGGCGACCCCGCCGGCCGGGACTACGACTACGGCGCTCAGGGCCAGCAGCCGGCCTCCGACTACGGGCAGCCGCCGGCTTCGGACTACGGGCAGGGCGGTGGCTACGGCGGCTACGGGCAGGGCGGGTACGGCTCCGCCGCAGCGCAGGTCACCCTGCAGCTCGATGACGGCAGCGGCCGCACCTATCAGCTTCGCGACGGCTCCAACATCGTCGGGCGCGGCCAGGACGCCCAGTTCCGGCTGCCCGACACCGGGGTTTCCCGCCGGCACCTGGAGATCCGCTGGGACGGTCAGGTCGCATTGCTCTCGGACCTGAATTCGACCAACGGCACCACCGTCAACAACGCACCGGTGCAGGAGTGGCAACTAGCTGACGGCGACGTGATCCGGCTCGGTCACTCCGAGATCATCGTCCGCATCCACTGAGCCACACGCTCACGCTGTCGAGCCTCTCCCCACGGCGACCACCGTCCCAGTATCGTGTCTTTGCTGAGGTGCTCGGTCTCGCGGGCAGGGGGTGGGCAATGCCGGCACGGAAAGGACCGTCAGATGCAGGGGTTGGTACTGCAGCTGTCGCGTGCCGGCTTCCTGATGTTGTTATGGCTGTTCATCTGGTCGGTGCTGCGGATCCTGCGCACCGATATCTACGCCCCCACCGGAGCGGTCATGGTGCGGCGCGGGCTGGCGTTGCGGGGCAGTCTGCTGTCCCCGCGGCATCGGCGCGACTCCGCGCGCTACCTGGTCGTGACGGAGGGCGCGCTGACCGGTGCCCGGATCACCCTCAGCGGACAGCCGGTGTTGATCGGACGCGCGGACGATTCGACCCTGGTGTTGACTGACGACTACGCGTCGACGCGGCACGCCAGGCTGTCTCAACGCGGTTCGGAATGGTATGTGGAAGATTTAGGGTCGACGAACGGCACTTACCTTGACAGGGCGAAGGTGACGACTGCGGTACGAGTTCCCATAGGTACGCCGGTTCGGATCGGCAAGACGGCGATCGAGCTGCGCCCGTGACGCTGGTATTGCGCTATGCGGCCCGCAGCGATCGCGGCCTGGTGCGGTCCAACAACGAGGACTCGGTGTATGCCGGTGCACGGTTGTTGGCCCTGGCCGACGGCATGGGCGGGCACGCCGCCGGCGAGGTGGCGTCGCAACTGGTGATCGGCGCGCTGGCGCCACTGGACTACGACGAGCCCGGCGGCGATCTGCTGGCCAAGCTCGACGCCGCGGTTCGCGAGGGCAACTCCGCGATCGCCGCGCAGGTCGAGATGGAACCCGATCTGGAAGGGATGGGGACCACCCTCACCGCGATCCTGTTCGCCGGGGACCGTCTCGGACTGGCCCACATCGGTGACTCGCGCGGCTACCTGTTCCGGGACGGCGAACTGACGCAGATCACCAAAGACGACACGTTCGTGCAGACCCTGGTCGACGAAGGACGCATCACCGCTGAGGAGGCCCACAGCCACCCGCAACGGTCGCTGATCATGCGGGCGCTGACCGGTCACGAGGTGGAGCCGACCCTGACGATGCGCGAAGCCCGCGCCGGTGACCGCTACCTGCTGTGCTCGGACGGTCTGTCCGACCCGGTCAGCAACGAGACCATCGCCGAAGCACTGCAGATCGCCGATGTCGCCGAAAGCGCTTACCGGTTGATCGAACTCGCGCTGCGCGGCGGGGGGCCCGACAACGTCACGGTGGTGGTCGCCGACGTCGTGGACGACGAGTTCGGCCAGACCCAGCCGATCCTGGCCGGCGCGGTGTCCGGCGACAGCGACGAGGACCAGCTGACGCTCCCCAACACCGCGGCCGGCCGCGCATCAGCGATCCGACCCCGCAAAGAGGTCACCAAACGCGTTGCGCCGCAAGCAGAACCGCCGAGCAAGCCGCGCTGGCCGCGGCGCCGGATCATTCTGGCCGCCGTGCTGGCGGTGCTGGTGCTGCTGGCCGGCGTGTTCATCGCCAAGCTCATCATCGGCAACAACTACTACGTCGCCAATGACAACGGCACGGTGGTCATCATGCGGGGGGTCCAGGGATCGCTGCTGGGTATCTCCCTGCACGACACGCACTCGTCGAGCTGCTTGAAAGGCAACGAGATCTCCGAGGCTCCCGCCGGACAGCAGTGCCGGCCGGTGAAGCTGGAGTACCTCTATCCGTCTGCCCGGAAATCGGTGCAGGACGGGATTCTGGCCGACTCGCTGGACGGTGCTCGCCAGAAGCTGCGCGACCTGTCCAAGCAGCTGATGCCGGAGTGCCCGCAGCAGCGCACGTCGTCGACAGAGCCAACAGCCCCGTCCACCAACAGCAGGGGCACCCCCGAACCCGGCAACGGCTCGACGCCGCCGGCCACCAGCTCCACGGCCCCGTCGACGACTCCGACCACGCCGGCGCAGAGCTCGCTGCCTTCGTCCAGCACCACCCCGGTAGCGCCCGCCCCGCCGTCTCCGCCGGCAACGGAAACCCAGCAACCCTCTCAAACACCAGGCGTGGACTGCCGGGCAGCGGCATGACCACAACGGAATTGCCCGCACCGGTTGCGGTGACTCCTCCGCTGCCGACCCGGCGCAACTCCGAGTTGCTGCTGCTGGTGTTCGCCACGGTGATCACCGTCGCCGCGTTGGTGATCGTGGAGACCAACCAGGAGCGCGGCGTGCACTGGGACCTGGTCAGCTACGGGTTGGGCTTCCTGACGCTGTTCATCTTCGCCCACCTGGTTCTCCGGCGTTTCGCGCCGTTCACCGATCCGCTGCTACTGCCGGTGGTCGCGCTGCTCAACGGCCTGGGTCTGGTGATGATCCACCGCCTGGACCTGGTGGATAAAGAGGTGGGCCGGCACGGTCACCCCAGCGCCAATCAGCAGATGCTGTGGACCCTGCTCGGTGTCGTGGCGTTCGCGCTGGTGGTGGCGCTTCTCAAGGACTACCGCCAACTGGCCCGCTACGGCTACATCTGCGGCCTGACGGGTCTGGTCTTCCTGGTCATTCCCGCGCTGCTGCCCAAGTCGCTGTCCGAGCAGAACGGTGCCAAGATCTGGATCCGGCTGCCCGGCTTCTCCATCCAGCCCGCCGAGTTCTCCAAGATTTTGCTGTTGATCTTCTTCGCCGCGGTATTGGTCGCCAAACGCAGCCTGTTCACCAGCGCCGGCAAGCACGTGATGGGGATGAACCTGCCGCGCCCCCGCGACCTGGCCCCACTGCTGGCCGCGTGGGCGATCTCGGTGGGCGTGATGGTCTTCGAAAAGGATCTGGGCACCTCGCTGCTGCTGTACTCGTCTTTTCTGGTGCTCGTCTACCTGGCGACGCAACGGTTCAGCTGGGTGGTGCTCGGGCTGGTGTTGTTCGCGCTCGGCAGTGTGGTCGCCTACTACTCGTTCAGCCACGTCCAGGTGCGGGTCCAGACCTGGCTGGACCCGTTCGCCGATCCCGACGGGGACGGCTACCAGATGGTGCAGGCGCTGTTCAGTTTCGCCACCGGTGGGATCTTCGGCACCGGTCTGGGCAACGGCCAGCCCGACACCGTGCCCGCGGCGTCCACCGACTTCATCATCGCCGCGTTCGGCGAGGAGTTGGGTCTGGTGGGCCTGGCCAGCATTTTGATGCTCTTCACCATCGTCATCATCCGCGGCATGCGCACCGCGATCGCCACTCGTGACAGCTTCGGCAAGCTGCTGGCCGCCGGTCTGGCCTCGACGCTGGCGATTCAGCTGTTCATCGTGGTCGGCGGGGTCACCAAGCTGATTCCGTTGACCGGATTGACCACGCCCTGGATGTCCTACGGCGGGTCGTCGCTGCTGGCCAACTATGTGCTGCTGGCCATCTTGGCCCGCATCTCCGACGGCGCCCGGCGTCCGGTGCGCACCCGTCCCCGCAAGAAGTCGCCGATCGCGGCGGCCAGCACCGAGGTCATCGAGCGCGTATGAACACCTCGCTGCGCCGGATTTCGGTGACCGTGATGGCGCTGATCGTGCTGTTGTTGCTCAACGCCACGATGACGCAGGTCTTCACCGCCGACGGGTTGCGGGCCGACCCGCGCAATCAGCGTGTGCTGCTCGACGAATACTCGCGCCAGCGGGGCCAGATCATCGCGGGCGGCCAATTGCTGGCGTATTCGGTCGCCACCGACAGCCGGTTCCGTTTCCTGCGGGTGTACCCCAACCCCGAGGTGTACGCGCCCGTCACCGGCTTCTACTCGCTGCGCTATTCCAGCGCCGGCCTCGAACGGGCCGAGGATCCGCTGCTCAACGGGTCCGACGAACGGTTGTTCGGCCGGCGGTTGGCTGACTTCTTCACCGGTCGCGACCCGCGCGGCGGCAACGTGGACACCACCATCAACCCGCGTGTGCAGCAGGCCGCCTGGGACGCGATGCGGCAAGGCTGCAGCGGCTCCCCGTGCAAGGGCGCCGTCGTCGCGCTGGAACCCTCGACTGGCAAGATCCTGGCCCTGGTGTCCGCACCGTCTTACGACCCGAACCTGCTGGCGTCGCACAATCCCGACATCCAGGCGCAAGCCTGGCAGCGCCTCCGGGACAGCGCCGACAATCCGCTGGTCAACCGGGCGATCTCGGAGACATACCCGCCCGGTTCCACGTTCAAGGTGATCACCACCGCCGCGGCCCTGGCCGCCGGCACCAGTGAGACCGCGCCGCTGACGGCAGCGGCCAAAATTCCGTTGCCCAACAGCACCGCCACGTTGGAGAACTACGACGGCACCCCGTGTGGGCCAGGTCAGACCGTGCCGCTGAACGAGGCGTTCGCCAAGTCCTGCAACACCGCCTTCGTCCAGCTCGGACTGCTCACCGGCGCCGAGGCGATGCGCAGCGTGTCCCGGGCGTTCGGCCTGGACGACACCCCGGCGCCGATCCCGCTGCAGGTGGCCGAATCGACCGTGGGCCCCATCGCCGATGGTGCCGCGCTGGGCATGACCAGCATCGGGCAGAAGGACGTCGCGCTCACACCGTTGCAGAACGCCGAGGTTGCCGCGGCGATCGCCAACGGCGGCATTTTGATGCGGCCCTACCTGGTAGAAAGCCTCAAGGGACCCGACCTGGCCAACATCAGCAGCACTGCGCCATATCAGCAGCGCCGCGCAGTTTCGCCGCAGGTCGCCGCTAAGCTGGCAGAGCTGATGGTCGGCGCCGAGAAAGTCGCACAGCAGAAAGGGGCCATCCCCGGCGTGCAGATCGCATCGAAGACGGGCACCGCGGAGCACGGCTCCGACCCGCGGAACACGCCACCGCACGCGTGGTACATCGCCTTCGCGCCCGCGCAGGCGCCAAAGATTGCCGTGGCGGTGCTGGTGGAAAACGGGGGTGATCGCCTGTCCGCGACCGGCGGCGCGGTCGCCGCGCCGATCGGACGGGCAGTGATCGAAGCTGCGTTGCAGGGGGGACCATGAGTCCGCGCGTCGGGGTGACGCTGTCGGGTCGTTACCGCCTGCAGCGGCTCATCGCCACCGGCGGCATGGGCCAGGTTTGGGAAGCGGTGGACAGCCGCCTGGGTCGGCGCGTCGCCGTGAAGGTGCTCAAGCAGGAATTCTCACAGGACCCGGAGTTCATCGAACGGTTCCGCTCCGAGGCCCGCACCACTGCGATGCTCAACCATCCCGGTATCGCCCAGGTGCACGACTACGGCGAAAGCCAGCTGGACGGCGAAGGCCGCACCGCCTACCTGGTCATGGAGCTGGTCAACGGTGAACCGTTGAACTCGGTGCTCAAACGCACCGGCCGCCTCTCGCTGCGGCACGCCCTGGACATGCTTGAGCAGACCGGCCGCGCGCTGCAGATCGCGCACACCAACGGTCTGGTGCACCGTGACGTCAAGCCGGGCAACATCCTGATCACCCCTACCGGTCAGGTGAAGATCACCGACTTCGGTATCGCCAAGGCCGTCGACGCCGCACCGGTCACCCAGACCGGCATGGTGATGGGCACCGCCCAGTACATCGCGCCCGAGCAGGCCCTGGGCCACGACGCGACACCGGCCAGTGACGTCTACGCGCTGGGAGTTGTTGGCTACGAAGTGGTTTCGGGCAAAAGGCCGTTCACCGGGGACGGTGCGCTGACCGTGGCGATGAAGCACATCAAGGAGCCGCCGCCGCCGTTGCCCAATGATCTGCCGCCCAATGTGCGCGAGCTGATCGAGATCACCCTGGTGAAGAATCCCAGCCAGCGCTACCGCAGCGGGGGACCGTTCGCCGACGCGGTGGCCGCGGTGCGAGCCGGCCGGCGACCACCCCGACCCAGCGCGTCTCCACCGGCCGGCCGGGCCGCCCCGGCGGCGGTCCCGTCGGCCGCCCCGGCGCGGATCGCGCCCGCGTCCTCCACCAGCCGCACCGCCGCGCCACGCCGCTCGCAGGCCGCCTCGGGTCGCCGGCCGCCGCCGGCCCGGCGGACGTTCTCCTCCGGCCAGCGGGCGCTGCTGTGGGCGGCCGGGGTACTCGGCGCGCTGGCGATCATCATCGCGGTGCTGATCGTCATTTCGAAGAACGACACCGCACAGCAGCAACAGGTGCCGCCGACGGTGAACAACACCGGAAGCGCGTCGGTCAGTCATTGGACTGACAGTGGGGAAACGGGTATCCCTGGGATGCCGGCTCAATTCGGGACCCCAGGATGACAACCCCTCAGCATCTGTCCGACCGTTACGAACTGGGCGACATCCTCGGCTTCGGAGGTATGTCCGAGGTTCACCTCGCCCGCGACCTGCGGTTGCACCGCGACGTCGCGGTCAAAGTGTTGCGCGCCGACCTCGCTCGCGACCCCAGCTTCTACCTGCGGTTCCGGCGTGAAGCGCAGAATGCCGCCGCGCTCAACCATCCGGCGATCGTCGCGGTGTACGACACCGGCGAGGCAGAGACACCGGCCGGACCGTTGCCGTACATCGTGATGGAGTACGTCGACGGCGTGACCCTGCGCGACATCGTGCACACCGAAGGCCCGATGACGCCCAAGCGGGCCATCGAGGTGATCGCCGACGCCTGCCAGGCGCTGAACTTCAGCCACCAGAACGGCATCATCCACCGCGACGTCAAGCCGGCGAACATCATGATCAGTTCCGCCAACAACGCGGTGAAGGTGATGGACTTCGGCATCGCCCGGGCAATCGCCGACGGCGGCAACAGCGTCACCCAGACCGCCGCGGTGATAGGGACCGCGCAGTACCTGTCGCCCGAGCAGGCCCGCGGCGACCCGGTGGACGCCCGCTCCGATGTGTATTCGCTGGGCTGTGTGCTCTACGAAATGCTCACCGGGGAGCCACCTTTCACCGGTGACTCACCGGTCTCGGTGGCCTACCAGCACGTCCGCGAAGATCCGGTGCCGCCCTCGGAACGGCACGAAGGAGTTTCCGCCGACCTCGACGCCGTCGTGCTCAAAGCCTTGGCCAAGAACCCGGAGAACCGGTATCAGACGGCCGCCGAGATGCGGGCCGACCTGGTCCGGGTGCACAACGGCGAGGCCCCTGAAGCTCCCAAGGTGCTGACCGGCGCCGAGCGCAAGGCATATATGTCCTACTCAGGTCCCAGCCACACCGGACCGCGGACCGACCCGCTGCCCCGGCAGAACTTCGACGAATCCGACAACCGGGGTGCGGGGTCGGTGGGTCGCTGGGTGGCCGCGGTGGCGGTACTGGCGGTGCTCACGATCGTGGTCACCATCGCGATCAACACTTTCGGTGGCAATCCCCGCAACGTCCAGGTTCCCGACGTGCGCGGCCAAGCGTCGGCGGACGCGATCGCCGCGCTGCAGAACAAGGGTTTCAAGACGCGCACCCAGCAGAAACCCGACTCGACGATCCTGCCCGACCACGTCATAGGCACCGACCCGATCGCTAACGCCTCGGTGGGCGCGGGCGACGAAATCACCATCAACGTCTCCACCGGTCCCGAGCAGCGCGAGCTGCCCGACGTGTCGTCGCTGACCTACGCCGAAGCGGTCAAGAAGCTCACCGCCGCGGGTTTCAGCAAGTTCAAGGAAGCCAAGGCGCCGTCCGCTGCGGAGCAGGCCGGCAAGGTCATCGGGACCAACCCGCCGGCGAATCAGACGTCGGCGATCACCAACGTGATCACGATCATCATCGGTTCGGGTCCAGAGACCAAGCAGATCCCCGACGTCGCGGGCCAGACGTTGGAGATGGCGCAGAAGAACCTCAGCGTGTACGGCTTTTCGAAGTTCAGTCAGGCGTTGGTGGACAGCACGCGCACCGCCGGCGACGTCATCTCCACCAATCCGCCGGCAGGCACCACGGTCCCCGTCGACTCGGTGATCGAACTGCAGGTATCCAAGGGCAATCAGTTCGTGATGCCGGATCTGTCCGGCATGTTCTGGACGGATGCCGAGCCTCGGTTGCGTGCACTGGGGTGGACCGGGGTGCTGGACAAGGGGCCCGACGTCGACGCCGGTGGTCCGCTGCACAACAAGATCGTGGTTCAGAGCCCGTCGGCCGGCAGCGGCGTCAATCGGGACGGCGTGATCACGCTGAAGTTCGGTCAGTGACTCCGGCCGGCCGGGTGGACGGTTCGACCGGGAAGTGCGGCCGCACCGCGGTAGAGACTTCGTTCTCCAAGCGACGTACCAACGTGTCGTCGCGCACCCAGCCGCAGTAGGCGAGCCAGTTCGCCAGCATCCGGTGACCGCCTTCGGTCAGGATCGACTCCGGGTGGAACTGGACGCCGTGGATGGGCAGACCGGTGTGCCGCACTGCCATGATCACCCCGCTGCGGGTGTGCGCGATGGCCTCCAACTCGGCTGGCAGCGACTCCGGCAGGATGGTCAGCGAGTGATACCGGGTGGCCGTGAACGGATCCGGAAGTCCTTGCAGCACACCGGCATTGGTGTGCAGCACACTGCTGGTCTTGCCATGCAGCAACTCGGGTGCGCGGTCGACGGTGGCACCGAACGCCACCCCGATGGCCTGGTGCCCCAGGCACACCCCGAGCAGGGGCGTGCTGGACTCGGCGCACGCGCGGACCAGGCTGATCGAGGCGCCCGCGCGCTCGGGTGTCCCCGGCCCCGGGCTGAGCAGCACACCGTCGAACTGGGTGGCGACGGCGTTCGCATCGGCCAGGCGCGCGTCGTCGTTGCGCCACACGGCGGCCTCGACGCCCAGCTGGCCCAGATACTGGACCAGGTTGAACACAAAGCTGTCGTAGTTGTCGACGACCAGGATCTGCACCGTGACAGGTTACCGCCCAGGTGCGGTGCTGTTGTCAGTAGCCGATCGGGCCCATCGGCTGCGCATAGTGCAGCCGCACCGGCTCGGAATGGCCGGCGATCTGGACGTCGGCCTTGACTTCCTCGCGGTACCCGAGTCCGAACCGGACCACGTACTGCTTGTAGAGGGTCACCAGTGGAGCGGCGGCCAGCGCCGCCTGCATGGCGGCGGCGTTGCCGATGGCGGTGATGGAATAGGGCGGGCTGTAGGTGCGACCGTTGAGCAGCAGGGTGTTGCCCACGCAGCGGACCACCGACGTGGCGATGATGCGTTGGTCCTGCATCTGGATGGCTTCCGCGCCGGCACTCCACATCGCATTGAGCACCCCGTCGATGTCCTGCTGGTGCACGACGAGGTCGTCCGGGGTGGCGTCCCGCGGGAACCGGCCGTTGGCATCGCGCTGCGCGTCGTTGAGGACCACTACCAGGGCGGGGCCGCGCACCGGGTTCATGTCGGCCTCGCCGGCCAGTTCGGCGGCCCGTTGCAACATCGCGCGTAGTGCGGTGTCCGACGACCGGCCGTGTGCGGCGTCGAGCTTGCGGCTCAGCGCTTCGCGTTCGGCGTCCAGTTGACTCACCGAGGACCGGGTTTCACGGACCAGGTCCACCAGCCGCGGCGCGTCGCTACGACGGATTTCCGCACCCCCGGACACCCCGTGCGTCGCGGCCAGCAGCAGCCCGGCCAGCAGACACACCACCGGGACACCGAAGTGCCACAGCGAGCGGCGCTGATCGGATCCCTGTTCGGTCAACGGTGTGTCTCCGGCTCCTGATCGCGGTTCGCGGTGGGTGGTCGCGGATCGCCTTGAGTTAAGGTCGTACCCAAGCTCCGCGCTGCAACCGTAATCGTTGCACCTGTTCCGCATCGTTGCACCTGCCCTGCTCGTTTGACACCAGAGGTAGTAAATGCCCAAGTCCAAGGTCCGCAAGAAGAACGACTTCACCGTCAGCGCGGTGAGCCGTACGCCGGTGAAGGTGAAGGTGGGGCCGTCCAGCGTCTGGTTCGTCGCGCTGTTCATCGGGCTCATGCTGGTGGGGCTGGTTTGGTTGATGGTGTTCCAGTTGGCGGCTTACGGTCCGCAGGCTCCGGCCGCGCTGCACTGGATGGCCGAACTCGGTCCGTGGAACTACGCCATCGCGTTCGCTTTCATGATCACCGGGCTGTTGCTCACGATGCGCTGGCACTGAGCGTTGACTCAGGGGTAATGGCGGGGTGATATGTCGGTCTTGTTAGCGAGCTAGCAACCCCGCCGTTACCCAATCACACGCGTGTGATTCATCCCCACTGTTGATAGCTGCTGTGGATTAATCGTATCCATGGTGGTGAGAGGGCTCCGATAACGCATGCAGCAAACTGAATGGTCGCCGCCCACCGCCGGAATCGCAGCTTGCGGCGTCGGCGGCATGATGTTGGCTATCGCCGCTGTGACGCTGGTCACAGACCCGCCCGGGCGCTTCATCGCCGGGATTGCCGCGCTGGGTCTGCTCGTGTTTGCCGGCGCGTCGTGGCGGGCCCGTCCCAAGCTGGCTATCACCGACGAAGCGCTGGTGTTGCGCGGCTGGTTGCGCACGCAGCTGTTGCGCCGCGACGCGATCGACATCATCCGGATTACCGAATTCCGCCGACACAGGCGGCGGGTGCGGCTGCTGGAGATCGAGACGGTCGGCGGGGGACTGATTGTGCTGTCGCGCTGGGACCTGGGCACCGACCCTTTGGACGTGCTCGACGCCCTCACCGACGCCGGCTGGGCGGGTCACCCTTAGTGCCGAGCAGACGCAAAAGCCCCCATTTCGGCACGAAATTAGGGGCTTTTGCGTCTGCTCGGCGGGGGACTGGTCAGGAAATGGTGATGGATTCGATGACGACCGGTTCCAGCGGGCGGTCGTTGCCGTCGGTCGCCGTGGTGGCGATGGTGTCGACGACGCGCTGCGACTCGGGGTCGATGACCTCGCCGTAAATCGTGTGGCGACGGTTCAGGTGCGGGGTCGGGCCCACCGTGATGAAGAACTGTGAGCCGTTGGTGCCCGGCCCGGCGTTGGCCATCGCCAGCAGGTACGGCCGGTCGAACTGCAACTCGGGGTGGAACTCGTCGGCAAACTTGTAGCCCGGACCGCCACGGCCGGTGCCGGTCGGGTCGCCGCCCTGGATCATGAAGCCCTTGATCACCCGGTGGAAGACCGCGCCGTCGTAGAACGGGCCCGACGGGCCGCCGGAGGCGTTCTGCGTCGAGTACTCCTTGGTGCCCTGCGCAAGCCCGACGAAGTTGGCGACGGTCTTGGGCGCGTGGTTGCCGAACAGGGCGACCTTGACGTCTCCCCGGTTGGTGTGCAGCGTGGCGGTGGCGGTCTGAATCGGGTTGGTCACGGGATCACAGTCTGCCACCACACCGCATCCGGCCCGCAGCCGGTGCACCTGCATCCGTTTGAGGTCAGGTACTAGCTCGACGGCGTGGTACCTGATAGGACTCGTAGGATCCGAGCGGCACGGCGAAAGGCGGCAGATGAGTGTGACGGTGGATGCCCGGTTGACTCCGCGCGAGCGACTCACCCGGGGCCTGACCTACTCGACGGTGGGACCGGTCGACGTCACCCGCGGCGTCGTCGGCCTCGGAGCCCAAGGTGCGCGCTCGACGGCCACGGAGCTCCGGCGCCGCTACCGGGAGGGCCGCCTGGCCCGCGAGCTCGCCGCCGCCCAGGAGACGATCGGCCAGGAGCTGGCCGCCGCCCAGGAAGTGGTCGCCAACCTGCCGCAGTTGCTGCAGGATGCCCGCCGCACCCAGCGCCGCAGCAAGAAGCCCTGGGTGATCGCGGGTGCCGCCGGGGTGGCGGTGCTGGCCGCCGGTGGGGTCGCGTTCAGCATCGTGCGCCGCTCGACGCGTCCGGATCCGTCGCCGTTGCCGCCCAGCGTCGATGTGCAACAGCGTCCCTAGGCAGGTGGGTTTCACCTCCGCGCGCGCAGGGAGTCACCGATGACCGGGCACGACGTACGAATGATCATCTTGGCGACCGACGATCTCGACGAGTCGATCCGGTTCTACACCGAGACGCTGGGGATGGCGTTGAAGTTTCGCGACGGAGCCCACTTCGCGGCGCTGGACGGTGGCTCGGTGACGCTGGCGTTGGCGACCGCGGTGGACCATCCGATTCCGGGCCAGGTTGTCGTCGGGATCAAGACCGCTGACGTCGACGCCGCGGCCAAGGCGGTGGAAGCTGCCGGCGGTGGCATCGTGCAGGGCCCCCACGACGACGCGCACGAGCGGCGTGCCGTGGTCTACGACAACAAGGGCAACGGGCTGGTGTTCTACAGTCCGCTCAACCGCTGACGCCTGCCTCGCATGGCCGGCGATGGTCACGGCCAGTGTGTGGAGCCTAGGGGAATCGAACCCCTGACACCCGCCTTGCAAAGGCGGTGCTCTACCAACTGAGCTAAGGCCCCTCGTGGTGATCGGGTGCGTCATCAGAGGTCGGATCGGGCGCCACGTGCCAGACTTCGACGTCGCGCCGCGCACGGAACACGGCAGCCGCGCCGGCCGCGGCGGCCGCCGCCAGCGCGAACTTCACCCGACGTCTTGACGAACCCATGGTCGTGGGCCTAGGAGGACTCGAACCTCCGACCTCTTCGTTATCAGCGAAGCGCTCTAACCGCCTGAGCTATAGGCCCGTACTGCGCATACGGCCGAGCGACGAGATTACCGCACCGGCCACCCGACACCCAAAACAGGCCAGCTAGTCCCGATCCGCCAGCGTCACTTCGATACCACCGATCAGATCGGTGGTGAGGTTGTAAACGAACGCGGCGATGGTGGACATCGCGGTCATCAGCACGATGTTGACCAAACCGATCAGGACGGCGCCGCCGAAGATGGTGCCGCTGGAGACGAGCTCACCGCTGCTGCCGCTGGTGTTGTTCAGCAGATCGCCGACGTTGCTGTTCAGCTTGGCCCACACGCCCATGCCGCCGAGCACCAGGTACAGGAACGCGACCGCGATCATCCAGACGAAGAACAGCGCCACCGACAGCAGCAGCGACACCTTCAATGTGCTCCACGGGTCGATGCGACGGATCTGCATGCTGGCCCGCACCGGCCCGCGGGCCCGCCGGGACCCGACCGCCACCCGCGACTCCCGCGATTCGCGGCCTTCGCTGCTGGACCGGGTTGTTCCCGACGAGGTGTCCGAGCTCCGCTCGGGAGTGGACTTGCGCGGGGTGGCCCGCGGAATCGGCCCGGACAGATCGGGCAGTTCGCTGGCATATGCCTCTGCAGGGGTGTTGTCGCTACGCACAGCTGGCGCCTCCGGCGGTGAGCCGGTGGTCGGACCCGACCCGCCGGAGATGAAACGATTCAGCCGCGCTTCGGAGCTGCTGGGCGGCCGCACTTCGGTGGGTGGGTCTGCCGCTGGACGCGGTCCCGACTGCGATGACGTCCGCGCCGCTCCGCGCTGCCACGGCGGCGCGTCGCCCGCATCCGGGATGCGGCCGGACCCGGTCGCGGCTCGGTGCGCACCGGCCCGTTCGGTTGAGCCATCCCCGTTCGGCTGGTCGCCCGGACTGGGGGCGCCGCCCGGCTCGTTCGGTGAACTCACCCCGACTCCTCACATGTGTGCTCAAGTAGCCGAGTCTATGCCCGGCTAGCTGACCGGCCCCTCTTCGCCCTCGACCTCGGCCTCGACGCCGGCTTCGGCGTTGCGGGCGATGGCCAACAGCGTGTCGCCCTCACCCAGGTTCATCAGCCGGACGCCCTTGGTCTGCCGTCCGGCCTTACGGACCTGCCGGGCGGTGGTGCGGATGACACCGCCGCCGGAGGTGATCGCGTAGAGCTCGCTCTCGTCGTCGACGATCAGCGCCCCGACCAGTCGGCCGCGCCGCCGGTCGTACATGACCGTCAGCACACCCTTGCCGCCGCGCCCCTGTACCGGATACTCCTCGATGCCGGTCCGCTTGGCGTAGCCGCCCGAGGTGGCGACCAACAGGTAGGTGCCTTCGTGCACGACGTTCAGCGAGAGCAGCCGGTCGTCGGCGTTGAACCGCATACCCTGCACCCCTGAGGTGGCGCGGCCCATCGGCCGCAGCGCCTCGTCGGTCGCCGAGAACCGGATGGATTGGCCGTTGGCCGACACCAGCAGCAGGTCGTCATCCGAGGAGCACAGCACCGCGCCGACGAGCTCGTCGCCGTCGCGCAGGTTGACCGCCACGATCCCGCCGGACCGGTTGGAGTCGAAGTCGGTCAGTTTGGATTTCTTCACCAGCCCGTTACGGGTGGCCAGCACCAGGTACGGCGCGTCCTCGTAGCTCTTGATCTGGATGACCTGGGCGATGCGTTCTTCGGGCTGGAAGGCCAGCAGGTTGGCGACGTGCTGACCGCGCGCGGTCCGCAACGCCTCCGGTAACTCATAGGCCTTGGCCCGGTACACCCGCCCCTGGGTGGTGAAGAACAGGATCCAGTCGTGGGTGGAGCAGACGAAAAAGTGCCGCACGATGTCGTCCTGCTTGAGCCCGGCACCCTGCACGCCTTTGCCACCGCGTTTCTGGCTGCGGTACAGATCGGTCTTGGTGCGCTTGGCGTAACCGGTTTCGGTGATGGTGACGACGACGTCCTCGCGGGCGATCAGATCTTCGTCGCTGACCTCACCGTCGGCGGCGATGATCCGGGTACGACGGTCGTCGCCGTGCTTGTCCACGATCTCGCCGAGTTCGTCGCGCACGATGCCGCGCTGCCGTTCCGGTTTGGCGAGAATGTCTTCCAGGTCAGCGATTTCGGCTTCGATCTTGGCCAGGTCGTCGACGATGCGTTGACGTTCCAGGGCGGCAAGCCGGCGCAGCTGCATGTCCAGGATCGCCTGCGCCTGGATCTCGTCGATGTCGAGCAGTTCGATCAACCCGGTGCGGGCGACGTCCACGGTTTCCGATGCCCGGATCAGCGCGATGACCTCGTCCAGAGCGTCGAGGGCTTTGACCAGACCGCGCAGAATGTGGGCCCGCTCGTTGGCTTTTCGCAGTCGGTAGGTGGTGCGCCGGACGATCACGTCGAGCTGGTGCGCGACGTAGTAGCGGATCATCTGGTCCAGCCGCAGGGTGCGCGGCACCCCGTCGACGATCGACAGCATGTTGGCACCGAAGCTGGTCTGCAGCTGGGTGTGCTTGTAGAGGTTGTTGAGCACCACCTTGGCCACCGCATCGCGCTTGAGTTCGATGACGATGCGCAGCCCGACGCGGTCGCTGGACTGGTCCTCGATGTTGGAGATTCCGGCCAGCCGGCCGTCGCGGACCTGCTCGGCGATCGAGGTGATGAAGTTGTCGTGGTTGACCTGATAAGGCAGCTCGGTAATCACCAGCGAGGTCCGGCCGCGCGAATCCTCTTCTACCTCAACGACTCCGCGCATTTTGACCGAACCGCGGCCGGTCTTGTACGCGTCAGAGATTCCCTGTGATCCGACGATCAGACCGGAGGTGGGAAAGTCCGGTCCCTTGACGCGCTCCATGACCGCGTCCAGCGTCGCCTCTTCGTCGGCGTCGTGGTTGTCCAGGCACCAGAACACCGCTTCGGCGAGTTCGCGCAGGTTGTGCGGCGGGATGTTGGTGGCCATGCCCACCGCGATGCCGCCCGAGCCGTTGGCCAGCAGGTTGGGGAACCGGCTGGGCAGCACCGTGGGTTCCTGCACCCGGCCGTCGTAGTTCGGGATGAAATCGACTGTCTCCTCGTCGATTTCGCGCAGCATCTCCATGGCCAGGGGGGTCAGCCGTGCTTCGGTGTTGTGACTGATGAAGCCGTTGGTCAGGAACGCGTGGTCTTCGGTGTCGACCCGCAGGCTGTAGACCGGTTGCACGCCGGCGTCGGTAACGGATGCGACTCGTGCGTAGTGGAAACGGCCGTCGGTGAGTTCGGATGCAATGGCCGCGGCATCCGCGTCATCTACGTCGGCCTGCAGGAATTCGGCAAGTCCCGGCACCTCGTCGACCGTGGGGGATAGGCAGCCCATCGTCGGCGTGCTGGGTTCACGACCCCCACCCTCGGTGCTGAGGACCACACAGTCACCCGGCGCAATCTCTTCGATGAGCTTCCACAACAACGTGGGCACCGGTCCGATGTTCACCAGGCACAGCAGCGGGTGATTGGCCGTGCCGGTTAACTCGTGACCGCCGTTCGTGCGGACCCGGAACGTGGGGTGTTCACCCGAATGGAACAACCTGTCTGCAGAGACCGGCAGGCCGTGCCGGTCAAGCACTTTCAGGTCAATGGCGTTGTCGCTGTTGGCTTCAGCGCCCGGAACCACCTCTGCGATGGGGATGGAGCGGCCCTCGGGCAGTCCGATCAACGTGTCCCCGGTGACGCAATACCTCATTGCCGCCGGCGGATCGTTGCCCGGCGATCCGAAGTTGCCCTGCCCGTCGACCAACGGGTACCGCAGCGACCACGGCTGCGCCATCCGCACCAACGTGTCGTAGATCGAGGCGTCGCCGTGCGGGTGGTAGTTACCCATCGTCTCGGCCACCGAGCGAGCCGATTTGGCGTGGCTGCGGTCGGGACGGAATCCGGAGTCATACATCGCGTAGAGCACCCGGCGGTGCACCGGCTTGAGGCCGTCGCGCACTTCGGGCAGCGCGCGGCCGACGATCACGCTCATCGCGTAGTCGATGTAGCTGCGCTGCATCTCCTGCTGGATGTCGACCGGTTCGATCCGGTCCACCGAGTCGTCGCCGGGCGGCAGCGTCGTGTCAGTCATCTATTCCTCGTTGTATCGAAGGCGGACTGGGGATCAAACGTCAAGGAAGCGAACGTCTTTGGCGTTACGGGTGATGAAGCTGCGCCGGGCCTCGACGTCCTCGCCCATCAGGATGGAGAACAACTCGTCGGCGGCGGCGGCGTCATCGAGGGTGACCTGGCGCAATACCCGCACCGAGGGATCCATCGTGGTTTCCCACAACTCCTTAGCGTCCATCTCGCCCAGACCCTTGTAGCGCTGAATGCCGTCTTCTTTGTTGATCTTCTTCCCGGCCTTCTGGCCGGCCTCCAGCAGGCCGTCGCGTTCCCGGTCGGAGTAAGCGAATTCGGGTTCGCTGCGCTGCCACTTCAGTTTGTAGAGCGGCGGCTGCGCGAGGAACACATGGCCGTGTTCGAGCAGCGGCCTCATGAACCGGAACAGCAGCGTCAACAACAACGTCGAAATGTGTTGTCCGTCAACGTCAGCGTCGGCCATCAGCACGATCTTGTGGTACCGCAGCTTGGCGATGTCGAACTCGTCGTGGATACCGGTGCCGAGCGCGGTGATGATGGCCTGAACTTCGGTGTTCTTCAACACCCGGTCGATGCGGGCCTTCTCGACGTTGATGATCTTGCCGCGCAACGGCAGGATCGCCTGAAACATCGAGTCCCGGCCGCTCTTGGCCGAGCCGCCGGCCGAGTCACCTTCCACCACATACAGTTCCGACTTGCGCGGGTCCGTGGAGCGGCAGTCGGCCAGCTTCCCGGGCAACCCCCCGAGGTCGGTGGCGCTCTTGCGGCGCACCAGCTCGCGGGCCTTGCGCGCCGCGATTCGGGCCTGCGCCGAGGAGACCGCCTTGTTCACCACGGTTTTGGCTTCTGACGGGTTGGACTCGAACCAGTGCGTGAGCTGCTCGTTACACACCTTCTGCACGAACGACTTGACCTCGGTGTTGCCCAGCTTGGTCTTGGTCTGACCCTCGAACTGCGGCTCGGCGACCTTCACCGAGATGACGGCGGCCAGGCCTTCGCGGATGTCGTCACCGGTGAGGTTGGGGTCTTTGTCCTTCAGCAGCTTCTTGTCTTTGGCGTACTTGTTCACCACCGACGTCAGCGCGCTGCGGAAACCCTCTTCGTGCGTGCCGCCCTCGTGGGTGTTGATGGTGTTGGCGAAGGTGTGCACCGATTCGGAATAGCCGCCGTTCCACTGCATGGCGATTTCGACCTCGTGGCCGGTGCCTTTGCCGTCGAAGTCGATCACGCTCTGCTGGATCGGGCTCTTGGTGCGGTTGATGTGCTTGACGAAATCCACCAACCCGCCGGGGTAATGGAAGGTGCGGTGCTTGACCTTGTGCGGCCTCTTGGATTCGGCGGCTTTCTCCTCGGCGGACTTGGGGGCTTCGGCGTGGTCGCTGACCACCTCGTCGACCACTTCGTCCTGTTCCACCCGCTCATCGGTGAGGTTGATCGTCAGGCCCTTGTTCAGGAATGCCATCTCCTGCAGACGGCGGGCCACTGTCTCGAAGTCGTACTGGGTGGTTTCGAAGATGTCCGGGTCGGCCCAGAACCTGATGGTGGTACCGGTCTTGCGGGTTGCTTCGCCCTGTTTGAGGGTGCCGGGCACGGCCCGCTCGTAATACTGCGACCACTGGTGACCGTCGCGCTTGATGTCGACTTCCAGCCGGGTGGACAGTGCGTTGACCACCGAGACGCCGACGCCGTGCAGACCGCCGCTGACGTTGTAGCCGCTGTTCTCTCCACCGAACTTGCCGCCGGCATGCAGCTGGGTCATGACGACGTCGACGGTCGGGGCACCGGTGGCGTGCATGGCGACCGGGATACCGCGACCGTTGTCGGCCACCTCGACGCTGCCGTCGTCGAGCAGCTTCACATCGACCTGGGTGGCGTAGCCGGCCATGGCCTCGTCGACGGAGTTGTCCACCACCTCCCAGACGAGATGGTGCAGACCACGCTCCCCGGTGGAGCCGATATACATGCCCGGGCGTTTGCGGACGGCCTCGAGCCCTTCCAGAACGGTGATCGCCGAAGCGCCGTATTCGTCTTGTGCCTTCTTCTTCTGGGCAGCCACGTGCGGAACGCTCTCCTTGGGGATCGCAGCGACGATATTGGTTACCGTCGGCAAGTCGTCTATCACTCTACCGTGATGCACTGTCAGCACCGATCTTGCGGCCGCGTTTCTACCCATCTGATTGCGCCGTGCGCTCAGTTTCGTCGTTGTGGGCGCGTCCTGACGTTCCAGATATCAGTCCGCTAATTTCTGGCGGCTCTGAGACGGTGGCGTTTAAAGCGCCCCCGAGCGCCGGACGGTGCTTATCCGTACGTGTCGCGGGGTCCCCGGCCCGGGGAACTGCGGCGTCCTTTCCGCCACGACGGGGTGGCCGGACCGGTGATCTTCAGCGAGGTCACCACACCGTTGCCGACAGCGGCCGCGATCTTGGCCAGCAGCTGGGCCTGCATCAGCCGCAGTTGGGTGGCCCAGGCCGTCGACTCCGCCGTCACACTGAGCACGCCGTCGGTCAACGACGTCGGATTCGCATGGTCGGCGATCTGATGTCCGACGACCGAATTCCACTGGCCGAACACGGTTCCCTCGGCCACCTGCGCGGTCCAGCCTCGCTGCTTGGCGAGCTCGCTGGTCAGCCGGCCCAACGGTTGGGGATCGCGCGCGTCGGGTCCCGGTCCCGACCATCGGCGCCGTGAACCGGCCACCCGGCGGCGCGGCTCGACGGGAGCCGCCCGGCCCCGGCCGGCGTCCTGTCCCCGCGCCCGGGCCGCCGCACGCGCCTCTTCCAGCGTTCGCCGAACCAGGTCCAGGCCGCGCTGGTTGACATCGTCCTGATCGCTCATGCTGTGACCTCCGAGACCGGACCGGCGTCGCTGTCGTGTAACTCGATGTGCACACGGCCGGCCTCCCAGCCCGCGGGAATGTCCTCAGGTACGGCCGCGGTCACCAGCACCTGCTCGGCCGACTCCGCCACCGTCGCCAAGGCCCGGCGCCGCTTGGTGTCCAGTTCGGCGAACACGTCGTCGAGCAACAACACCGGGTCGCTGCCATCGGCGCGCAGCAGTTCGTAGGCGGCCAGCCGCAACGCGACCGCGAAAGACCAGGATTCCCCATGGCTGGCAAAGCCTTTGGCGGGATGCTCGCCCAGCCGCAATTCCAGGTCGTCGCGGTGTGGGCCGACCAGACACACCCCCCGCTCCAGTTCGGCGCCGCGGCGGGCGGTCAGGGCGGCCAACAGCACCGACTCCAATGAGTCGCTCTCCGCCTGCGGCGCCACCGTATCCGTGCTGGCGCGGTAACCGATTGCCGCCGAACGTGATTCGGGCGCCAACAGTTGATAGGCCTTCTGCACCTGCGATGTCAGTTCATTCACCAGATCGATCCGGGCCGCCATCAGTTGGGCACCGATTTCGGCCAGCCGGCCGTCCCACACCTCCAGCGAATCCAGCGCACCCCGATCACCGCGAAACCGGGCCCCGGACAACGATTTCAACAAGGCGCTACGTTGCCGCAGCACCTTGTCGTAGTCGGCGCGCACCCCCGCGATCATCGGCCGCCGCACGGTGGCCAACTCGTCGAGATAGCGGCGCCGGTCCGCCGGGTCGCCGCGCACCAGTGCCAGGTCCTCGGGAGCGAACAACACCGCCCGCAACACCCCGACGATCTCGCGCGTGCTGCGCACCGGCGACCGGTTCAGCCGCGCCTTATTGGCGCGGCCCGCGACGATCTCGAGGTCCACCGCGCATTCGCGACCCTCGTTCACCACGATGGTGGATACCACGGCGCGTTCGGCGCCCGCGCGGATCAGCGGCGCATCCGTGCCGACCCGATGGGATCCCAGCGTGGTCGAATACCACAGCGCCTCAAGCACATTGGTCTTCCCGAAGCCGTTACGACCGACGAATACCGTGCGCCCCGGCGCCAGTTCGAGATCCAACCGTGCCCAGGACCGGAAATCACGCAAGCCCAGATGCCGGACGTACACGTGTGCGTCCCGGCGATCAGCCCGGCAGCCGCACCGGCATCAACAGATACACGTAATCCGTCGGTACCGCGGGGAACGGACCACTGCCGCTGGGCACCGCATCGTCGGCCGAGGCCGGACGCAGCAAGGCCGGTTTGCCCGGAGTGGTGAACCCGAACGACACCCGCTCGGAGTGCAGCGAACCCAGCCCGTCGGTCAGGTAGGTCGGGTTGAAGGCGATGGTCAGCGGTTCCCCGGCGTAGTCGACGGCCAGATCCTCCTCGGCACGTCCGACGTCGTCGGCGCCGGCCGACAGCCGCAGCATGTCGTCGGCGAATTCCATCCGGATCTGTGCGCCGCGCTCGGCGACCAGCGCCACCAGCTTGATCGCTTCGGTCAACTCGGCGACGTTGATGGTGGCCACCGCGCTGTGTTCAGCCGGTAGCAGTTGCCGGAATTTCGGGAATTCGGCGTCCAGCAACCGGGTGGTACTGCGTTTGCCGTTGCCGCTGATACCGAGCAGGCCTTCTTTGCCGACACCGGATCCCGAACCCAGCGACAGCCGGACTTCCGAACCGTCGGCGCCGGCCTTGGCGGCTTCGGCCAGAGTCTTGGCCGGCACCAGCACCGAGGCCTCGATGTCGGGGGACAGCGCCGACCACGTCAACTCGCGGACCGCCAGCCGAAACCGGTCGGTTGCGGCCAAAACCACCGATTCACCGGAGATCTCGACCCGGATGCCGGTGAGCATGGGCAGCGTGTCATCCCGGCCGGCAGCGATGGCGACCTGGCCGATCGCCTCGGCGAACAACTCGGCCGGCAGCGTCCCGGTCTCCTCAGGCAGGGTCGGCAGGGTCGGGTAATCCTCCACCGCCATCGTCGGCAACGAAAACCGAGCGCTACCGCAGGTCAAGGCGACCCGGTTGCCGTCGACGTAGAAATCCACCGGCTTGTTGGGCAGCGCCCGGGTGATTTCGGACAACAGTTTCCCGGACACCAAAACGCTTCCCGGGGAGGCGATTTCAGCAGCGACCTGTACTTCGGCGGAGACCTCGTAGTCGAATCCGGAGATGGTGAGCCCATCCTCGGATCCGGTCAGCAACACCCCGGACAGCACCGGCACCGTCGGCCGTGACGGCAGGTTTCTCGCCACCCACGACACCGCTTCGGCGAAGGACTCCCGGACCAGCCGAAACTTCAAATCGGTGACCGCACGTGTTGTAGCCGCGTCCATTGCGTCCCTTCACACCTGTGAACTCAAATCCGTGGGCCAGCTCCCCCGCCGGCGTTGGGGACTCCCCGTGACGACCGCCGGCGGCAGGTATCCGCCCTGGCGACCGCAACAGCAGTCGAAGAACAACCGTAGAGCTTCTGGGGCGAACTTGAAAGCTCATCGCGCACCCCCGCAAACCAAGCTCGGGCCGCCGCGCAACGCCCCCGGACGAGGCTTGTCCCCAAGGGTGTACTTCAAGGAAGAAATGATGAAGAGATTTCAATAACAGTATTAGGGCGTGTGGAATCTGGGGACAACCCGGGCTTCGCGCAGCTAGCGGCCAGACGGGGCTGGGGATGACCGGGTCGCTGCCTGTGCGGGACGCGGTGGACGGCTGGGGATGAGCCACGGTTGTGCACTCAGGACGCACTGATGCACGCCGAACTCGCAGGGTTTGTGCACAGCCTGCGCACATCATCAGGCTGTTGCAGCTGTGACTCGAGGGAAGAAAGTTTTTCACCAAATTTGCGCGGGGGTGACGCAAGAACTCAGCGCTTGGAGCGCTGCCGGATCCGGGTGGTGAGTTCTTTGACGTTGTCGAAGATCTCGCGGCGCTGGGCCATCTCGCCGCGGATCTTCTTCTCCGCGTACATCACCGTGGTGTGATCGCGGCCGAAAGCCTGCCCGATCTTGGGCAGCGAGAGATCGGTGAGTTCGCGGCACAGGTACATGGCGATCTGGCGCGATTGCGCCAGCGGGCGCGCCTTGCCGGGCCCGCGTAGTTCTTCGACGGTGGTGTCGAAGTATTCAGCGGTGGCCGCCATGATGGTGGCCGCGCTGATCTGCATGCCGCTCGCGTCGGCGATCAGGTCGCGCAGCACGATCTCGGCCAGGGCCTTGTCGATGGGTGTCTTGTTCAGCGACGCGAACGCGGTGACCCGGATCAGGGCTCCCTCGAGTTCGCGGATATTGCGTTCGATGCTGCTGGCGATCAGTTCGAGGACGTCGTCGGGCACGGCCAGCCGCTCCACTTGCGCTTTCTTGCGCAGGATCGCGATGCGTGTTTCCAGGTCGGGGGGTTGCACATCGGTGATCAGTCCCCACTCGAACCGGGTGCGCAGCCGGTCTTCGAGGGTGGCCAACTGTTTGGGGGGCCGGTCGGAGGAGATGACGATCTGCTTGTTGGCGTTGTGCAGGGTGTTGAAGGTGTGGAAGAACTCTTCCTGGATCCCGTCCTTGCCTTCGATGAACTGGATGTCATCGACGAGCAACACATCGACATCCCGGTAGCTGCGTTTGAACGACACCTTGCGGTCGTCGCGCAGCGAGTTGATGAAGTCGTTGGTGAACTCCTCGGTGGAGACATACTTGACCCGCATGCCGGGGAACAACCGCTGCGCGTAGTTACCGGCGGCGTGCAGCAGGTGGGTCTTGCCCAGGCCGGACTCACCCCAGATGAACAGTGGGTTGTAGGCGCGCGCGGGCGCTTCGGCAATGGCCAGGGTGGCGGCGTGGGCGAATCGGTTGGACGAACCGATGACAAAGGTGTCGAACGTGTAGCGCCGGTTGAGGCTGGTTCCGCCGGCGGCCGCGGTGTCGGTGGTGTGCGGGCGTTCGGTGAAATACGAGGGCCAACTCTGTGCGTTGCCGGCGGGCGCATCGGTGTCGTCGGCATCGGTGCCGGGCGGCGGGCCCGCGTCGGAGGGTGCGAGCGCTCCGTCGTCCTCGGTGGGTGGGGCGATGCGGACCCCGAGTTGGATCTGTTGTCCGAGGCGACGGCTGAGTGCGTCGGTGATCTGGGTCCGCAGGTGTCGTTCGATCTCGTTCTGGACGAACACGCTGGGAACCGAGAGCAGCGCGAATCCCTCGACGATGGTCAGTGGTCGTACCAGATTCAGCCAGGCCCGTTGCTGGGGTGTCAGGGGAGTGGCAGGAGCGGATCCGTTACCGGAGTCACCGTTGAGTTCGGAGACGACCGCGTTCCACACTGTGGCGAATCCGGAACCCGGGTCATCGGTCAACGACGCATCTCCTGATCCGACGGTCGAGGGGGGTGGCGACGAACAGCTGTCCACATAGTTATCCACAGGTGTGGAAAGGACGGTCGATTACGTGCCGCAGCATAAACCACGGTCCGCGATCTCCGTGCTGGAAGACAATCATGAAGACTGTCCGGTCAGCTAGTCGATCCGCCATCCTCGCTTCATGGTCGACTCCAAACTTTTTGTCGACGCCGTTCCAAGTTCGCCCCAGCTTGGAAACGACACCCCGCGAAGCTAACAGTTTTCGTTGCGGCTGCCAACAGTTCTGTTGTATTCCGCTGGCGTTCTTGATGTTCTGGATCTTTCGGCGCTGAACGCCGCGTCACCACCGGCGGTGATATGCCGGTGGTGCTGGGTCTGCTGGGGCGAGCGAGGTTTGACCAGGCGAACCCGCATCAGTACCCTCAAACAGTCGCCCGAAAGTCGGCGATACGGCTGCGACCCGGACCCAATGCCCGGGGACCGCGCCGGCCAGCTAGCGAGACACTCTCCGACCAACGGGCTGCAAAGCATCTGCGGGCGGATGGTTATGCCAAACACAGCGAGGAGAACGCCGTGGCCAAGGGCAAGCGGACCTTCCAGCCGAACAATCGGCGTCGAGCCCGCGTACATGGTTTCCGGCTGCGGATGCGCACCCGTGCCGGGCGGGCCATCGTCGCTAACCGGCGCAGCAAGGGTCGCCGCGCTCTTACTGCCTGATCGCAAGATCGGGTTTGCCAGCAGGTGCTTTCTCCACGCAACCGCATGAGGCGGTCGACGGAGTTTGACGCGACGGTGAAGTACGGGATGCGCACAGTGCAGCCCGACGTCGTCGTCCATGTGCGCAGAGGCAGCGAGTCGTTGGGCGACCCAACCCGATGCCAAGCTCCGAGAGTCGGCCTGATCGTGGCCAAGCGAGTGGGCACCGCAGTCGAGCGGCACCGGGTGGCGCGGCGGCTGCGCCATGTGGCGCGGCCGATGCTGGAGAGTCTGCATCCGCTGGATCAGGTGGTGATCCGCGCCCTGCCCAGCAGCCGGCACGTGTCGTCGGCCTGGCTGGAGCAGCAACTGCGCCGCGGCCTGCGCCGGGCTTTCGAATTGGCGGGAACCGAGCGGTGAGCACACCAAGTATCGGCAACCCCGTGGTGCGTGCCACGATCTCTGTGATCCAGCTTTACCGGCACATGGTGTCGCCACTGCGGCCGGCCACGTGCCGGTTCATCCCGACGTGCAGTCAGTACGCCGTGGCGGCATTGGCCGAATACGGCATGCTCCGCGGGAGCTGGCTGGCGGTGGCCAGACTCGCCAAGTGTGGACCCTGGCACCGGGGCGGATGGGACCCGATCCCTGAGCGCCGGGCTGACTTCGATGACGCCGCCGTCGACCGCGCGGCACCGCAACGGGGGAGTGACACTTTTGTTTGATTGGTTCAGCCTCGACTTCGTCTACTACCCGGTGTCGTGGATTATGTGGGTCTGGTACAAAGCGTTCGCTTTCGTGCTGGGGCCGGACAACTTCTTCGCCTGGGCGTTGTCGGTGATGTTCCTGGTCTTCACATTGCGTGCGCTGCTGTACAAGCCGTTCGTCAAGCAGATTCGGACCACGCGGCAAATGCAGGAGCTGCAACCGCAGATCAAGGCCCTGCAGAAGAAGTACGGCAAGGACCGCCAGAAGATGGCGATCGAGATGCAGAAGCTGCAACGCGAGCACGGCTTCAATCCCATCCTGGGTTGCTTGCCGATGCTGGCCCAGCTGCCGGTGTTCCTTGGGCTGTATCACGTGTTGCGCTCGTTCAACCGGACCACCGGCGGCATCGGTTTGCAGAGCATGTCCCCCGAGCAGAACCGGTTGATCGGCAACTACGTCTTCACCGCGCTCGACGTGCAGAACTTCCTCAAGGCCAACCTGTTCGGTGCGCCGATCGGCGCCTCCATGACCCAGCAGGGCGGCCTGGGAGCCTTCGAACACTTCAGCCGCCCGGCAGTGATCGCGGTAGGTGCGCCGGTGATGATCCTGGCCGGCGTAGCCACCTACTTCAACAGCCGGGCTTCGGTGGCGCGACAAAGCGCCGAGGCGGCGGCGAATCCCCAGACCGCCATGATGAACAAGCTGGCTCTGTACGTGTTCCCGCTCGGCGTTGTGGTCGGCGGTCCGTTCCTGCCGCTGGCGATCATCCTGTACTGGTTCGCCAACAACATCTGGACCTTCGGTCAGCAGCATTACGTGTTCGGCATGATCGAGAAAGAGGACGAAGCTAAAAAGCAGGAAGCCATTGAGCGGCGGGCTGCCAACGCCCCGGCCCCGGGAGCCAAGCCGGTCCGCACGAGTAGGGCATCCCAAGGACCGGAGAATCGGTCCGAGTCCCCGGGTGCAGCGGACGGCGCAGCGAGCGGCGAAGAAGATCAGACCTCGACGGCTCAGGCGAACAAACCCAATTCGGCGGGCCAACGCCCGGGACGCACGCCGCGTCCGGGGGCGCGACCGAAGAAACGCAAACGTTAGCGAGCGCCCGGCACCGGCCGGTTCGGCCTGCCGGGACGCTCGAGAACCACCCCGCGGTGCGAGCACCGCGACTACCCAACCCGTGGATGAGGGGAGACATTGCTATGACCGATGCGGACACCACCGAAGTCGATATCGACACCCAGGAGAGCGACCCGGACGGTTCGGCTCCGGCCGTGGACGGTGACGATCTCGAAGACCGTCTGGTCGCCGAAGGTGAGATCGCCGGCGACTATCTGGAAGAGCTGCTGGACTTGCTGGACTTCGACGGCGACATCGACCTGGACGTCGAAGGCAACCGCGCGGTTGTCAGCATCGACGGCAGCAACGACCTGAACAAGTTGGTGGGTCGCGGCGGCGAGGTGCTCGATGCGCTGCAGGAACTGACCCGACTGGCGGTACACCAGAAGACCGGGGTACGCAGCCGGCTGATGCTCGACATCGCGAGCTGGCGTCGTCGACGCCGGGAGGAACTGGCTGCCCTGGGCGACAAGGTGGCTCGACGGGTTGCCGAGACGGGCGAGCGCGAAGCCCTCTCGCCGATGACGCCGTTCGAGCGCAAGATCGTCCACGATGCCGTTGCCGCGGTGGAGGGCGTGCACAGCGAGAGTGAGGGTGTAGAGCCCTCGCGCCGCGTTGTCGTGTTGCGCGACTGATGCGCGTGACCGGAAAGTGACCGGCCCGTGACCACCGGAGTTACAGAGGTGTAGTTCGGCGCCGGCACGGGCGAGGCGGAGGCGGAGACCGGAGGAATGTTTCACGTGAAACATGTCGATCCGCACGGGCGCGCGCAGCCGGATGAACCAGAAGCCCAAGCCGTCCGGGCGGCGGAACACCTCTTCGGCCCGCGAATCGACCTGGCGCGGCGCTACGCCGAGCTGCTGCGGACCGCTGGGGTCGAGCGAGGGTTGCTCGGTCCGAAGGAAGTCGACCGGGTGTGGGAGCGCCATATCGTGAATTCAGCCGTGATCGGCGAGCTGCTGGAGGAGCGTTCCCGGGTAGTCGACATCGGCAGCGGTGCAGGCCTGCCGGGCATCCCGCTGGCACTCGCTCGTCCAGACCTGCGTGTGGTGCTGCTCGAACCACTGTTACGCCGCAGTGAGTTTCTCGGGGAAGTCGTGGATGATCTCGATTTACCGGTCGAAGTGATTCGCGGCCGCGCGGAAGAGCGCGCCGTCCGCGACATCGTGAGAGATAGTGACGCCGCGGTGTCCCGAGCCGTAGCCGGACTGGACAAACTGACGAAGTGGAGTATGCCGTTGCTGAAGCTCGACGGACAGATGGTGGCGATCAAGGGGGAGCGCGCTCCCGACGAGGTCCGCGAACACCGGCGTGTGATGGCGGCGGCGGGGGCCGTCGATGTCAGGGTAGTGACATGTGGTGCGAACCTGTTGGAACGGCCGGCGACCGCGGTGGTGGCTCGGCGGGGGACACCGGCGCGACGGTCGCGCGGAGGCACGACATGAGGTTCGGTCGCAACACCGGGCGCCCGAGTGACGCGATCCCGCCCCGCCCCGACGCCCCGGTGCCTGCCGACCGGGTGGCGCCGCGGCCGCCGGTAGCGCACAATCCCACCGTGAATGTTTCACGTGAAACATCAACCGAGTTCGACACCCCGATCGGCGCCGCTGCCGAGCGCGCCATGCGGGTGCTGCACACCACGCACGACGCCCTCCCGCGACCGCGCCAGCGCCGGGTCTTCACCATCGCCAATCAAAAGGGGGGAGTCGGTAAGACGACGACCGCCGTGAACCTCGCCGCGGCCCTCGCCGTGCAGGGCCTCAAGACGCTCGTGATCGACCTCGACCCACAAGGCAACGCCAGCACCGCGCTGGGCATCACCGATCGCCAGTCGGGGACACCCTCGTCCTACGAAGTGCTGATCGGTGAGGTGCCACTACGCGAGGCGTTGCGCCGCAGCCCGCACAGCGAACGCCTCTATTGCGTGCCGGCCACCATCGACCTGGCCGGCGCCGAAATTGAACTGGTCAGCATGGTGGCGCGCGAGAACCGGTTACGCAACGCACTGGCCGAGCTGGACAGCTTCGACTTCGACTACGTCTTCGTGGACTGTCCGCCCTCCCTCGGACTGCTCACCATCAACGCTCTGGTCGCCGCGCCGGAGGTGCTGATTCCCATCCAATGTGAGTACTACGCGCTTGAGGGCGTATCGCAGCTGATGCGCAACATCGAGATGGTCAAGGCGCACCTCAACCCGCAACTCGACGTCACCACCGTCATTCTGACCATGTACGACGGCCGGACCAAGCTGGCCGACCAGGTAGCCGAAGAGGTACGCCGGTACTTCGGTGACAAGGTGCTGCGCACCGTCATCCCGCGCAGCGTGAAAGTATCCGAAGCGCCGGGCTACAGCATGACCATCATCGATTACGATCCCGGTTCGCGTGGGGCCATGAGCTATCTCGACGCCAGCCGCGAACTCGCGCAACGCGACCGACCACCAGCCGGGAGGGCATAACCAATGACGACTCCGTCACGCAGGAAGGGCGGTCTGGGCCGCGGGCTGGCTTCACTGATCCCCACCGGCCCGGCCGAGGGCGACGCCGGACCCGCAACGCTGGGTCCGCGGATGGGTTCGGCAGCCGCCGATGTGGTGATCGGCGGGCCGTTGCCGGACGCCGCCGCGATGGGTGCGGTGTACCGCGAAATCGCACCGTCGGACATCGAGCCCAACCCACGCCAGCCACGCCAGGTGTTCGACGACGAAGCGCTCTCGGAGCTGGTGCACTCCATCCGCGAGTTCGGGCTGCTGCAGCCGATCGTGGTGCGTGCGGTTCCCGGAACGCCCGGCGGTGCGCGCTATCAGATCGTGATGGGGGAGCGCAGATGGCGCGCGGCGCAGGCAGCCGGCCTGGCCACTATCCCCGCTATCGTGCGCGAGACGGGCGACGATAACCTGCTGCGCGACGCCCTGCTCGAGAACATCCACCGGGTGCAGCTCAACCCGTTGGAAGAAGCGGCGGCATACCAGCAACTGCTCGACGAGTTCGGCGTCACCCACGACGAACTGGCCGCCCGCATCGGCCGCTCACGCCCGCTGATCACGAACATGATCCGGCTGCTCAAACTGCCGATCCCGGTGCAGCGCAGGGTAGCGGCAGGGGTGTTGTCCGCCGGACATGCCCGGGCGCTGCTGTCGCTGGAAGCCGGGCCGGAGGCCCAGGAGGAATTGGCGAGCCGGATCGTCGCGGAGGGTTTGTCGGTGCGGGCCACCGAGGAGGCGGTGACCCTGGCGAACCGGGCAGACGGCAGTGCGCCGCCGCCGCCACGGCGCAAGCCGATCCAGATGCCGGGACTGCAAGACGTCGCCGAACGACTGTCGAACGCATTCGACACCCGGGTCACCGTCGCGCTGGGCAAGCGCAAAGGCAAGATCGTGGTTGAGTTCGGTTCGGTGGACGACTTGCAGCGGATCATCGACCTGATGACCTCGAAACCGGCCTGACCGGGCACGACCAGTCATCTTGTGTAATTACGTCACTGTGACAGTGCACTGGTCGGGCGCGGGTCCGCAGCCCGCGGACCGGCGCAAACACGCTGTGCGTCAAGCCTTTTCGACAATCGACGGGTCAACCCGGGTTGGTCGCGACCGCACGGGGGGTGGCGCCGGCCGGACAACGCAGCCGTCGGGCGCGCACTGGCCGGATACCCGTCGACTCTCCTATCCTGGAAGGGTTGCCGGTGCACATCAGGCCGGGGAGAGCGGGGCCAGCCACGCCGCCGTTGCCACGTCGCACAGACGCCGGGCGGCACGCCGAGGGCTATCGGGTTCGAGCGCCGCACGGAGGCTAGGAGACTAGTGTCAGCTCGGATTACTGCGCTGCGGCTCGAAGCATTCGAGCAGCTCCCCAAGCACGCGCGTCGGTGCGTGTTCTGGGAGGTCGATCCGGCGACCCTCGGCACCGATGACCAGCTGGCGGACCCGGAATTCGAAAAAGAAGCGTGGCTGTCCATGGTGATGCTCGAGTGGGGTTCGTGCGGGCAGGTCGCGACCGAGATCCTGGACGAACGCAGCCAGGCCGAGCCGGCGTGTGTCGGCTACGTGCTATACGCGCCGCCGCGGGCCGTTCCCCGTGCCCACCGGTTCCCGACCGCGCCGGTGTCGGCGGACGCGGTGTTGTTGACCTCGATGGGTATCGAGCGGGGGCAGGCCGACCCGGGCGTGGTGGCGGACCTGCCGCACAATTTGATCGGCCGGGTGGTCGACGAGTTGGTACGCCGCGGGGTGCGCGCGCTGGAGGCTTTCGGCCGTACCCAAGCAGCCACCGAGTTGCAGGAGCCGGTGCAGGCCGACCTGCAGCCGGTCGTTGAAGCGCTGGGGGACTGCTCGGTCGAACACTGCATCATCGATGCGGACTTTTTGCTGGACGAAGGATTCGTGGTGGTGGCGCCCCATCCGTACTTCCCGCGGCTGCGCCTCGAACTCGACAAAGGACTGGGCTGGAAGGCCGAAGTCGAGGCCGCGCTGGAACGCTTGCTGGAGAACGCCCAGCTGCAGGAGCCGGTCGGGGCGGCGACAGCCGGCAACACCTTGCAGGCGCCGGACGGTGAAATCGGTTAGGAGCCGGTGCTTCTGCTGGCCCGCTCACGCTCGACGCTGAGTTCGTGGGCCAGCAATTCGGCGAAGGTGAAGGTGCCGGTGGGCCGATCGTTCTTACCCAGCAGATAGAGCCGTTTCACCGCGGCCAGAATGCCTTCGGCGATGGCGTCGCGCGTCTGCGCGGCAACCAGCATCTGACGGTCGTTGGGGTTGGTGATGTAACCGACATCGACCTGAACGGTGGGCATTCTGGTGAGCCGCAACAGATCCCAGGTTCGGCCGTGGACGCGACAGTCCCGTAAGCCGGTGCGGGCAACCACTTCTCGCTGGATGAAGTCGGCCAGGTTGCGGCCGATGGTGGACACCGATCCATGCGAGTTGCCGAAGTGGAACGATGCCACGCCGGTGGCCGACGGGCTGGTTTGGGTTTCACACCGCAGACTGATCATCAGGTCTGCCCCAACGGAATTCGCGATGGCCGCACGCTCGGCGTCCGACGGGCTGTGGTCGTGTGGTCTGGAGCGGAACGTCTCCATGCCGATCGCGGTCATCCGGCCTTCGAGCCGACTTGCCAAGTCCCACAACACGTCTGCTTCGCTGATCGGACCGTCCGGACCGTAGCTGATCAGGCCGTGGTCGTTGCCGCCGCGGCCCGGGTCGATGATGATCCGCTTGCCGGACAGCTTGGGTCCGGACCGTCGGACGAGTTCCTCTTCCCGGATCGCGTGTGGCGAACCGCCGCTGACCCGGGAACTGAGAAAGTACAGGGACCGCAACGTTTCTGGGCCGCAGATGCCGTCGGCGGACATGCCGTATTCCCGTTGGTAGGACATCAGCGCATTGTGGGTCTGCAGACCGAAGTGGCCGTCCACCAGACCGGTGTAGAAGCCGAGGTCCTGCAGACGCGCCTGCAGGGTCGCGACATCGTCACCATAGAGCGGAGCCCCGAATTGGTGATACAGCGTGCGGGCGCCGAGACGGTAGGAAGCTTCCTTCAACGCCCGGTAGGTGGCCTCGCCGACAACACCGTCCACCAGCAGCCCGCGGTGCTGCTGGAATGCCCGCACTGCGTGGTCCAACTCGCCGTCGAAGACGTCGACCGCGACGTGGCTGCCGGTGTTCAGATCTTCGTCAAAATTGTCCAGCATTCCCAGTGCGGCCAGCGCGGCCCGGATTTCGGTGACAGCGGCGCCGCGGTCACCACAGCGCAGCGCGTCGCCGTCTTCGCGGCGCGGACTCGGCATACCAAGGGTCCTCCGGAACTAATTGTCACCACTGCCAATAGGCAGCGCAGTTAACCGGTATTGTCGCAGATCCTCGCCGATATCGGGAAAACCCCAGGCCAATCGGGGACCCGTTTCGTCCGGCGATCCGACTCTCAGCTGAGCCCGGGCACCGCCTCGGACAGCTCGCGCAGCAGCGCCGCCTTCCCCTTGGCGCCGACGATCCGCTTCACCGGTTCACCGTTCTTGAACAGAATCAGCGTGGGGATGGACACCACATCGAAGTCGACGGCGGTCTGCGGATTGGCGTCCACGTCCAGTTTGGCCACGGTCAGCTCGGCCGAACGTTCGGCGGCGATTTCTTCCAGGACCGGCGCCACCATCTTGCACGGGCCGCACCAGGTCGCCCAAAAGTCAACCAGCACAGGCTTACTGCTGGAGAGCACCGCGGTGGGGAAGGTCGCGTCGGACACCTCGATGGTGGCGGACTGCTCCGGATTGCTCATCGCTTGGCTCCAATCAGAGTGTCGGTACTGTCGGCGTGTCCGGCTGATTCGTGTTCGGCGAGCCAGCGCTCGGCGTCGATCGCGGCCGAGCAACCGCTGCCGGCCGCGGTGATGGCCTGTCGGTAGGTGCGGTCCACCAGGTCCCCGGCCGCGAACACACCGTCCAACGAGGTGCTGGTGGTGCGTCCCCGGACCAGGACGTACCCGTCCGGGTCGAGGTCGACCGCGCCGCGGACCAGCGCCGAGCGGGGCTCGTGGCCGATGGCGACGAACACCCCGGTCACCGGCAGCGTGGTTTCGGCACCGGTGACGTTGTCGCGAATCCGCAACCCGGTGACCGTGCTGTCGCCTTCGACGCCGAGTACCGCCTTGTTGGTCAGGACGGTGATCTTCTCGTTCGCCATAGCCCGGTTGAGCATGATCTTGGACGCCCGGAACTCCTCGCGCCGGTGCACCAGGGTCACGCTGCGCGCGAACCGGGTGAGGAAAGTCGCTTCCTCCATCGCCGAGTCGCCACCGCCGATCACGGCGATGTCCTGATCGCGGAAGAAGAACCCGTCACAGGTGGCGCAGGAGCTCACGCCACGGCCCAGCAGTTCCTGTTCACCGGGAACCTGCAGGTAACGCGCGGCGGCGCCCATCGCCAGGATGACCGCGCGAGCCCGGAACGTCTCGCCCTCGGCGGTCACCACGGATTTGACCGGCCCGTCCAGCGCCACCGACTCGACGTCTTCCATGCGTAGGTCGGCGCCGAAGCGCAGCGCCTGCTCGCGCATCTGGTCCATCAGCTCGGGGCCGGTGATGCCGTCGCGGAAACCGGGGAAATTCTCCACCTCGGTGGTGGTCATCAGCGCGCCGCCGAACGAGGTGCCCTCGAAGACCAACGGCTTGAGCTGCGCTCGGGCGGTGTAGAGGGCCGCGGTGTAGCCGGCCGGACCGGAACCGATGACGATTACGTCGTGAATGGTGTTAGCGGAGGCAGTCATGCGGGCCTTTCCAGCGCGAGCCGATCAAAAGACGAAGTGGATCTGCAAAGTTTACGAACGCCAGCCTAGGCAGTGCTGTTCCCGAGCTCCCGCACGACACCTACCCGCGCGGCACAGCGGTGTCGGCCAGCAGCCCGGTGTCGGCGGCGCTGCAGTTCTGCGCCACCGCGTAGGCCGTCACAGTCGCCGGGGTGTCCCCGGGCAGCACCAGCAGTACCCCGGGGCGGGCGTTGACCTCGATCGGCTGGGCGCCCAGGATTTCCGCGGCAGCCGGATAGCCGAGGCCGCTCAGGCAGGACGCGCGCTGGGCGGGGTTGCCGAGCGCGCCGAAATCGGGCGGGCTGTTCAGCAACGCAACGATCTGCGCGTCCGACAGCGGGATCACCGGCGCGGGAGTGGAGACGGTGACGCGGTTGATGGTGGCACCGACGCTGGACTCCGACGCGGGGTCGTCGAGCAGCGCCATGGTGCCGACGCCGATCGCGGCGGCCAGGGCGCACCCCCCCAGAATCCCGGCGACGACGCGGGCGGGGGGCACAGCGGGCCGCGCCGCGTGCGCGGCGCGGGCTGAGCGCAGGGCGGCTGCGACACCGTCGACGGTCTCGGCCGGCGCCTCGGGTGCCGGTTGGTCACCGACCGCGGCAACATCGTGGCGCACCTGGTGCAGGGCCTGCAAGGTCGCCGCGGCCTGCGGGTCGGTGCGGATCCGGCGGCGCAGGGCAGCGGCGGTGTCGTCGTCGAGCAGACCCGCCTGCAGGTCGGCGAGCAGCTCAACCGTCAGCGGCGGGTCCGGGTCGGCGTCGTTCATCCGCCCCAGTGTCCGTCATCGCCAATTCGGCGCCCGGGCCGGTGTCCAGATACCCGAGCAGGCGGGCAAGCCGGGCCCGAGCCCGGGCGCACCGGCTCTTCACGGTCCCCTCAGCCACCCCGAGCATGCGCGCGGTGTCGGCGATCGAGTAGCCCAACATGTCGACCGCGACCACCGTGGCCCGTTGCTCGACCGGCAGCCGCAGCAGGGCCCGCTGCACCATGATCGCTGTCTCGACCTGGGCCGTACGGTCGGCGACCGGGTATTCGTCGCGCATCGGCACCGCCGGACGGGTCTGAGCGCGGCGCAGCCGATCCAGGCAGGCATTGAGCACGATGCGGTGCAGCCACGAGCTGACCGCGGCGTCGTGCCGGAACGAGCCCGCGCCGCGGTGCGCAGACAGCATGGCGTCCTGCAACGCGTCGTCGGCGTCCTCACGAGTCGCGCTGGTCAGCCGCGCCAGTTGATACAACCGGCGATGGTGGCGGCGGAACAGCTGATCGAAGGCGCGGCGCTCGCCGTTGACATGAGCTGCCAGGAGTTCGGCGTCGCTGCGCTCCCTGCCGAATCCCACCGCCGGACAGTAACCAATCGGCGTCGGCCGGGCACTTCAGGAAGCGGCTTGGATCGTGATCTCGGAGATGGCGGTCTGGCTCTTGCCGTCGGTGGTGCCCAGCGTGGAGATCCACACCAGCACGTTGGAAGTGGCAGCGGCGGCGTTGACCTGAATGGTGTTATGGCCGGGTTTGAGCGCGGTGGCCGGGGTCAGCACGGTGGTGTCGCTCAACTTCGACGGGTTCGCCGACGACGAGGAGCGGATCTCCACCTTGGTGCCGGTGCTGGTCAGATCGATCGTCACGGTGCCGACTACGGTCGCTCTGGGCAGCTGCAGCAACAGTCCGACACCGTTCTTGAAGCCGGGGAACGGCACCGGGTCGGAATACGGATCGGTCTGCCATGACGTGCCCGGGTTGCCGTCGATAACGTTCATCGCCCCGGCGACGTCGTCGGCGTCGCCTTCGGGGGAGAACACGGTGACTTTGGTGGGCTTGACGGTGCTGCCCGACGGCGCGGCGCTGCCGGGCGACTCTGGGGCTGACGTCGGCTGGTTGTTGTTCAGGCCGAGTTGGTCCCCCTTGAGCCCGTTGCCGACGTCGCCGAAGATCTTGCTCACCACCGACGCCAGCACGAGCAGCGCCACCAGCAGGACCGCCGCGCCCGCGCCGAGGCCGATCAGCAGGTTGCGCCGACGGCGGGCGTAGGCTTCGCTGCCGGGTTCGGCGCTGCGCCGCCGCGCGGTGGGGGCGGGCAGGTCCTCGATGGGACTGAGCACCTCGGTGCGGTCGGCCACCGCGGTCGCCTGCTGCAGCAGGTTCAAAAGCGTGGAGGCACTGCGTATTCCGCCGTCCTCCTGCACCGATCGGGCGGCGACGGCGGAGATCTGGAACGGGATGTCCCGATCGACGACGGTCGGTTCGACGGCCTGCCCGGTGGCGTCGCGTTCGGCCGGGGCCAGTCCGCTGCGCACCCCGGCCTCCGGCAGCGGCCAGCGGTTCACCAGCAGGGCATACAGCGATGCGCCGATCCCGCGGATGTCATCCTGCGGGTTGGCGTCGGGCATGGTGGCCGGGTAGGCGAGCACCACATCGCCGTCGACGGACAGGCGCACCCGGCTGGGGTGATCCAGGGACAGCGCGACACCGGCGCGGTGCGCGGCGTCGGCGGCCGCGGCCAGCGACTGCATGGCGCGGATCGCTCCGACCGGGGACGGCGAGGTGTCGGCGACTTCCTTCAACGAGCCGCCGCGGACCCACTCCGCGACCACCAGACCACCCGACCCGGTGTGCACGACGTCGAGGATGCGGGCGATGCCGGGCTTGTCGATCCGGCTCAGCCGCAGGGTGCGCGACAGGATCTCCTGCAGCACGTCTTCGGGCAGCACGCCCTCCGGGTCGACGAACGTGAGCGCGACCTGCCGGTCCAGCGCGGTGTCCAGCGCCTGCCAGAAGTGCAGCGGCGGCAGACCGCCGTGCGAGATGAGCAGCCGGTAGCGGCCGTTGGCGATCCGCGCCCCGGGCACCAGGTTGGCGTCGTCGTGCGCCGTCGATGGTTCTGGCCCACGTTCGCGCGGCGCGTCGAAGGGGATCGGTCCGCGGGACTCGGCGCCGACGTCGCCGTTGACCTGGTGGCGGGCGGGACCCCGGTCGCGGCTGGGCGGGATGTCGGGTTGAAAGTCGTCGGCCCGTGGGGCGGCAGCCTGGGGCCCCGCCTTCGAACCGAGGGGAGCGCCGGCCGAGGAACTCTCCGATGTGCGGTCGGTCACCCCCACTCCTTTCGCCAGGCCGGCCCCGGTCGCCGGAGGCTTGCGCTGGATCGGCACCGCATTCTTCCCAGGCCGGGACAGATTTCTTTGCTCAGGGTACGTGACCGGGGGACGCCCAGACGACACTGCGGCCTTGCCCGGAGGCACCTTGACGCGGTGTCGCCGCGTCCGGCGCTGAATCGCGTCCCACGCGGCCCTGGCCTCGGGGACCTGCGCGCCGAGCATGACCGCGGCCAGGATCGGGACCATGATCATCGTCAACACCACCAGGCGCAACAGCGAACCCATGCCACCGTGCGCGGTCAGCTGGTCCAGGCCCAGCAGCCGGTCGGCGACGTGTGCGATGAGGCCGGCCAGCAGCGAGGCCGCAATCGTCACCAGGATGGTGCGCACCTCGGCCAGACCGATCAGCCGGCCGCCCTCGGGTCGCAGGCTGCGGCGCAACAGCAGGTGACCGACCAGCGCGCCGGCCAGAAACCCCAGCCCGTTAGCTGTCCCGAGGTAACCGGCGACCAGTTCCTTGTTGCTCGTCAGGTGCGGCGCAAGGACCGAGCCGGCGATCTTCACCGAGGTGATGACGATGATCACCACGATCGGTGTCCACGGTTCCTCGCGCGCGTAGAACACCCGCAGCTGCAGCAGCACCAGCGCGTACGGGATCAAGGTGAACGCCGACAGCGCGATCGCCGCACCCAGGTAGCCCGCATCGACCTGGCCGAAGTGTCCGTAGGCGAACAGTGCGCTACCCATCGCAGGTCCGCCGACCGTCATCAACGCCACCGTCGGGATCAGCGTGATCATGGTCAGCCGGGTGGCCAGCGACAGGTCGGCCAGCACCGCCGGGGTGTCGTTTGCCGCGGCGTTGCGACTCAGCCGCGGCATCACCACCGTCAGCACCGTCACCCCGACCATGCCGAACGGCAGCATCAGCACCAGCCAGGTGTAGTTGTAGATCGCCGGGCCGGACGCGGCCGCGGTGCTCGCGATCTGATTGCCGACCACCAGGCCCAGCTGGCTGATCAGGACGTACAGCACCATGGCGGCGGCCATGGTGCCGAACCGTTTGAGTCGCTCGTCAATTCCCCACAGCGGTCGCAGGCTGATCCGCTGGCGCCGGATCGCCACCAGCAGCACCGCGGTTTGGGCGAACACCCCCAGGCTGGTGCCGATGCCGAGCACCAGCAGTTTGGGGTTGCCCATCTCGACCGGGTCGACCGAGAGTTCACCGGGGACGGCCAGGTAGATGCCCAGGGTGGCGATCGCGACCACGTTGTTCACCACCGGCGCCCAGGCCGGCGGGCCGAAGATGTTGCGGGTGTTCAGGATGGCCATGAACACCGAGGACAGCCCGTAGACCAGCACCTGGGGCAACAACAGGTAGGCGAAGGCAGTGGTCAGGGATGCGTTGACCTCGGGATTGCGGCCCAGCATCAGCCGCACCAACAGCGGGGCGGCCGCCACCGACAGCGCCGTGGCCAGGATCAACAGGGTGGTGGCCAGCGTGACCAGCCGGCGCACGAACGCCGCACCGCCGTCGGGGTCGTCCTGTTCGGCCCGGGCCAGCACCGGCACGAAGATCGCGGTGAACGTCGCCTCCAACACCAGCGCGGCGACCAGGTTGGGCAGCTGGTTGGCCACCGAGAACGAACTGGACAGCGCCGCGCCGAGGATCGCGGCGAGCAGCACGATCCGGGCGAAGCCGGTGAGGCGGCTGATCAGCGTCGCGAACGCCATGCCCCAGGACCGCTTCACCATCGCGGCGTCGGACAGTTCTTCGCGTCGCGGGCGCGGCTGCGGACGGGGCGCTTGGGTCGGGGTCCATCCGGGGCGCGGCGGCAGACCCGGCGGCGGCACCGGGGAGCGTGGCTGAGATAGCGGCGACCGCTGCGGCGGTGGTTGCACCCGCCGGGGTGCGTGCTTCATACGCGATGCTCTTCGTGGACCCGACGATCGATCGCCTGCGGTGGGGGTTCGGGGCGGCGCGCGGGCGGGGGCGGGTCCGGGCGGTCCAGGTCGGCGCGGTCGGGCTGGCCGCGGAACCGGTGCCACAGCCGCCGGCCGGCCAGCAGCACCAGTACGGCCGCCGCGGTGAGGGTGATCGCGAACAGCACCTTGCCGTAGGCGTTGGAATGCACCGACAACCGCACCGGCTCGCCCAGGGCGGTGCCGTCCGGGGTGCGCAGCCCGACGTCGATGGCGACCCGCTGGGTGAAATTGACTTCGATCGGTACCCGCAGCGGCAGATACCCCGGGGGCAGCTCGATCTGACCCATGTCGGTGACAGTCATCCCGGGCGGGGCGTTGACCTGCAGCCGCACCCGGATCGGTACCGCGAGGTCGTTGTGCAGCGCCAGCGGCAGCGGGCTGTGCTCGGTTGCCAGCGTGTAAGAGCCGCTGGGGTTGACGATCGTTACGGCCCGGAAAAAGTCGTCGATCGTGGTGCCCACCACCAGCAACCGTTGCTGGGCCAGCCCGTTGCGGGTGTCCGGGGGCGCCGACTGGCTCAGGGCGCGCAGCATGTCCTCGCGCAGCGGCGCGGTGTACTGCACGCCGGTCAGACCGGTGCGCTCGTCGGTCATCAATGCCGAGGTCAGCTTGGAGAGCCGGGTGACCTGGCCGGCGACCTGGACGGTGATGTCGTCGCCGATCCGGCCCCGCGCCGACGGGTAGTTCCCCGGCGGCTGAGGAGGCTCGGTGTGTGCGGCCGCCTCGGCGATCAGGGCCGGCAGGGGCCGCGGCACGGCCAGCCCGGAGTGGATCGCGGTGGCCAGCGCGGTCAGGATGAGCTGCGCGTCGTCGCCGGGCAGCGTCCACGACGCCGGGGGAACCAGGATCTGGGTGCGCGGTGCGATGTCGGGCGACACGCTGCGCCACAGCATCGCGCCCAGCGCGTCCTGGCGCCGCGCAGTGGCCGAGTCGTGGTTGATGTGCACCGACAACGACGGGTCCAGATAGGTGGGCACGATCGGGTTGCTGCCGGCTGCGGCCAGCGCGGCACCGATCGCCGGGTCGAACGGCGCGGTCACCACCCGGGTCGCCAGTCGGCGCGGCGTGATGTCGACGCTGCCGGTCGCGGTGTTGGCGTCCTGTTCGGGCGGATCCGCGGCGGCGACCGCGACGGTGCTGTCGTTGGCGTCGAGCAGGGTGACCGCACGACCGGTGAGCGGGCCGTCGGGCAGCAGGGCGGCGCCGCGCACCGAGGCGACGTCCAGGATCCGATCCACGATGTCCGCGGTCCCGGCCGTGGCGGTGGAACTCAGCCCGGGGTCGTTGACCCGTTGCAGGGCGTCCAGGTCGGCCTGGGCGTAGGGCAGCGGCACCACGCAGGTGCGGTGCGCCAGCGCCCGCAACCGGCTCAGCCACAGATTCGCTGCCGCCTGGCCGGTGCCCGGATGGGTCGGTCTGCCCGGCAGCTGCGCGGGGCCGTCCGGCGAGTCGGACACCACGTAGCCGGCGGTCATCGCATTGACGGTGACGAGCAGATCCGGGTCCACGGCCAGGCACAACGCCCGGCCCACCGCCCCGTCGGGATCCACATCGCGGCTGGTCGCGAGCTCGGCAGCGGCGAGCAGGGTGTCCAGGCGCCCGCCGGTGGCCAGCGAGTTGGCCAGGTCGTCGTCGACCAGTCGCACTGGAATGGTGCCGCCGGGGACGCCGGGGGCCAGCCGGGGCCGGTCGGCCAGCGGCCACAGCATGGTCAGCCACACCGGCTTGGCGGTTTCGGGCGCCACGGCCGCTTCGATGTCAGCGCCCTTGTCGGGCGGGATGCCGACCACCGGAAGCAGGAACCGCGCGTTGTCCAGACGGGCGGGCGCGCCGTAGTCGGGCGTCCCGTTGACGTTGACCAGCACCGGGAAGATGCCGGGTTTGTCGACGGCCAGCGACGTCTTGGTCAGTGAGCGCAGCGGGGCGGACAGGATGAACCCGGCCTGTTGGCCGCGTTGCAGTTCCGGGGACACGGTCAGGAAGTCCGCGGCCGGCTCGAATTGGTCGGTGTCCCCGTCCAGCGACGTGCGCAGGGCGGCCGACGTCGAGATGGCGCCGGCGTGCTCGAGGCGCACCATGACGTCGTGCACCGGGCGGTCGCCGATGTTGGTGACCATGCCGCTGACCGTGACGACGGGGTCACTGGTGGTGGTGACGACGTCCGGGGTCACCTGGTCGATGCGCACCTGGACGAACGGCGTCGCGGTGGGCTCGCCGGCGCCGGCGAGCGGGGGGGCGGCGAGCAGACCGCCGAAACCGGCCACCATGCCGATCACCGCGGCGAGACGCACCAACCCGGTCCACCGAAGTCGCGGTGAACTCACGGCCCCTGCCCGTGGCCGTTCTTGCGGCCCAGCGCGGAGTTGTTGGCGTGGCGGGTGCGCGAATGTGTCTGCGGTCGTCGGCGGGGCGAACTCGGGGGCAGCGGCGGCAGCGCCTGCTCGCCGTCGGATTGCAGCTTGTCGATCAATTCGTCGGCGACCTCGGCCAGTTTGCGTTCGTCGGCGTAGGCAAGCCGGGACGGCAACTCCTGCAGCGGCACCCACGCCACCTCGGCGACCTCCAGATCCTCGTCGGAGAGCTCACCGCCCAGGAACCGCATCAAATAGTGGTGCACGGTCTTGTGCACCCGTCGGCCGTCGGTGACGAACCAGTAGTCGATGCGTCCCAGCGCGGCCAGGACACTGCCGCGGATCCCGGTCTCTTCGGCGACCTCACGGATGGCGGTCTGCTCGGCGGTCTCGCCGAGTTCGATGTGACCCTTGGGCAGCGACCACAGCATCCTGCCACGGCGGTCGACCCGGCCGATCAGCGCGGCGACCTGCTCGTCGCGTGGACCGTCGATGCCGTCGATGACCAGCCCGCCGGCCGACGTCTCGTGCACGGTTCGCAGCCGGTCGCTGTTGCGGCGGGCGCGACGTTTGGCTGCGGTCGCCGGGGTGGGTGGGGCGTCGGCGGGAGGGCTGTCGGTCATGCTTTCCGCCGGACGGGCGCCGCCACGACCGCGACGCCGGCCCCGGCGCCGACGTGGTTTGGCCTGTTCGCCCTCCGACACCCAAGCGATATTAGCTGGCACGGGCTATTCTCCCGGACGCACTCGCCGTTGGCGAGTACCTTTGGTCACATTCGTCGCGTTAGCCTCAATAGCCCCGTGGGTGGCGGGGTTGCTGGGTGGCCGTGACGCCGAGCGTCACGCCAGCGCGACGCTGGGCGTCGAGCGCCACGCTGGCGTGACGCTCGGGGGGCCCGCCATGACGCTCGGGGGGCCCGCCATGACCCTCGGGGGCCCGCCATGACGCTCGGGGTGCTGACGTGCGCTGAGTCACCGCGGCATTCCTATTAGGCTCACCGAACGTGGCCGAACCCGCCCAAGACGCCGAACTGCTGACCGCGGCCGCGGTGGCACTGCACCAGTACGCGCCGGTACTGGGCGAACTGGGTGCGGCATTCACCGGCGCCGGTCATCAGCTCTATCTGGTCGGCGGTTCGGTGCGCGACGCGCTGCTGGGCCGGCTGAGCCCGGATCTGGACTTCACCACCGACGCCCGGCCCGCACAGATCCAAGCGATCGTGCGCCCGCTGGCCGAGGCGCTGTGGGACACCGGCATCGAGTTCGGCACGGTCGGGGTGGGCCTGCGCGGGCACCGGCTGGAGATCACCACGTTCCGCGCCGACACCTACGACCAGGTGTCCCGTAACCCCGAGGTGCGGTTCGGGGACCGCCTCGAAGACGATCTGGTGCGCCGCGACTTCACCGTCAACGCGATGGCCGTGGCCGTCACGCCGACCGGGGCAGGGGAATTCCTCGATCCGCTCAACGGGCTCGCGGCGTTGCGTGCCCGAGTGCTGGACACCCCGTCGTCCCCGGAGGTTTCCTTCGGCGACGACCCGCTGCGGATGCTGCGCGCCGCCCGGTTCGTCTCCCAGCTCGGGTTCACCGTGGCGCCGCGGGTACTGGCCGCCATCGAAGAGATGGCCCCGCAGCTGGCTCGGATCAGCGCCGAACGGGTGGCCGCCGAACTGGACAAGATGCTGCTCGGCAAGCACCCGGTCGCGGGCATCGAGCTGCTGGTGCAGTCCGGGATGGGCGCGGTGGTGCTGCCCGAGATCGGCGGCATGCAGATGGCCATCGACGAACACCACCAGCACAAGGACGTCTACCAGCATTCGCTGACCGTGCTGCGCCAGGCCATCGAACTCGAGGACGGGGAACCGGATCTGGTGCTGCGCTGGGCCGCGCTGCTGCACGACATCGGCAAGCCCGACACCCGGCGCCACGAGCCCAACGGCGGGGTGAGCTTCCACCACCACGAGGTGGTGGGGGCAAAGATGGTTCGCAAGCGGATGCGGGCGCTGAAGTACCCCAAACAGCTGGTCGACGACGTAGCGCAATTGGTGTTCCTGCACCTGCGGTTCCACGGCTACGGCGACGGCAAATGGACCGACTCGGCGGTGCGCCGCTACGTCACCGACGCGGGTCCGCTGTTGCCGCGGTTGCACAAGCTGGTGCGCGCCGACTGCACCACCCGCAACAAGCGCCGGGCCGCCCGGTTGCGCGCGTCCTACGACCGGCTGGAGGAGCGGATCGCCGAACTCGCCGCGCAGGAGGACCTGGACCGGGTGCGCCCGGACCTGGACGGCAACGAGATCATGCGGCTGCTGGACATCCCGGCCGGCCCGCAGGTGGGGGAGGCGTGGAAATACCTCAAGGAGCTGCGGTTGGACCGCGGGCCGCTGTCGCACGAGGAGGCCACCGCGGAGCTGTTGGCGTGGTGGGCAGCGCGGACAGCTGACCAATCGGACTAGTTCTAGGTCCGGAGAAAACACGCTGGGCTTCCAGTCGCCATAGTGTCTCCGGTGGTTCCGGCACCGGAGGTTCGGCCAGCTGCCCATGCTGGCAGTCCAGATAACTGCGGCGGAACCGCTGGCGGTGCCACCGCGTCCAACCCGACGTGGAGTATTGCTTGAGCGGCGAGGACGGCACCGCCGCGATCTGGAATCGGACCCCCGACTTCGACCTCGACGGCGACGGCACTCCCGACGCAATCAAGCTCGATCTCGACGGGGACGGCATCGGTGACGACGTGCTGGCCGATCTGGACGGCGACGGGATCGTCGACCACGGTGTGCTGGACGTCGATGACAACGGCAGCCCGGAAAGCTATTTCGTCGACGACGGGTCCGGGACGTGGCGGGTCGCTGTGGACCGGGGCGGGCAGTTGCGGTGGTTCGGCCTGGACGGGGTCGAACACACCGGCGGGCCCCTGGTCGACTTCGACGGCCACGGTGAGCCCGACGACCGGTTGTTGGACACCGATGGTGACGGTCTGGCCGACCAGGTGCTGTGCACCGGCCCGCAGGGCGTCACCGGGTACGTCGACACCGACGGTGACGGGCGCTGGAATATCCGGCTCACCGACGTCGACGGCGACGGCACAGCCGACGCCGCAGGCAGCCTGTGAGCCCCCACGCCGTGAGCATAGCTAACTATCGGGGGCCGCCCACTTTCGTTTTGACAGAAGGTCGTTTCTGGTGTGCACTGTCAGCCTGTTCCGTGCACTCAAGCCCAGGCAGCCGGGGTGAAGTGACAGCTGGAGGCAGCCGGTTTAGTTTTACGCCGACCCTGACTCAGCGAGTGCAAATAACTAGGGAGACATATAGATGGCAAACGCAACAGTTGTCACTCCAGAACTACTGCGTAGTACGCAGCAGCGGATCGAGACGCGCCTGCAGGAGGCGGCCGCGATCGCCAATCAATACCTGAGTGGCCACGAGAACATCATCAGCGGCACGGGTTGGGCGGGCGATGCCGGCAACACCTCCTTGAGCACCGCGGGCCACATTCACCACGACCTGCAGCAGATCATGACGGGCGGGCAGCGGTTGGCGCACGGCCTCGGCCAGGCGGCGGTGCTGATGGAAAACCACGAAGCTGACGCGGCGCACAACCTCAACGGGGTGTTCGGGGGAGGGACGCAGGCGGTCTAGCCCGAGTCGTCCCAGTCACATCCCGCTAACCACTCTCGAGTAAGGAAGCAACCGTCATGGCAGATCACATCGTTTACAACCACGGTGCCGTCGTCGGCTTCGCCGGCGAGGTCGGGGGGCAGGCCGCGCAGCTGATGGAGATTCACAGCGACGTCCTCAACCTCACCCAGGCACTGGGCGACTTCTTCCAGGGCCACGGCGCCACCGCGTTCTTCGACGCCCAGCAGCAGATGCTGCACGGCCTGGAGGACCTGATCCAGACCGTCAGCCGGCATGCCCACACCGTGCACAGCGTCGACGAGATGGCGCAGGCCACCGACGCCCAAATGGGCAACTTGTTCCTCTAGCCACATTGATCGGCCCGGGGCGCATGCATTGCGTGCGCCCCGGACCTATGTCAAGGACCATCGTGTTAACCACCACCCTCGACGGGCTCTGGGCCCTGCAAGTGCTCACCGGCATCGAGACCATCGCCCCTGAGCTCGGGCTGCGCCCGCATCTGCCCAGCGTGGAGTCGCGGCGGCTGGCGCTGGAACACCCCGTCATCGCGGAGTTGCGCGAGGCCGGCGTGCTCGACGACGCCGGCACCGTGGACAGTGCCGTGGTGGAGTGGTTGACCGTCCTGCATCGACGTGACATCGCGCTGTTCATGCAGATGCGCACCCCTGGCCAGGCGACGCCCGATCGAGCACTCCTGGCCCGATTCGCGCAGTGGTGGGTTGCCGTGGAACGTTCCGGGGACCTGATCCGGATCAGCGGCGCCGGCATCTCGAGTGCGGAAGGCGCGGCGAGCACCGTGCTTGATGCCGAGATCACCCGCCTATGTGGTCAGAACACACCGGCGGCGCTACGGCCGGTCACGCTGGACGCCGCCGCGTTGCGCGCGGCGTCGGCGGACCACGCTGCGGTGGTCAGGTTCCTGGCCGGTCAGGGGCTCGATGCCGATCAGCGCAAGAGCCTGACACTGGCCGCCGATCCGGACCGGTCCGCCCAGGCGTCGATCGTGGCCATGCAGTCCGGGGTGGCGACGGGGACCTCGCGTCGAACTCACGTCGACGCGAGCGCTGTGACGGTGATCGACATCCCCGAGGGACGGTTGGTCGCCGAGAACGTCTACTCAGCGGGCAAGACGTGGACGATCCTGGCACCGGGAACCAAGAGCAACATCGCCGCTGCGATCAATCGCATGGTGCGGCGGCTGCCCGCCGATCAGGAATGGTATTCGTACCGAAAAGTCGTGTAGTCGAGAGGTATAGGTCGAGTGTTTAGCGATGGCGTCGTGACGAATTCGTGGAATGCAGCCGCGAACACCGCGGAACCAGTCGGTGCGTCCGCCGGGCGTTACCAACACCAGGAGTCCGTGTCGGGGACGTTGCGGATCTCCGACATGGTGGCGCCCCGCAAAATTCCGCCCGGCTCGGGTTGGCGGAAGTTCCTCTACCACGCGACTTTCAAGGCCCTCAACCTTGGCGAGTCACCGGCCGAACGGCACTACCGGGAACTGCAGGAGCGGATCCGCCGGCACATCCGTAAGCAGTACGTGATCGGAGTGGTCTCGGGCAAGGGAGGTGTCGGCAAGACCACCATGACAGCGTGCATCGGCGGTGTCTTCCGGGAGTGCCGGCCCGACAACGTCGTCGCGATCGACGCGGCGCCCGGATTCGGAACCCTGGCCGGCCGCATCGACGAATCACCGCCGGGCGACTATTCGGCAGTGCTCAACGACACCGACGTGCAGGGCTACGCCGACATCCGAGAACACTTGGGGCAGAACAGCATCGGTCTGGACGTATTGGCCGGCAACCGGGCCTCCGACCAACCGCGGCCCCTGGTCCCGTCGATGTTCACCGGCGTGCTGTCACGGCTGCGCCGCACCCACACCGTCATCGTGGTGGACACCTCCGACGACCTCGAACACCCCGTGATGAAGGCCGTGCTCGAGTCCTGCGACGCGCTGGTCTTCGTCTCCGGTCTGACCGCCGACACCTCGCTGCCGGTGACCCGCGCCATCGACCTGCTGAGGTCGATGGGCTACCACGAACTGGTCTCCCGCAGCACCGTGGTGCTCAACGACAGTCGCAACAATTACGACCCCGATGCGCGTGACTACCTCACCGAACGTTTCCGCCAATCCGGCGCGACCGTCGAATTCATGCCGTACGACCCGTACCTCGCCAAGGGCGGAATCATCGATACCCGCCACGAATTGACCAAGAAGACCCGGCTGCGGCTGTTCGAGATCGCTGCGGCGCTGGCCGACAAATACATTCCGGACGCCGACAGGCCGCGCTAATGGCCGCTCTGGTTGGCAAGGTCTCGTTTCCGGCCCGTTGCGCGGTCGCCGTGGTGTGCGGCGACCACCTGCTCTCACAGGTGTACCCGGCCTCGGTCCCGATCGAGGTCTTCATCGACAACATCGTCGAACTGCTCAACGACGAGCTCAAACGACGGGGCCTGCCCGGACTCGAACCCGGCGTCGGATACGAACTGCACAAGGCCAACGGGGTACGCCTCGACATCACCAAGACCCTCGACGAACTCGGCGTGGAAGACGGCGCCACTCTCATCCTGGTACCCGCTGCCGAAGGCGAGTCCTTCGAGCCGCAGTACGAGTCGCTGTCCACCGGTCTGGCCCGGGTCGGCAAGAAACTCTTCGAACCGGTCACGATGCAGACGGCCGCGCACACCGCCCTGTCGATCGTCGCGATGGTCGTCATTACCGTTCTCGGACTGGCTGTGCGGCACCGTATTTCGAACGATTCGTTGATGTCCAGCTGCGTCGTTGCAGCGCTGGCCCTCTGCTGCGGCGGTGGCGCCCTGGCCGTCTGGCGATGGTGGCCCGACCGCATCGACATGCTCGACGGGCTCGGCTGGCTGGCGGTACCGCTGACCGCGGCGGCACTGGGCGCCGGCGCGCCGGGCAGACCGGGATCCGCGCACCTGTTCATCGCCGCGCTGGCGGCCGGAGTTCTGACCTGCGGAATGGCCACGGCCACCGGGCGCCATGTCAGCGCCGCAGCGGCAGCGGTGACGCTGTGCGCACTTGGCGCCCTCGTAGCGGCCACCCGGATGTGGTGGCCGGTGCCGGCCCAGTGGCTGGGCATGACCACCCTGGTGGCGCTGCTGTTGACCCTGACCCTTGCCCCGACGTTTGCGCTGTGGGTCGCCCGGATCCGGCCGCCGTACTTCGGTTCGATCACCGGACGCGACCTGTTCCGGCGCAGCGACGGGATGCCGGTGGATGCTGTCTCGCCGGTCAGTGACGCGGTCGAGGGTGCTGAGGACGGTGCGAATCCGGACACCACCCCGCGCGGCGCCCAGATCGCGGCCGCGGCCAAACGAGCCAACAGTGTGCTCACCGGAATATGCGTGGGCGCCGGAGCGACGTTGCCGATTGCGGTGTGGGCCACCCTGATGCCGGGCCGGGACCGGGGTACGCCGGCCGCCGTGCTCGCGGCGCTGTTCGTGGTGATCTTCATCAGCCGGGGTCGGGCGTTCGCCGACAAACATCAAGCGATCGCCCTGGTCTGCGGGGCCGCGGCCGCAACATGTGTCGGTGTCGTGAAATACGTGGTGCGCGAACCGGCGTCGTCGGGACATGCGCTGGTGCCCGGGTCGGTGGTGTTGGCCATTTTCGCCGGGGCGGGACTGCTGGCGGCGCTGCTGGTGCCGGTCACCAGGTTCACGCCGCTGGTGCGAATGGCCGCCGAATGGCTGGAGATCGTGGCGATCATCGCGGCGCTGCCGCTGGCCGCCTGGATCGGTGGGCTGTTCACCTGGGTGCGCATGCGATGAGACGGCTCGCGGCCCGACTCAGCGGCGTGGTCCTGACCGGGGCAGTGCTCGCGGTTTCAGCGAACCCTGTTGCAGCACATGCAATTCCACCGCCGGTCATCGATCCCGCCCGGGTGCCGGCGGATGGCAAACCCGGTCCCGATCAGCCGATGCGGCAGAGCAACATGTGCGCCCGAACCATCACCGTGGCGGACCCCAACGTGTCGGTCACCGCACCGGGTTTCACCATGCTCAACATCAGCAAAGCGTGGCAGTACTCCACCGGCAACGGGGTTCCGGTGGCGATCATCGACACCGGTATCAATCCCAGTCCCCGGCTGCGGGTGGTCGCCGGCGGGGACTACATCATGAGCGGTGACGGCCTGATGGACTGCGATTCGCACGGGACCATCGTGGCCTCGGTCATCGGGGCTGCGCCGCAGGGCAGCCCGATGCCCGCTCCCATGCCCAGCACCCCCGCGTTCGCACCGCCGGCCGGGGCGCCGGCTGGCGACGCCGCGCCACCGCCCCCCGGGGGACCGCCGCCACCGCCGGCCGCGCCGCCGCCGCCCGCGCCGGTGACGGTGACCGAGACCAAGCCGGCACCGCCGCCGCCTCCGCCGCCGTCCGACGAACCGTCCAACGCCCCAGGGGATCCCGGCACCGGAACCACCGATGTCCCAGAGGTGCCGGGCCCCGCGCCCGGCGCCCCCGACGGGGTGGTCGGCGTCGCGCCGCACGCTGTCATCATTTCCATCCGGCAGTCATCACGCGCCTATGAACCGGTGAACCCGGGACCCGGCGACTCGGAAGTGCGCAAGAAGGCGGGTTCGATCGCGACCCTGGCCAGCGCGATAGTGCACGCCGCCAACATGGGTGCCAAGGTCATCAATATCAGTGTGACGTCCTGTGTTTCGGCCGCTGATCCGCTTGATCAGGCCGCCATCGGCGCGGCAGTCTGGTATGCGGCCACCGTCAAGGACGCGCTGATCGTGGCTGCGGCCGGCAACGACAGCGAGGACGGCTGTGCGCAGAATCCCAGCTTCGATCCGCTGATCACATCCGACCCGCGCGACTGGCACCAGGTCAAGACCGTCTCCTCGCCGTCGTGGTTCTCCGACTACGTGTTATCGGTTGGGGCCGTGGACAATACCGGCGCACCGATCAGCAAGAGCCTGGCCGGTCCCTGGGTGGCCGCCGCGGCGCCTGGGGTAGGCATCATGGGGCTGTCGCCGCAGACCGGAGGGCCTGTCAACGCCTATCCGCCGATCCATCCGGGCGAGAAGAACATGCCCATCTGGGGTACCAGTTTCTCGGCAGCCTATGTCAGCGGCGTCGCGGCGCTGGTGCGGGCGAAGTACCCGGCGTTGTCCGCACACCAGATCATCAACCGCATCGTGCAGACGGCCCACAACCCGCCCCGGGGCGTGGACAACCAAGTCGGCTACGGCGTGGTCGATCCGGTAGCCGCGCTGACATTCGATGTGCCTGCGGGAGAACGACTACCACCATCCGCGCACAGCCGCATCATCACCCCTGCCGCTCCGCCGCCTGCGCCGGACCACCGTGCCCGCAATGTCGCTCTGGTATTCGCCGGGCTGGTGGTGGCCGCAGTCGGGGCGGTGGCGCTGATCGCCCGGGCACGGCGGCGACGATGACGGCAGCAAGCAGGCTCGCCGTCATCGCGGTCGTGTTCAGCGCAGCTGTCCTCGGCTTGGCGCTGGGCGGGTACTGGGGTGCCGCAACAGGTTTGGCGTGCTCGGTGCTGGCAACCTCTGTCCCGTGGCGCGGTCATACCGCGTGGTCGTGGCTGCTGTTGTGGCACCGGCGGAATCGGCCGATTCCGTGGACCGCGCCGCGCACCGTCGCCAATGACCGGGCCGGGGGCGGTGTCCGATTCCAGGATGGTGTAGCGGTCGCGGCGGTGCAACTGCTGGGCAAGGCGCACGCACCGACACTGTTCACCGGCTCGACCTCCGCCCGCACCGAAAACGCTGTCGACATCGCTGATTTGCAGCCGCTGATGCAGCAGAGTCTCGGTCTCTCCATCGACTCGCTCAGCGTGGTGAGCAGTGGAGCCCGGCGGCGGGCCACCGGTGACTACCCGCGGGTGTACGACACGCTGATCGGCACCCCGCCGTATGCCGGGCAGCGTGAGACCTGGGTGGTCGTGCGCGTCAGCGCGCTCGCCAATGCCGAAGCGCTGCAATGCCGTTCCTCGATCGGCACCGCGACGCTGGCCGCCGCGCAGCGGGTCAGTGCGGCCATGCGCCAACAAGGGATCCGCGCGAAAGTCGCGACCGCCACCGACATCGTCGAATTGGAGCGTCGGCTCGGCAAATCGGCGCTGGCGGTTCCGAACCGTCGCTGGCGATCGGTCCGCGGCGACGGTGGCTGGCTAAGCACCTACTGGTATCCCCCCACCGCCATCACCGAAGAGGCGCTGGCGCAGGCGTGGTCGATGCGTGCCGACGGAATCACCCAGAACGTCACACTTTTCGGGGACGGAAGCGTTACCGCCACCTTGACGGTACGCAGCGCCCACCCGCTGACCGTACCGCCGAGCACGGTGCTGCGGACGTTGCCTGGTGAGCAGGCGTGCGCCGTCGCCGCCAACTTGTGTGGCCCGATGCCGGCGCTACGCGGCGTCCGGCGCGGATCGCTGACCGGTCCGCTCGTCATTCCGATCGGTCCGTCCGGGGTGCTGCTCGGCAAAACCGCTGCAGGACAACGGATGATGCTCCCGCTGGATGATCCCGGTGAATTCAGCCGCGTCCACGTCGCCGCCGACGACGCACTGGTCAAGCGGTTGGTGGTGCGGCTGGCCGGCTCCGGTGACCGGGTGACGGTGCACACCCGGGATGCCGAACGCTGGGCCAGCGTCCGGATGCCGGAGGTGGCCGTCACTGACGCGACCAAACCGATCGCAGGAACCACGGTCAGTGTCGTCGACGGCACTGTCACACCCGGTCCCCGCCCGAATACGGTGATCTCCGTGGGGGATCCGGGTGCCCCTTACCGTGGCGCCGCGAGCGTCGTGATCACCCAGCAGGGGCAGGCGACGGTCGAGGTGGCGACCGTCACCGGGGTGCACGCCATGGAGATCGAGCTGTTCCGGGCCGAGAATCGCTACGTCTCTTCTGAACCCACGAACGTGCGCAGCGGCGAGCTTGCGGCAGCGGAATCGCCATGACCAGCAGCACCAGCACGGCCGCCGCCCGCAAGCGGTTCGATCAGGCAATGATGTTGTTGGACCGAGATGTTGACGGTGCCAGGGCCCGGTTCGCGGAAGCCACCGAGATCGATCCCTCGATGGCGGATGCGTGGCTGGGCCGGATCGCCGCGGGCGATGAATCCTTAACGACAGTCCAGCAGCTGTACACGTACGGGTCGCGGTTGCATCGGGAGACCAACCGGCTCGGGGTGCGGTTGTCGGCGCCGATCAAAGCCGGGCCGTACCTGTCCATATCGGTGACCGAGGCCTCGCATGCCGGGCTGGCGCTGGCCAGCGCGCTCGTCGACGACCGTCAGTACGAGAAATCCGAAGCACTGCTGGCGGATTCGGCGCTGCTGGATTCGTGGGAGAACCACCAGTGGCGGCAGCATCTTGAGGCTTACCTGATGTTCGCCACGCAACGCTGGCCGGATGTGATCGCAGTGGCGGCGGCGATCTTGCCGCCGCAGGCGATCATCAGGTCGGTCGTCACGGCGGCCACCTGCGCCCTGGCTGCGCATGCCGCCGCACATCTGGGCCAGGCGCGGGTCGCACTGGAGTGGGCGGACCGGGTCGAGGTGCGAACCGGCCAGGCGATGCCCACCCAAACCAGCCGGCACCTCACTGCCGCCGCGATCGATGCCGCCGATTTCCCGTTGATTGCCGCGGATCTGGCCTACGTCCGGGGGATGGCGCACCGTCAACTCGGCGACGAACACCAGGCGCAGGTGTGGTTGTCCAAGGCGACGATCAACGGTGCGCTGATGGAATCCGCCAAGCACGCGTTGGCCGATTCCGGCCTGCAGCTGGTGATCACCGACGAGGAAACGATCGGCACCCGGACGGACAAGTGGGACGTCAGCACCCAGCGCTCGGCTCAGCAGCGCACCGAGGCCGAACACGAGGAGCGCCGCAACGAACTGCTGACGCAGGGGCGGGCACTGCTGGAAAACCAAGTGGGCCTGGCGGAAGTCAAGCGGGCGGTCGCCGAACTGGAGGACCAGATCGAGGTACGTGCGTTGCGGTTGGCGGCCGGGCTACCGGTCGCCAACCAGACCAATCACATGCTGTTGGTGGGACCGCCCGGAACCGGAAAGACCACGACCGCTGCAGCTTTGGGCAAGATCTATGCCGGACTGGGGATTGTGCGTCACCCGGAGATCGTGGAAGTCAAGCGGGCGGACTTCTGCGGCGAGCACATCGGAGCGTCCGGGCCGAAGACCAACGAGCTGATCAACCGTTCGCTCGGCCGGATCCTGTTCATGGATGAATTCTATTCGTTGGTGGAACGTCACCAAGATGGCCGACCGGACATGATCGGCATGGAGGCGGTCAACCAGCTGCTGGTCGCGTTGGAGGTGCACCGGTTCGACTTCTGCTTCATCGGGGCGGGTTACGAGAAGGAAGTCGACGAATTCCTTACGGTCAACCCGGGTTTGGCGGGCCGCTTCAATCGCAAGTTGCGTTTCGAGTCCTACACTCCGGACGAATTGGTCGAGATCGCGGTGCGCTACGGCAGTCCGCGTGCCACTGTGATCGAGCCGGCGGCGGCCGACGCGCTGAACGCTGCGTGTGCGAAGCTGCGTGCGTATCGCGCGCCCGACGGCACGCACGGTATCGATGCGATGCACAACGGGCGCTTCGCGCGCAACGTCGTCGAACGCGCCGAACGACTGCGGGATTCGCGGGTGGCCGCCCAACACCGCAGCGCGAAAGGGTCGGTCACGATCGACGACCTGCAAACCCTACGCAGCGCCGACGTGATCACCGCGGTACGGGAAGCCTGCGCGGAAAAGCATGTGGGGCTTGATATTTGATGGAGCGACCGCGCCGCAGCGGCAGCGTCTGACGCCTACACCTCGATGACGACGGCGCCGCCCTGCCCGCCGCCGGCACACATGGCCGCGACCCCGATCCCGCCGCCGCGCCGGGCCAGCTCGTAGGTCAGGGTGGTGATCATCCGGGCACCGGACGCCGCGATCGGGTGACCGAGGCTGCAGCCGCTGCCGGAGAAGTTCACCTTCTCCTCGTCGATGCCGTACTCGCGGCACGCGGCGATCGGCACTGAGGCGAACGCCTCGTTGATCTCCCACAACGCCACGTCCTCGACGGACAACCCGGCCCGCTGCAGCACTTTGCCGATCACCTTAACCGCACCGAGCCCGCAGTCGCGCGGCGGCACGCCGGCAGCTGCCCAGGCCCGGACCTTCGCCATCACGTTCAGCCCCTCGGCGGCGGCATAGTCGGCCTCCACCAGCGCGACCGCGGCGGCCGCGTCATTGGTGCCGCTGCTGTTGCCCGCGGTGATCGAGAACCCCTCGATCTCGGGATGCAGCACCTTCAGGCCGGCTAGCTTCTCCACCGTGGTGTCGCGGCGTGGGTGTTCGTCGACGGAGAAGTCGACCACCGACCCGTCGTGCACGGTGATCTTCAACGGCAGGATCTCGTCGGTGAACTTGCCGGCGTCCTGCGCGGCGACCGCGCGCTGGTGCGACCGAGCCGCCCAGGCATCCATCTCCTCCCGGGTGATCCCGACCGACTGCGCGGTGTTCCAGCCAACGGTGATCGACATGTCTTTGGCCGGCGCGTCCGGCGTCTCGACGTGGGTGGGCGGCATCCACCGCTCCTCGAATTTGAGCTCCGGACCGGGGATGCGCCAGTTGGTCAGCGGCGTCATGGACAGCGACTGCACCCCGCCGGCGATCAGCACCCGCTCCATGCCGGAGCCGATCTGCGCGGCAGCGTTGCCGATCGCGGTCAGGCTGCCCGCGCAGTGCCGGTTCACCGACTGTCCGGGCACATGCTCCAAACCGGTGGCGGTGGCCGCGTAGCGCGCCAAATCGCCGCCGCCGTAATGCGATTCGGCGAAGATGATGTCGTCGATGGCCGCCGGGTCCACCCCGGAGCGGCGCACCACCTCAGGCAGCACAGCGGTAATCAGCGTCTCGGGCGGGGTGTTGACGAGCGTGCCCTTGAAGGACCGACCGATCGCAGTCCGAACAGCGCCGACGATGACGGGTGTGGCCATGACAAACCTCGAGCTTTCTGTGGGGAGTCCGGCCCAATCGTAGCAAGTACCGTATTTACAATAGTAGTGAGCTATGTAACGCTCGCGTTGTCGAGCCCGCAGTCGTGCGAGGGCGGATGCCGGGGTGCCCCCTCCGAATGGCGGCGGTAGGCCCGGACTGTCCACACCATGCCTCCGACGAGCAGCACGGGACCCGGGCACACGTCCGCCCAACCCCGTCCGAATAGCGCCGTTTACGCAACCGCTACGTCTAAACTGCTCCCAGGATTTGCCACGCCGAACGAACTGAATGAACGGAGTGATTCGGGGGTGCACCGGATCTTGCTGATGGCGGTGGCGCTGGCCGTAATGACGGCGCCGTTGCTCGCGCCGCCCGCATCGGCAATCACTCCGCCCGCTATCGACCCGGGAGCGCTGCCGCCGGACGTGACGGGCCCCGACCAGCCGACCGAGCAACGCGTCCAGTGCTCCGGGCCCACCGTCCTGCCCGAATCCACCTTCCACGACCCGCCGTGGAGCAACTCCTACATCGGGGTGACCGAAGCCCATAAGTTCGCGACCGGGGCAGGGGTGACCGTCGCCGTCATCGACACCGGCGTCAACGCCTCGCCGCGGGTTCCGGCCGAACCCGGCGGCGACTTCGTCGACCAGGCCGGCAACGGGTTGTCGGACTGCGACGCGCACGGAACCCTGACCGCAGCCATCATCGGGGGGCGGCCGGCGCCCACCGACGGGTATGTCGGCGTCGCCCCGGACGCCCGTCTGCTCTCGATCCGGCAGACCTCGGAAGCGTTCGAGCCGGTCGGCTCCCAACCCAACCCGAACGACCCCAACTCGACGCCGGCAGCCGGGTCGATCCGCAGCCTCGCGCGGGCGGTGGTGCACGCCGCCAACCTCGGTGCCGGCGTCATCAACATCAGCGAGGCCGCCTGCTACAAGGTGACCAAACCGATCGACGAGGCCAGCCTGGGCGCTGCCATCGATTACGCGGTCAACGTCAAGAACGTGGTGGTGGTGGTTGCGGCCGGCAACACCGGTGGCGACTGCGCGCAGAATCCGCTGCCGGACGCCGCGAACCCCAAGGACTCGCGCGGTTGGACGAAAGTGCAGACCGTCGTCACGCCCGCGTGGTACGGAGACCTGGTGATCACCGTCGGTGGCATCGGACAGACCGGTGTACCCAGCACGTTTTCCATGCACGGGCCGTGGGTCAACGTGGCCGCCCCGGCTGAGAACATCATCTCCCTGGGCGGTCAGGGCGAGCCGGTGAATGCGCTGCAAGGCAAGGAGGGCCCGGTGCCGATCGCCGGCACCTCGTTCGCCGCGGCCTACGTCTCGGGCCTGGCCGCGCTGATCAGGCAGCGTTTTCCGCAGCTGACGCCCGCGCAGGTGATGAACCGCATCCAGGCCACCGCACGGCACCCTGGCGGCGGCACCGACAACCTGGTCGGCGACGGCGTCGTCAATGCGGTCGCGGCGTTGACCTGGGACATCACGCCCGGGCCGGGGCAGATCCCCTACAGCGTCCGGCGCATGCCGCCGCCGGTGATCACACCGGGTCCCGACCGGCGGCCGATCACCGTGGTGGCGCTGGCCGTCGGGGGCCTGGCGCTGGCCCTGGTCCTCGGGGCACTCGCCGCGCGGGCGTTGAGGCGCCGATGAGAAATCCCATCAGGCTGCGCTTCAGCACCGGGCACACGTTGCTCCTGGCGGTGCTGGCACCGCTGGTCATTCTGTATTTCCTGCAGACGCGGTACTGGTGGGCCGGCATTGTGCTGGTGGCGCTGGGCGCAGTGGTCGCATTCGTCACCTTCTCCGGCCGCCGGGTCACCGGCTGGGTGGCGACGGTGTTCGCGTGGCTGCGCCGGCGCCGCAACCCGCCCGACGTTCCGTCCGAGCCGGTGGTGGGAGCCACGGTCAAGCCGGGCGATCACGTGGCGGTGCGCTGGCGCCGCGACCATCTGATCGCGGTGATCGAACTCAAGCCGCGCCCGTTCACACCGACGGTCATCGTCGACGGCCAGGCCCACACCGACGACGTGCTGGACACCCGCCTGCTCGAAGAACTGCTGTCGGTGCACTGCCCGGATATGGAAGCCGACGTGGTCTCGGCCGGCTTCCGGGTAGGCCGCACCGCCACCCCGGAGGTGGTGAACCTGTACCAGCAGGTGATCGGCGCCGACCCGGCACCGGCCAACCGTCGGACCTGGATCATGCTGCGGGCCGACCCCGAGCAGACCCACCGGTCGGCGCAGCGCCGCGACGAAGGGGTCGCCGGTCTGGCGCGCTACCTGGTGGCCTCGGCGACCCGCATCGCCGACGCCCTGGCCAGCCACGGTGTCGACGCGGTCTGCGGGCGCAGCTTCGACGACTACGACCACGCCATCGACATCGGCTTCGCCCGCGAGAAGTGGTCGATGATCCAGGGACGCGATTCCTACACCGCCGCCTACACCGCGCCGGGCGGCCCGGACCTGTGGTGGTCGGCTCGTGCCGACCACACCATCACCCGGGTCCGGATCGCTCCCGGCGTCGCCCCGCAGGCCACCGTGCTGCTCACCACGGCGGGCAAACCGAAGACGCCGCGGGGTTTCACCCGGCTGTTCGGCGGTCAGCGGCCCGCGCTGACCGGGCAGGATCTGGTCGCCGACCGGCACTGCCAGATCCCGATCGGCTCGGCTGGAATCCTGGTCGGCGAGACGGTGAACCGGTGCCCGGTGTACCTGCCGTTCGACGACGTCGACGTCAGCCTCAACCTCGGTGACGCGCAGACGTTCACCCAGTTCGCGGTGCGTTCGGCGGCCGCGGGCGCGGCGGTGACGGTCGGTGCGCACTTCGAGGAGTTCGCCCGGCTGATCGGTGCGCAGGTGGGACCGGTGACCAAGGTGGTGTGGCCGAACGCGACCACATATCTGGGTCCGCATCCCGGTGTCGACAAGGTGATCCTGCGCCACAACATGGTCGGCACCCCGCGACACCGTGAGCTGCCGATCCGTCGAGTCTCGCCGCCGGAGGAAAGCCGCTTCCAACTGGCCCTGCCGAAGTAGGCCTATTCGCCGAATATTGGTGCAGGCGGGTCTGTCGCCAGCCACGATAATGGTTAGAGCATAAGGAGGACGATCCGATATGACTCAGCCGCAGACCGTGACGGTGGATCAGCAGGAGATTCTGTCGCGGGCAGACGAGGTGGAAGCGCCCATGGCGACGCCACCCAACGATGTTGCCCAGACGCCGTGTGGTCTGACGGCGGCACGGAACGCGGCCGAGCAGCTCACGTTGTCCGCCCAGAACATGCGGGACTTCCTGACCGCCGGGGCCCGGGAACGCACCCGGCTGGCGACCTCGCTGCGCAATGCCGCTAAGGCCTACGGCGAGGTCGACGAGGAGGGTGCGGAGGCGCTGAACAGCGACGGTGGCGAGGTGGCCGGTGAATCGGCCGGCGGCGTCGGCGGCGACAGCTCCGCCGGGTTGCACGACACCGAACAGGTGGCGGCCGCAGGTGACGACGGCTTCACCGATCTGAAAGCCGCGGCAACCAAACTCGAATCGGGCGACCAGGGCGCGTCGCTGGCCGGGTTCGCCGACGGCTGGAATCAACTCAGCTTCGCACTGCAGGGTGACGTCAAGCGGTTCCGCATTTTCGAGAACTGGACTGGTGACGCGGCCACCGCGTGTGAGGCGTCGCTGGATCAGCAGCGGGAGTGGATCACCCACATGGCCAAGCTGGCCCTCTCGCTGGCCAAGCAGGCCCAGTACATCGCGCAGCTGCAGGTGTGGGCCCGGCGCTCCCACCCGACGCTGGCCGACATCACCAAACTCGAAGAACTGTCCAAAGATCCCGCCTACAAGGACCAGGCCATCAAGCTCTACGCGGAGTACCAGTCCAAGTCCGAGCAGGTGCTCAACGAGTACAACTCCAAGGCTCAGCTGGAGCCGGTCAACCCACCGAAGCCGCCGGCGGCCATCAAGATCGACCCGCCACCCCCGGCGCAGACCCCCGGTTTGATCCCGAACCAGGTGATGCAGGTGGCGAGCATGGCGGGCGGGGGCTCAGGATCCCCCGGGATGCAGCCCCCGATGATGCCGCCCACCGGCGCAGGCGCGGGTGGCGGCGGGATGCCGTCCGGAGTGGGCGCAGAGCTGGGCGCGGCGGGTCGTGACGCGGCGGCGAGCCTGTCCAAAGACCCTGGCGTCAAGCCGATGTCGCTGGGCGGCGGCGGTGGCGGCGGTATGCCGTCGATGCCGCTGGCGCCCTCGACCGGCGCCGGCACCGGCATTCCTGGCGAATCCATGCGGCCCGCCGGGGCCGGTGACTTCGGCGGCATCGGTCAGGCCGGTGCGGGCCGCGGCGGCGGCATGGGCGGTGGCGGCATGGGCATGCCGATGGGCGGTCACGGCCAAGGCGGGGGTGGATCGAAATCCAAGGGCGCACAACAGGATGACGAAGCGCTCTACACCGAGGACAGGGAGTGGACCGAGGCCGTCATCGGCCAACGCCGCCGGCAAGACATGAAGGAGTCGAAGTGACCGACATGGAGATGGAACCGCACGTCGCGGCGGCGTTGGCCTTGGCGGCGCGGTTTCAGCAGGCCCTCGAGGGCACGCTGAACCAGATGAACCGCGGAGCGTTCCGCGGCACCGACGAAGCCGAGAGCGTCGAGGTGACCATCAACGGACACCAGTGGCTCACCGGGGTGCGCATCAACGACGGATTGATCAAGGAACTGGGTGCCGAGGCCGTCGGCGCCAGGGTGAACGAAGCGCTGCAGAACGCGCAAGCCGCGGCGAGCAAATACAACGACGCCGCCGGGGAGCAACTCACCGCCGCACTGGCAGCGATGGGGAAAGCAGCAGGTGCCGGCTAAGCCCGGCGCGGCTTCTCGTAAATGGCTCTGAGTCGTTATTTTTTGCGTCGACTCGTCGTTTCTTTTTGCAGTGTGAATTTCGCTGCAGCGGGGCGTTCCGGCACCGTCCCGATCATCAAATTGCTGCATGTGGCAGGCATTCACCTCGGTTAGGCTTGGTAACCATGACATCCGGTAGCAGTGAGCGGTTCACCTGGCCTGCGGGCTGCCGCGGCTGCCTGCCGGTCCGGCGATGCGGCGCCACGATCCGGGCCCGCCGTCCTGCTGCAACCCGGCAGTTGCGGGGAGGAGAGTAGGCGATGGGCATTCCGCGGCCGACCGGCGAATACACCGGTCAGATGCTGGAGCCGGGCGGCTGGCCCGAGTCCGACGAGGACACGTTCTACGAGCGCGCCCAGCAGTACAACAGCGTCCTGCGCAACGTCACCGATGTGATCGACGCCACCCGGCAGCAGCGGCTCGAGGTGTTCGACGGCGGCGTCTGGTCGGGCGGTGCGGCCAACGCCGCCAATGGCGCGCTCGGTGCGAATATCGACGAAATGGGCACGCTGCAGGACTATCTCGTCACGGTCATTACCTGGCACCGTCATATCGCCAATCTGATCGAGCAAACCAAGTCAGAAATCGGCAACAATGTGGACAGCGCTCAGCGTGAAATCATTGTGCTGGAAAATGACACCGAGTTGGAACCCGAGCAGCGGCAGAACGCGATCAATGCGCTGGTTCGGGCAACTCACCAGGCCAACACCAGCCTGGTCGCCGAGACCGCCGAACAGGTGCTGGCGTCGAGGAACTGGAAGCCGCCGCACAACGCGCTGGAAGAACTGCTGCACCAGGTGACGCCCCCCGCCCCGGAGGTGCCGACGCTGGTCGCGCCGACGCCAGACGTGCCCGTACCGGTGGGGCCGGCCCCGACGCCGTTCGAGCCGACGCCGGCTAACCCCTATGAGCCCATCGGCCCCGGTGTCCCGGTCACCCCGATCACGCCGACGCCGTTCGAGCCGACCCCGGCCAACCCGTATGACCCGGTCGGGCCGGGTGTTCCGGTGACTCCGGTGACCCCCGCCGACCCGGTCACGCCGGTGACTCCGGTGCCGCCGGTGATCCCGGTCAATCCGAACCAGCCGGTCACCCCGGTCACGCCGGTCAAGCCGCATCCGGAGCAGCCGGTCACCCCGGTGACGCCGGTGGCACCCGCCAAACCGGTCCACCCGACTCCGGCGCCCAGCCCGGCGCCGACCCCGGTCAACCCGACCCCGGTCCACCCCGCGCCGAGCCCGTCGCCGACCCCGGTCGGCCCCACGCCGAACCAGCCGTCGCTGCCGGTCGACCCGAGCACGCCTGCCACGCCGAGCACGCCCAGCACCGAACCGGCGCACGTGAAGCCCGCCGCCGCGACCGACGTGTCACCCGGACACACCGGCCAGCAGGCCGGACCGTCGCACCGCGGTGATGACGCGTCGCCGGCGATGACTCCCGCCGCGGCCGGCGGCATTCCGGCAGCCACGCGCGGCTCCGCAGCAGCAGCCGGTTCGTCGTCGTCCGCAGGCGCGGGCCAAACCGCCGGTGCGCCAGCCGCATCCGGTGCCGGATCGCGTGCCGCGGGCGGCCGCGCCCCGCTGGGCGGGGCGGGCAAGGCACCGGCCGGTGCGACCACCCGCGCTGCCGCCGCGCGACACGCAGCACCCACACGTCCGGCACCACCGGACCGCAAGGACGACGAGAAGGACCGCAAGGAACCGGCGGTTGACGTGACGGCACTGCCGTCGGTTCCGGTCTCGGCCGCGCGGGCCGCGCGCGACGCGATGGCCGCAGCATCCGGCGCGGGGGGTGCCAAGAAGGATCCGCTGCGACTGGCCCGGCGGGTCGCGGCGGCGCTCAACGCGCGGGACAGCGGCGGCGATGACGACTACGGCTTCTTCTGGGTCACCGCCGTCACCACCGACGGCGAGATCGTGGTGGCCAACAGCTACGGGCTGGCCTACCTCCCCGACGGCGTCCAGCTGCCCGCCAAGGTGCACATGGCCAGCGCCGACCGTAACGTTCCGATCGACGAAAAGGCCCGCACCGCAACGTATCCGGTGCTCGCGGTACAGGGTTGGGCGGCCTACCACGACCTGCAGCTGCGGGCGGTGATCGGAACCGCCGAACAGCTGGCCAACTCGGATGCGGGTGTCGCCAAGATCATCCTGGAGGACGACGACATTCCGGACAGCGGGAAGATGGTCGGCCGGCCCCGCCTCGAGGTGGTCGACCCGGCAGCGGCCGCTCAACTGCAGGAGACCGACGACCTGCACCTACTGGACCTGCTGCCGCCCCCGCCGGCCGACGCGAACGCGCCCGACGACGAGCGGCACATGCTGTGGTTCGACCTGATGAAGCCGATGACCAGCACGGCGATCGGCCGCGAGGTCGCGCACCTGCGCCGGTTCCACACCTACGCAGCGCACTGTCAGGACATCGCGCTGCACGCCGCCTACCACGCAGCCGACCCGGAAACGCAACGCCCGGCCGTCGTCGACTTCCTGTACTGGCGGTATGTCAGCGGTCTGCTCGACAGCGCGCTGGCGCACGCCCAGGGCGGGCGCTAGTCCGATCCGCCGGCCCGCCGATGCCGGGACGGTCGGGAATTGCTGCAGAGAGGGCCCGGTGAAGGCCGGTAAAATTGTGAACGGTAAGACCCCACACAGAGAAGGGATGCTGCGATGGCCGAACCGCTGACCGTGGATCCCGCTCGCTTGATCGCCGCCGCAAGCAAGCTCACCGAACTCGTCTTCCCGACGCCCCCGGCGCCGGTGACGGTGCCCGGATCGGATGCGGTGTCGGCAGCGATCAACCAGACCATGCCGGGAATCGAGTCGCTGGTCACCGACGGCCTGCCCGGTGTCACCGCGGCGCTGAAACGCACCGCGACCAGCATGGGTACCGCGGCCGATGTCTACACCAAGGCTGATCAGTCTCTGGGTCAGGCGTTGACGCAGTTCGGAGTCGGGGGCGAAGCGCCGGGTGCCAACGTGATGGGCGCCATGACCGGTCAGTCGGCGGGGCTGCTCGGCGCCGCCGCGGGCGGGGCGGGGCTGGGTGCGGCCATGCTGGGCGGGCCGGTGGCCGCTGCGCAGGAGGTGCTGGGGGGTGCGGCCGCAGGTGCTGCGGCGCAGGTCAGCGCGCAGGCGGCGGCGCTGTCGCCGCAAATCGCCGCAACGGTTCCGCAGCTGGTGCAACTGGCTCCGCTGGCGCAGCAGATGGCGCCGATGGGTCAACAGGTCGGCCAGAGCGTGCAGCAGGCCGCCTCGCAGGCGTCGCAGGGCGGCGGCGGGGCACAGCTTGCCAGTGACACCAAGCCGGATGAGGACAACAAGGACGACCAGGACCAGGCCGTCGGTCAGCCGACCGACGGAGCCGCCGCGGGCCAGGCGACGTTGGTCAGCGCTCCGGTGGCCGCCTCCGGCGCATCCGGCCCGAAACCCGCTGAAGGCTCGGTCGTCGCGCCGATCTAGCGATCAGAACCGCAGGTTGCGGACCATGTCGTAGACGCCCGTCACCCACAGCAACAGCGGGATGACCGACGCCACCACCGCCCCGTCGACCAGTTCCGAAATCCGTTTGGCCACCGGCGAAATGCGCCGGACCGGGGCCATCGCGCCGATGATCACCAGCGAGATGAGGGCAACCGCGAGGTAGCCGGTCAGGATCAGCCACGCCCACTGCGGGTACCAGAGCACGAGTTTGACCGTCAGACCCGTCGGGATGCCGACCGACGCCGCGAGCAGGGCCCACGCGCACCAGCGATCCACGTAGAGCCGCGACCGGAACCCGCAGAGGACGGTCAGCAGCGACGCGATCACCAGTGTGTGGATGAAGAAGTGTCCGCGCGTCACCACCGCCACGGCGCCGGTGGCCAGGATCAGCGTGCCTGCCGTGACGTAGCCGATCAGCAGTTGCTTGGCCAGCTTGCTGCGTTCGGTCAGCCGAGCCGCCGACGCCGGTACCGAGGCGATGATCGCCTGCCAGGTGGGGGTCTCGTCGTTGGTGGCCTCGTCGGCCGTGACCGGGTCGAGCAGCTCCTCGTTGTCCACCGTTTCACCGGGCACCGGGATCGGCGGCAGGGCGATGCGGGCGACGGCGACGGTCAGTTTGGCCGCGGTGGTCACCACGAACAGGCCGAATGCGATGGCGCCGGCCGGGACCCAGCGCTGATAGTCGTAGCCGTAGGCGATCGCCGCGCCGATCACCGCGATCATGGTGATGACGGCGAACGACGCCAGTTCATGTCGCCGGCGCGGCCCGCCGCGCGTCAGCAAGGTCAGGAACAGCACCGCGGTGGCGGCGGCGGCGAGCTGGGGTGCCCCCAGCGAGCTCACCCCGCGCGGCAACGGAACGGCGATGGCCGCAGCGGCCGCGATCAGCGGTACCGCCGCGATCAGCAGGCATTCGGAAAGCTGGGGCTTCTGGTAGAAGCGGTTCGCCACGAACGAGGCGGCCAGCACGGCGATCCCCACCAGGCCGATCGCCAGCGCCCAGTACCAGCTCCGCCCGGTCAGCCACCACGCCCGTAACGCGACCGCGGTGACCGGGACGGCCAGAATCGGGATTGCGACGGCCACGAAACGGTCGAGCGCCGTCCGGTCGAATTCGGGTGTCTCGTCCAACACCGCGATCGCGTCGATGACGTCTTCGACCAGCGGTCGATACCGCTCAGTCCGGCTCGCCGAGACCAGGGTCAGCAGCGACCCGTCGACGACGCCCGCCTCGTCGAGGGACTGATCGAGCTTCAACGGCGGCGAGCCGGGGCGGGCGAACGTCCACACGCCCTGCGCGGAGAAGTCGAACCCGCCCAGAATGTCGGCCGGGGTGTCCTCGAGGAGTTCGGCGAGCACCGCGACGGTCTCGTCGATGTAGGTGGACATCGGTGTCGCCGCCGGCAACACCAGGTCGGTCATCCGTCTGCCGGTCAGCACCGTGACGCGTGTGGTCGCGGGTCGGGCGGGGGCGGTGCCCGCCGCGGTCGAGCCGGCAGCAACAGCAGGTGCGCTCAACGACGTCCCGCCCTTTCAAAATCGTCGGACAATGCCGCGGCCAGCTCGAGCACCCGGCGCCGGTAGACCGGGCCGAGCTGATCGAGTCGTATCTCGGTCCCGGTGGCGATGTGCCTGTCCCATGGCAGCAGCACCACCCGGTCGGGTCGAACCAGCTGTTGAAACTGTCGCACCAATTGCTTCTCCGCGATGTTGGTTTCGCCGACCGCGACATGATTGATCACGACGACGGCGCGACCGAGCAGGTCCTGATAACCGTTGCGGTGCAGCCATTCCAGTGCGCTCTCGGCCTGGCGGGCGCTGTCCAGCGACACGTTGGTGACGATCACGATCGCCGACGCCGTCTCCAGCACACCCCGCGTCACCGGATCGAACAGCCCCGGCCCACAGTCGGCCAGCACCAGGTTGTAGAACTTCGACACCGTATCCACTGCCGCGCGCAGGTCGTCGCCGCTGAGTCCGCGTGCCGCGGTGGTGTATTCGGCGGTCGGCAGGATCTCCAGGTTGTCCGCGTTCACGCTGGTGTGCGCGCGGACGTCGTTGTAGTGCGACAGGTTCTTGTCGGCCACCAGGTCCACGATGGACGACGACGAGGTGCGGCCCGCCCGCTCGGCCAGATTGCCGCAGCCGGGGTCGGCGTCGAGGACCAGGATCCGGTCGCCGCGCACCTGCGCCAGCATGGTGCCCAACGTGACCGTCGTCGTCGTCTTGCCGACGCCGCCCTTGAGACCCAGCATTCCGATCTGATACGACCCGCGCGGTTTGCGCGCAACTCGGGTGCGCAGGTCCAATTCATACTGCTCGTCACGGGACAGGCCGAGATTGATCCGCGTCGACCTGTAGACCAGCCCCCGCCAGCCCCGTTGCGGAATCGGCTTGGCGGCGGCCGGTGACGGCGCTCGGGGCGGCGTTGAAGGTGGAGGTTGCTGCGGGGTAGCGGGTGGGGGCGCGGGTGCCCGCTGCGACGCTGCCGGTGGCGGGTCGGCCGGCGCGGGCGGCGGCTGCGCCGGCAACGGCCCTGATGGCGCTCGCCGCTTGCCGGGGCGGTCACCCGTCTGGCCGGGCTGTCCGGGTGACGCGGCCGGGCGAGCCTCGGGCATCGGAACCCGGAAGTAGGTGGCGCCCACCGGGTCGGGCTCGCCGGACTCCGGGTCAGGCAGGTACCGGTGTCTGCGACGTGTCGGCGGCTGCTCGGGCGCCGGTGGGCTCGGTGGCTGCGGGGGGCGCTGGTGGGTGCCGAGCCGCACCCGAGGATTCGAACCTGCGTCGGGCCGGTCGGGCGGGACCCGTGCCGGGCCGGGCGGCGGGGGAGGGGGGCCGGCGACGCGAACCGGGGGCGGCGGTGGGTTGGGCTCCGGCTCCGGCTCGGGCTGCGGCGGTTCCGGCGCGCGCGGCGGCCCGCCGATCGGCATGGGCGGGTGAGGTGCCGGCGGCCGCTCGACCGGAGCGGCCTCTTGCGGTGGCGCGGCCGGCGGCGGTTCGGGTGCTGCGATGCGTTCGGGCGCCACCGGGGGCGGTTTGGCCGAGTACGTCGGGAGCTCGGGGGGCGGTGGCGGCGGCGGTCCGCCGATCGGCATGGGCGGCAACGGTGACGTGGGCCGTGCGGCCGGTGCGGCCGACGCCGGTGGCGGCGCGGCCGGCATCGCGGGCGGTGGCGGTGGGGGTTCAGGTGGTTCTGGCGGAGGTGCCCCGATCGGCATGCGGGGCGGCGGTGCGCCGGGGGCCGGACCGGTGGGCTGCGACCAGTCGACGGGCGGGGTATTTCCGGCGTCGCCATTGCCGGTTGCTGAACGGCCGGGTGTGGACAACGAATTCGGATCGAAAAATGTTTGCCCGGTCTCGTCCGGGGGGGAACCGGATTCTGGCACGGGCCGAAAGAGTTTGTCGTAGTCGGCCGGCATCAGAACCTCTCAGAAGTTCGTCACATGAAAGAAGCACGAGAAGGGGCGAGATCCCCCCGAAGGGGTGAGCTCGCCCGATCTCGTGCTTGCAGATTCTACGCGCAGAGCGCCCTTTGTCAGGCGAACATCCCGGTCACGTTGCCCTCGGTGGACTGCATGGCCTGACCGGCCTCGCTGATGGTCCGGGCCAGGTTCTGCAGCGAGTTGTTCAGCTCCTGCGCGGTGCTGTCCCACTTCTGCTGAACGCCCTGGTAGGCCTCCGAACCGCTGCCGCCCCAGGTCGCCGCGAGCTTGGTCAGCGACTGCTTTCCCTCGTCGAGCAGGGAGTGGATGCTGGAAACGTTTCCCTGGATGGTGCTGGCCGCGGCCTCGATGCCCGCGAAATTCCACTGCTGTTCTGTCATGTCGTTTGCTCCGTTTCTGGTGGTATGTGGGGGGATCGGCTCAGAAGCCCATTTGCGAGGACAGCGCCTGCTGCTGCTCTTCGTCGGCCCGGGAGTACTGGACGCCGGCCTGACGGATGTTCGTCGAAATCTCGTCGAGTTCGGCCTTCTGCTTGTTGGCGGCTTCCTGGAAGCGCACGACGGCGGCCTGGGCGGCCTGGCCGGCGGCACCCTGCCACTGACCCTGCAGCGACGCTGCGGTGGATTCGACCTGGTCGATCTGAGTCTTCAGATCACCGGAGATCCGTTCGAAGTTACCTGCCTCTTGCGCGAGGGCAGCGGCATCAGTCTTCATCTCTGCCATGCTGGACTACTTTCTCTCTTTCCAATCCTCGCCGTGGTTGGCAAGTCTTCCGGCCCGGTTGACCGGGAAGTTCCTGGTGGCTGTGGTGCGATCACCATTCGTCGTCGTCATCCCACAGCTGTTCTTCTGGTTCGTCGTGTTCGTCGCTCGCCGCGGCCGGGACCGCCAGCGCGGTCCTGGTGCCGCCGCCGGAGCCGGCGCCCTGGCCCATCGCGCCGGCACCCACCGGCGCCGAACCTCCGGTCGCGGTTTCGCCGGCAGCGGCCGCCGGCATCATCGCCGGACCCACGGGCTTGTCGATCAACCCGGTCATCAGCGGCGTGCGGGTCAATGTCCCACCCGCGCCCGGGAGTGCTTCCCCGCGTAGCAATCCCGAGCCAACGCTGGCGCCCGAGCCGCCGGCGAGGGGGTGGTTCGACAGTGGGCTGGCACCGAGCAGACCCATCTGCGCTTCCTCGTCACCCAGACCCGTACCGGTGCCTGAGCTGCTGCCCAGTTGACTGAACATCGAGGTCATCTGCTGAGCGGGCTGGGCGAGTTGTTGCATCGGGCCGCTCAACTCCGCGACCTGGCCGGCCGTCGCGGACAACTGGCCCGGCGTCACGCTGCCGAGTTGGGCGGGCATCCCCAGCAGTGGGTTCGTCGCCATGGCACCCTGGCTCACCCCCGGGTCGAGGATGGCCGTCATCGGCTCGATCTTGTCGAACATGGTGTTGGCGAGCGTTTCGGCCTGGTAGATGTCCATCGCCACCGCCGCCTGGGTCCACATCCGGACGAAGTAGTCGATCTCGTTGAACGCGATCGGGACGGTGTTGATGCCGAAGAAGTTGGTCGCAGTCAGGACCGCGGTGGTGATGTGGTTCATCGCGATCTCGGGCAGCGACGGTGTGGTCGCCATCGCCTGGGTGTAGGCCGCGGCCTGTGCTGTGGCCTGCATCCCGCGCGTCTTGGCCTGGGTCGAGGCGGTCTGCAACCAGGTCACCATCGGGAGGGCCGACGCGATCGCCTTGTCGCTGCTGCCGCCCGTCCAGGCCTCGCCGAGTGAGTTCAACCGGGCGGTCAATTCCGCGGCCTGGGCGTCCAGCGCGGCTGCCAGCGTCTCCCACCCGAGGGCCGCTGCCAACATCGGGGCGGGGCCGGCGCCGGCCATCAGCCGAGCGGTATTCAACTCCGGTGGCATTGCGTGCCAGAACATGTGGTCAACTCCCCTCTGTTCCCGATTCGGCCAATTGCTGGAAATAGTTTTCTATTTTGGTTGGACGGGCCCGCGAATATTTGCGTTCCGGACCCAAACTTCGTCGTCACCGCCGGAATTCCGTAGGCCCGATTTCTCGTTCTCCTCGGAGGCTTTCTTCGTGCGTTGCAATAATCCTAACCGGGGTTGAGGGGTGCTCCGCACACTTATTCTCAGAGCTCGTCGGGGGGTTCGATGTAGGGCGCCTGGATGACCTCCTTTCCGTCGGGCGACACGAGAAACGCCTGGCCAGGAGGCCGCCGCTTGACCTTGAACTCGCTGGACGGGAACTCCTGTTTCTCCCCGGAGAGGAACATGGTGGGCGCACCCGACCCGAACGCGGCGCCGACGAACTTGTCCATCGTGGCCTTGTATGCCTGACTCATCTGGCAGGTGACAATGATGTGCAACCCGATATCGGCCGCCGCCGGCAATAGTGGTGCCAGCGGAGCCATTGGTGGCATGCCGCTCGCGGCACCGACAATCATGTGCCAGTCGTCGACCAGTAATACGACGTCGAATCCGGTCCACCACGAACGCGAACGCAATTGCGCCGTCGTCAAATCGGTCGGCGGCAACCGCCGCTTGAGGTTCACCGCCAACGCCTGAACCGCCTCGTCCAGGCTCGCGCTGTTGCGGTTGATCGCACCGGCCTGCAGCAGGTGACTCTGCGGGACCGCGTCCAACAGGCCGGAGCGGTAGTCGGCCAGCATGAACCGCACCTGGTCGGGACTGTTGCGGGCGCAGATGGCGCGCGCGATCGCGTGGGCGATGGTCGTCTTGCCGGACTTGGCCGCACCGAAGATCAGCAGGTGTGGGTTGGTGTGCATGTGGCTGTAGGCCGGCGTGAGGTCCGCTTCGCGCAGCCCGATGGGAATCTCCCAGCGGGTGCGGTAATCCGCAGCCGGCCCGGGCGGGTTCGGATCGAGCTCGTAGAGGTGGATGCGTTCGGGCAGCACCCGGACCGGGGGCGCCTTCTCGGTGGTCTGCGAGGCGATGCGTTCGACCCCGGCGGTGATCGCGTCGACGAGATTCTCCGGACTGTGCACCCCGTCGAAGCGGGGCACCCCGATCATCAGGTGGTGTTTCTCCATGGACACCGCGCGGCCCGGCCGGTTGGCCGGGATCTCCCGGGTGATGCGGTCGATCTGGGTCTCGTTGACGTCGCCGAGCCGGAACTCGATCTTGGTGCCCAGGTAGTCGCGGACACGTGACTTCAGTTCCGTCCACCGTGGCGTGGAGATGATGACGTGCACGCCGAACGCCAGGCCCTGCGCGGCCAGATCCTGCACCGGCGCTTCCAGCTCGTTGAACTCACTGACGAAACCGGGCCACCCGTCGATGATCAGGAACACGTCGCCGTAGGGATCGGCCGCGACGGGCTGATTCGGGTCGGCGCGTAGCTGCCGGTACATCGCGATCGAGCCGACCCGGTGCTCTTTGAACATCTGCTCGCGTTGCCGCATCACGGCCTGCATCTCGGCGACCACGCGGTGGACCTTGTCGGGTTCGGAGCGGCTCGCTATGCCGCCCACGTGCGGCAGGTTCTCCAGATAGATCAGCCCGCCGCCACCGAGGTCGATGCAGTAGAACTGCACGTCGCGCGGGGAGTGGGTGGCGGCCGCCGACATCACCAACGTCTGGAGCAGGGTGGACTTTCCGGTCTGCGGTGCGCCGCCGATGCCGATGTTGCCGCCGGCACCGGACACGTCGACACCCCAGGTTTCCTGCAGGTGCCGGCGCGGCTCGTCCATGATCCCCAGGGCGAATCGCAACGGTTGTCGCCGGTCCCGGGCGATCAGTTCGTCCAGCGGCGTCGGATCGGTCAACGGCGGCAGCCACATCTTGTACGCCCGGGATTCGCCGGTGCCCAGTTGGTCGAGGATCACTTCGCGCAGGGCCCGCGTCTCGGTGTTCGTCATGACTTCACCACCTCTTCCTCGACAACCGGCGCCGCGGTGAACTGGCGGATCCGCATGGACTGCCTGCCGACCTGCGCGCCGGCACGCCCGCTGTCCCCGTTGGTGTCGGCGGCGGCCGGCGGGATGTACGGACTACCGATGTAGAAGGTGCTGAACTTCACCGGATCCTCCATGCCGACCCGCAGGAACCCGACGCCGCTTTCCTTATTGGTGATGTACTGCGCCTCGGGCGTACCGATCACCGACTTCGATTCGTGAGAACTGGTGGTGCGCAACGCTATTCGATAGGTCAGGTTCGGTTCGAGTTTGTCGATGCGGGCGCCGCCGGTCTGCAGCGACTGGGTGGCCAGCAGCAGGTGCACCCGCAGCGAGCGGCCCACCCGGCAGATGCGGTCGAACAGCGCGACGAAGTCGGGATGGCTCTGCAGCAGTTCGGCGAACTCGTCGACGACCACAAAGAGCGTTGGCAGCGGCGCCAGATCCGCACCCCGCTCGCGGTACTTCTCGTACTCGGCCACCCCGGACAGGGCGCCCGCCGCACCGACCTGGATGCCGGCCTGACGCAGGATGTTCTGCCGCCGGTCCAGCTCGCCGGTCAACACCTCACCCATCCGGCTGACCAGCTCGGCTTCTTCGGCCATGTTGGTGACGACAGCGGCGGTGTGCGGAAGTTTCTCCATACCAAGGAAAGTCGACCCGCCCTTGAAGTCGGTGAGCAGCAGGTTCACCTGATCGGGATGGGTCATCGCGACCAGCGACAGGATCAGCGTGCGCAGAAACTCCGATTTGCCCGAGCCGGTGGTGCCGATCAGCATCCCGTGCGGTCCGGCACCGAATTCGGCGCCCTCTTTGATGTCTAGGTACATCACATTGCCGGTCTTGAGTTCGTGGCCGAAGGGAATCCGCAACCGGTCCCGGTCGGTGTCGGTGTACATCCGCCAGCGGCTCGGAGTCACCTCCTCGACACTCTTGGCGCCCACCAGTTGGTGCCACTCGCTGGCCACCTTCTTCTGGACGCGTTGTGTCCGGTCGAGGATGGTTCCGGTGATCGACCAGCCGGCCAGTTTCCGGGCCACCCGGCTGGCCTCGGCCGGGGACATCCCGTCCGCGGCCGAGACCACCAGCCGGAACTGCTGGCCGGGTAGCCGGTCGTCGGCCTTGCCGTCGTCGTTGACCCGGATGCGGTAGGCCGACCCGCGGTGGTTGCCCAGCGTGATCACCGTGACTCCGGCCCGGCCGTCGGGCGGAAATCCCGCCTTGCCGCCGGTCAAGTCGACGACGACGACGTAGGGACCGGTCGGCAGCGTGTCGGGGGCGTGCGGTCCGCGCGCGGCGAGATCGGCCAGCCCGTCGGGACGGGTGTAGATCATCCGGACCGGGCCCGCCGCGTCGGTCTCGGTCTGATGCGCGACGTGCGGAAGCCATTTCAGCCAGGACCAGTCCGGGTCGTCGGGATCCTCGGTGAGCACCCGGATCTGCAACAGGTCCGGCGGGTGGAACACCGCGAGATGGCAGAGCATCGCGGTCAACAGCCGGTCGGCGCCGGGCCGGTGACCACCGATCGCGATCGTCGGAAATGTGCGGAGCTGCAGCAGCTTCGGGCAGTCGTGGATCAGACCGTGGGTGCGCAGGAACTTCACCACCCACATGTGGCTGACCGGCTCCAGGTACGGCTGGGGCGCCGCCGTGGATGCGGCCAGCTCGCCGCCGACCGCCGGCTTCAGCAACCGGTCCACCGCGGGCTGGTCACCGATCCCGATGCGGGTGGCCGCATAGAAGTCACTGTTGGCCGGCCGCGACCACTGCCGCTGGGACCCGACGATCGACAGCAGATCTTCGGGATGTGGTGCGTGGTAAGAGAAGAACGCCACCTGCGAACTGGCCGAGGAGGTGACCCGGCTGCGCAGCCCGGCCAGATAGCGCAGATACTCCTTGCGGTCGGCGTTGATTTCCGGCACCTTCTTGCCGCCACCGCCGGTGCCGCCGGCCATGCCGCCGACCATCATCATGATCATCATCAACGGCATCATCAGCATGTACGGCGACAACTGCTTGGTCCCGCCGGCCAGCATGATCGCGATCATGCCGACCATGCAGCCGCCCATCACGTACGGAAGTGCCTTCTGCACACCCGACGGCGGAATCTCGATGCCGAGATCGTCGGGCGGGGTCAGGCTGATCTCACCGGGGGTCAGCCGCGGCCCGCGGGTGATGGTCGGGGTGAACTTCTTCGTCGTCATGAGGGCGCTCCAGGGGTGCCGCCGGGAACTTTTCGGGGAGTCGGATCGGCCGGCAACGTCTCGTGCTCGAGCATTGCGGCGTCCTTGGACAACACCGGCCCGTCGACCAGCAGCCGAATGATCTCCCACGGCGCGGTTTTCGGTGAGCTCAGACCGAGCGCCTTGGCCGAATCGGCGTTGGGCACCCCGTAACGCACCCCCTCGGGGTCGACGTAATACATCGATTCCCCGTAGCGCGGATCCGGGGACTGCAACCGGACGAACTTGCCGCCGTCGATGAAAATGGTTGCCGCCCCCTGGATCTGCTTGATACCGCTGTTCATCAGCGACGGTGCGATGGGCAGATGCCGCCCGGAGAGGACGGTCTGCTTGGGCGCCTGGTCCCCGGCGGCCCGTTCCCAGGTCCAGCACAGGGTGGGCTCGTCGGGGCGGGCCAGAATCTTGAGCTGCTGGTCGGGCAACGGTGAGGGGTACACCTGCTCGGGGATGCGGACCACGACGCTCGGCACCACCGCGGGAGGAGCGACCAGCCCGTGCGATTGGGTGGCGCGCAGCGCGGTCGCGGTGGTGGCGTTGACCATCGCGATGCCGTTCGGCAGCACCACGTAGTACTGCGGACCTTTTTCGGCGTGGATCTGGAACACCGACCCGATCACCAGTTCATCGGGCAGCCCGACGGTATTGGGTTCGCCCGCCCCGGGTATCGGTGGCAGCTGCCAGGTGCCCTGGCTGGGCAGTGCGTTGAACATGCCCTCCGAAATCGGCACAGCCTTGGCGGTGACGGGTATGCCCATCGCCGAAGTCAGGGCACGATCGTTGAGATCAATTGAGTGACGGCCCTTTTCGGTGACAATCCATTGCTGACCCTGATAGGTCGCCAGCAGCGCCTCGTTCGCATCGACCGGGTCCACCGTCGGATCGATCTTCAGCGGCATCGCGATCACCGAGGTCTGGATCAGCGGCGTGGCGGTGTCGGCGCGAGAGACCGTGTCGCACAACGTCCACACCGAGTTGTTGTCCCCGGACACCGGCGTTGCGTACGGCGCCCCGGGGATGCCCAGCGTCTGGCCCAGTGGCAATTTGGTGAGTTCGGAGGACTTCACGGTGGCCGGGTTGGCCGGATTGCCCAGCACCAGCCGCGCCGAGGTCAGGTTGTAGACCGGGTGCAACTGCCCCGAGACGATCACATAGAGCTCGTTGGTGGCGCGGTCGGTGAGAAGTGTGGTGCCGCCGAGCTTTCCCTGCGGTTTGAAGTACGCCAGCAGCCCCGCGCCCACCAGGATCACCACCGCGATGACGACGCCGAGCCACACCGAACGGCTGTAGAACTGCAGCGGGTCGTCGAACATGCGGGTGTCGCGTCGCACGATCGCGTGCTCGACGCGGCGGAGCAGGAAGCGCCACCCGCTGACCTGAACCTTGGTGGTCAGGCGAAGCCCCATGTGTCACTCTCTCATGTTGAGGTGGGCATGCGCCGCGGCGATTGCCTCGGCCATGTCCGCGTTGTTGATCTCCTGCAGTCGGTCCACATCAAGAGCTTCGATGTCCAGGCCCTGCGCCAGGCGCATGTCCCGGCACTGTTCGGCAGCCTCGACCAGTTGCCGTGCGTAACGGCCGTTTCCGGCGATGTCCAGCGCCGGCCGGCCACGCAAAGTCCGATCGTGCAGCACCTTGGCCGCCGCCAGGAAGGCATCGGCCGCTTCCCCGCTGAGCGTCGAATCATTGGCGGCGGCAATGACCTTCGCAATCTCGAGGAGTTCGTCGGGGCTGTAGGTATCGAACTCGATGCGGGTGGCGAAGCGCGACCGCAGGCCCTCGTTGGTTTCCAGCAGCCGGTCGATGTCGTTGCTGTAGCCGGCGATGATCACCACCAGCCGGTCGCGGTCATTCTCCATTCGCGCCAGCAAGGTGTCCAGCGCCTCCTGCCCGAACGGGTCGGTGCGGCCATCCCGTTCCTGCACAAGGGCGTACGCCTCGTCGATGAACAGCACCCCGCCCAGGGCCTGATCGATGGTCTTGGTGGTCTTGACGGCCGACTGACCCTCGTACTCGGCGACGAAGTCCTTGCGTGAGGTCTCGACCAGCTTGGGTTCGGAGATCACCCCGAGCCCGGCAAGCATGTTCGCGACAACGCGCGCAATCGTCGTCTTGCCGGTGCCCGGCGGACCGGTGAAAATCATGTGCTTGCTGGGCTGGGCCACCTTCATGCCTTTGGCGGCGCGGACCCGCGCCATCAGGGTCGCCGCGCGGTAGCGCTCGATCTGCGTCTTGACCCGGGTCAGCCCGATCTGACGGTCCAACTCGGCCTGGGCGTCGGCCAGCAGCGCCTCGCGGCCGGAGTTGTCGGTCACCACACTGGCCGGGTCCCACGGATCCGATCGGGAGGAGATCTGCTCGGCTGTGGTGGTCTGCAACCGGTAGGACGGATCCTTTAGTGCCGCTGCGACTTTCGGATCCGGATGGGTGGTCTGCAGCCATTCCAGCAGCGCCACCGCGGCGTCCTCGTTGCCTTGGCTGCGCCGCGACAGGGCCAGGAACCACGCGATGGCCCGGGCGCACGCTTCACCGGCCGGTGAGTCGTTGGCTTCGGTCAGCCGGCGTTCAGCCTCGGTGAACAAACCCAGATTCGCCGCCGCCACACCGTGCGCCACCCCGGCGGCACCGGTCAGGAACTTGTCCGGCCACTTGCCGGCGCCCTTCACCTGGTCGATCACGTCCGTCCAGCGTTCGGCCGCGCCGTAGATCACCGCCTTGAGCCACGCGACCAGATGCTCGGACCCGCCCGCCGCCCCGGGGGCCATGGCGTCCAGAGCTTCCAGCGCGTCGGCGTAATTACCTTGCGCTGCTTCGGATGCCGCGAAGCCCATCGTCACCGCAAGTGGTGAGGTGACCGGATAGGTGATGTCGCCGTACAGACCCCCGATCGGGACCCTGGCGTTGAGCGTGCTCATCGAAATCTGCGCGGCCCCGGAAAGCCGGCCGAAATTGCGGCGCGAGTACCAGGCCCGGAACAGCGTCACGCGATCGGTGTCACCGCAGCGGATCCTGCCCACCCACGCATCGCACGCCGACTCGTCGTCATTGGTGATCTCGGTGAACAGGTCCAGTGACCGTGCCTCCGACAACGGCAGCATGCCGACGGCACTGTCGAACAGACCGGCCAGGCGATCAGTCATTGATCACCGTTGTACCGGGCGGTGTAGTCCACGTCGTAGCGGGAGGCGAACACCTCTGCTTCCCGGGCGGCCGCCTCTTCTGGCGTCGGCAGATTCAGTGTCATGCCGACGAATTCGTGCAGCAGCGCGTTCTGTTGCGCGTCGCCGCCGGTCATCTCGCCCATGTTCTCGACCATGAAGGTGTGTTGGGCGGCCCGCGCCTTCTGCCGGGCCAGGTCGGCGATGACGAAAATTTCTTCGGCAAGCCCCGATTCGGACATGCTCGATGCCCTATCGGTCACGGTGATCTGCTGCACGCGGCCGTCCATCAACGCCGTCACCGACACCGAACCCTGCGGATTGGTGACGGTGAACAACGCCAGCTCGGGTTCCTCCTCCTGCTCGGTCAGCCCGCTCAGTGCATCGAGTTCGGTTCCGGAGCCGTCGGTTTCGGTCGGTGGGGCATAGTCACCGAGCACGTCGAGCGAGGACTCTTCGACGACGGCACCGCCGGAGAAATCCAGCGCCCCGAGGTCGTCGCTGTCGTAGTCGTTACCGGGCAGGTCCACTGTGGCGTCCCTTTCTGGACTGGTATCGGGAAAGTTCGCGGGCGTTACGCGGAGGCTTCGGCATGGTCCAACCAAGATCCGGCGGGCAGCAGCTCGAGCAGGCCGTCCAGCGCGCGTTGCAGATTCTGTTGGGTGCCGGCGAGAAAACTCCCGTACAGCTCGCCGCCCACCCGGCGGGGCAGCGAGACCAGACGCCCGTGCTCGGAGTCCAGAACGCCTGCGGCTGCGGGGGTGGTGGTGGTGGTCCCCCCGGGATGGCGCTGGCTGGCGACGATCTCGACCCAGCTGGTCGGGTTACTGACGATCTCGCTATAGATGCGCGCCTGCGCCGGCGGAACGCCGTGCCGCGTCAGGTGTGCGGCCGTCGTGCACTCAGCGAGCTCGCTGGCGACCCCGGTCAGCGGCTCGACGGGCGCCGGCTCCGCTGAGCCCAGCACGGTCGTCACCATGCCGGCCAACCCGACCTGCGGCGCCACCAACTGCAACACCAGCATGTCGTCGTCGCGGGCCGCGACCACGTGGGTATCACCCTTGCGGCACACCACAAATCGGACCATCACGCCGGCGGCACCCGCGCCGGCTCTGTCGCGGCGCCACCAACGGCATTCCAGCGTGCGGTCGGCGCGACTGATGGTCTCAACCATCGACGCCACCCCCGGGTGCGGTTGCCCGTTGTGGTCCAGCACCCCCTGCGCGGTGAGGTCGCGCCGCACCTGGTCCCAGACCACGTCCCGCAGCTCCTCTTGGGGGATGTTGGGCCGAATGCCAAGTGCGACCGGGAAATCGACCAGGTGCAACCGATCGGCGATGACCAGCATCCCGTCGATGGTGACCTCCACGCCGACGACATCGTCAACGAGGCCCGCGCGGCCGGAAGCGAGCGGACCGGACATGATCAGCCGAAGATCTTGTCGATGACGCCGGCCAGCCCCTGGTCGGAATTGAGGTAGGCGGTCGCAGCCGAGATCAGGTTGGTCGCCAGCCCGGTGCTGACGCCCTGCACACCCTTACCGGTGTTGCTGCGGCTGGTTTCCAGGTCACGCAACGCGTTGTTGAATTTCGATGTGAACGAACCGTGGGTCATCGAGACGCGTCCGCTGATCCCGGTGACCGAATTGGTGGCGGTGCCGAATTGTCCGGCGATTTCGGTCTGCATGCCGGAGAGCACCTTCAGAAACGAAGGTACGACTTCGAGAACTGACATGGGGCAGAACCTTCCTCTACGTTTAACTTTTTTACTCGCTATGGCATTGGCTTGTTAGGGGTTTGGCCGAGTTGAGGCCGACTGCTTGGACTACAGGACGGTGCCCGACTGGCTCTGGCCGCCGGTTCCCACATCGACGGGCGCACGCTCGCCGCCGGCAACCCCGGCCGCCGCGCCCGCACCCTGGTCGTCCCGGTCGTCCTGCTGGCCCCCTTGCTGGGCCTGCGAGGAGATCATCTGCGCCTGTTGACTGGCCATGTTGCCCATCTGACCCGGGCCGCCGCCGGCAGCCATGAGTTGCTGGAGCTGGCCCATGGTCGAGCTGATCTGCCCGACGCCCGGCAGTTGGGCGAAGCTGAGCAGGTTTCCGAAGCTCAGCACGGGCAGGCCGGCGAAGCCGCCCAAAAAGTCCGGCAGCGCGGCCAGTTCGGTCCAGGTGGGCAGTTTGCCCAAGTTGCCCACGCCCGGGAAGAGGTCGCCCAGCCCGGGCAGGCCGGGGAACACGTCGGGGATGCTGGGCAGGCCGGGCAGATTGGGGAAGCCGGGGATGAGGCCGCCGAGGTCGGGGATGACGCCGCCGAAGTCGGGCAGGCCGGGGATGGACGGCCACTGGAATTCGGGCAGCCCCGGGATCGGCAGGTTGAAGTCCGGGACACCGACCTGCGGCGGCCAGGTGAACTCGGGCAGGCCCGGGATGTTGGGCAGGCCGGGGATCGGGAGGTCGGGCAGTTTCGGCGGCCAGATGGTGTCGATGATGCCGCCGATGATGTCGGGAATCAGCCCGGCCAGCTTGGGCAGGTTCGTCAAGATGTCGAGTAGCCGGCCGCCGAGTCCGATCATGTTGAACGCGTTCATGGCGGTCATGATCGTCAGGTAGAGCAGGGCGCCGCCGACAACCGTCATCGCCAGTGCGCAGGCCGGGATCGCCATCGCCACCGAAAGGGCGTCGCCGACGATCCAGAGGTTGTCTTCACACCATTTGCAGGCCTTGTACACGCCGTCGACCATGCTCTTCATCGCGCGTAGCACCTTGCGCGTGCTTTCGACGTGTTCGGCCTGATTCGAGATCAGGTTGCCGGTCAAATCGTCGATTTCACCCATCAGCTTGGCACGCAGTTGTTGCGCGGTGTTCTGGTTCAAATAGGCATCGGCGGCCTGGCCGATCCAGTTGGTGCCCGGAATGGCGAGGCCGATCTTGTCGGCCACGCCTTTGAACAGTGAGGAGCCGGCGTTGAAAACGTCGCCCGGGTCGGGAATGCCGTCGCCCAGCAGAAACAACTGCGTGTAAATGAAGTTGCTGGTGGTCTTGCAAATCGCGCTACCCGACATTTGCGTGGTTCCTTACGTTGGCTGTTGGCGTGCACGGACGTTTTCGTTATGCACTTTCGCATCGTGTGTCGAGCTTAACAGCGCTGCGACCGAGCTCAATGCACGAATTTTCTGGTGGGAGTGGATGTTTCGCGGGCACAGCAGGTACCCGCGCACCACGGAGTACCGGGGCAACAACGACGTTCCCCGTACCATCCCGCTCATTTCAATTGATCTGGCTGATAAGTGCTTCGATCGCAGCGGCGGCGTCCGGCGGCAACACTTCCTCCGCCTCGGCACGAACGATCGTTTCTTCGCTGACTCCGGCTGCGAGGGCCGTTTCATGGGCGGAAAGATTTGCACGCCGGCGCGCGGCATATAACCGCTGCGCGAGCGTGGCGCCGGGAGCCGTGGCACCCAAGGTCATCAATTCGTCGTGATAGCGACGCACGGCGCCCATGGCTTTGATGAGTTCCGGCGTTATCCGACTGATCCGCGTGGCCTGAACGGCGATTCCCTCGAGCTGGCGCAAATCGGCCAGAATGGGCGCTGCGCGCTCGGTGAATTCGGGATCCTCCGGCGCGGGCAATGCGGCGATCGCCAAACTGCAGGTGTCCACGGCGGCGGCCACCGCCTGGGCGATCAGCGATGCCGGGCCGTCGGCCGTCGGCGGGGGTGGTGGCGGCACCGGTGGGGCCGGCGCGGGTTGGGTGGCGACCGCCTCGCCGTCACGGATGCGCTCGATCGTCCCGGCCGGCCACTGCAGCACCTCTTCGAGCTTGGCGCGAGTCCGGTCGCGGGGCCAGCTACGGCCCTTCTCGAAGGCGATCAACGCACCCGCGTTGATGATGCCGTCGGCGGCGAGGCTGCGCTGACTGATGTCGAGCTCGCGCCGACGCGCCGCCGCGGCGGCGCCGGCCCGGGCCAGCCCGGGATCGACTTCGGGGGACTGGTCGACCGGCTCGTGTCCTGCCGGACGGTCCCGAGCGTGCTCTTCAGGCGAATTGGACGGCCTGACGGCTTCGAACGTCAACGCCTTGCCTCCAGTGAGTTGGCCGAACCGGATGTGGGACACGGTGCGCATATTGATCCTGGCGGGTCGCGCGGCGTCGAGCTTGAGCGCGGCCAGCGCAGCTGGACCGACGGTCGACTCGGTGTCAGGCATCTGCGGAGAGTCCTCGCTCGTGGATTCCAGAGCGGCCGGCCGCACGCACCTTCCGCTAGCCAACATCGTAACCGTTGCACCCTTTCATTGCTATACCTTCGCTACGCTTTTCTCAGCGGTCAGATGGTGCGGCGCATCCCGCTATAACCGGTCTACCGCTACGGTTAAGCCTAACGCCAAGCACACATGTCGGGCGCACTTCTTTGGCAGTGGTCGCTGGGACCAGCCGTTCACGAGCAAACCCACAGCAAATTGGCAGGAAAAAACCCCTGGTGATACCAGGTTTCGTCGAGTAGGCCGGGGCTGCCTCCGCAAAACGTAGCGCCGTCCTCAGCATGGCCATAAACAAACTGTTGCACTGCGACGGTTCTTGCTATACCGTTCTGCGGCAGAGGGGCACAACCTGCAACGCTTTATGGAGGAACGTAAAGACATGACCGCAACGACTCTCTCTTCGGTCCCGCAGCTGGGCGTGTGCACCCAAGACCCCGACCGTTGGACCACGACGCCCGACGCCGAGGCCAAGACCCTGTGCCGGGCGTGCCCGCGCCGGTGGCTGTGTGCCAAGGAAGCGGTGGAATTGCCTGGCGCGGAAGGCCTTTGGGCCGGCGTGGTGATCCCGGACTCCGGCCGGGCGCGGACGTTCGCGCTCAACCAACTGCGGTCGCTGGCCGAGCGCAACGGTTTCCCGGTCCGGGAGCGGATCGCCGCCCAGTCGGCGTGATGCGACGAATGCTGGTCAGCGGTCCTGCCGGCCCGGGGGTGTGCTGACGTTCGCCGGATCGGGCTGACGATTCGGGACCGGCTGGTCACGAAAGCGATCCGTCGGCGCGGCCGGGTTCCGCGATGCGAAATAGCCCGTGATCATCGCCGCGACCTGGAGAAACTTCAGGCGCGTCGCCGCCGCCAGCTGTTCGGTGACGTCGATGACGCCACCGGGTCGCAGGTGGGGATCGAAGGGAACCTCGACCACCGGCTGGCCGTGGTCGACGAACTCGCGAGCCAACAATGACCGGGTGCGTTTGTCGGCGTGGCCGTCGGAGTCGTTGAGCACGACCACGCTGCGTTGCAGCAGATCCCGAAGGTCATGGTCGGCCAACCACTCGACCGTCTTGGCCGCAGCGGCGGCGCCGTCCGCCCACGGCGAGGAAACTACGATCAGCGCGTCCAAGTCGCGCAACACTTCCCGCGTGACGGCAGCATCCATGGTGGAGCCGCAGTCGATGACCGAGATCGCGAAGTGGCGGTCCAGCCGTAGCGCAGCCTCGCGGTACACGGCCGGATCCAGCACCCGGCGGGGACCCGCCGCCGGCTCACCGCCCAGCACATAGAGGCCGGCGGCATTGCGGCCCACCCGCGACGTCACGTCGGCGAAGGTCTGCAGGTTCTTGTCGGCGGTCAACTCCCAGAACGAGCCCGTGGTACGCGGATCGATGCGGCTGCTCAGTCGGCCGAACGCGGTGTCGGCGTCGATCGCGACCACACGGTCCTGCTGGCGTAGCTCGGCCAGGATCGAGCCCACGCTGGCGGCGACAGAGGTCTTCCCGACACCACCCTTGCCCAGGACGCCGACCTTGTGGTTGCCGTGCAGCGCAACTCGGATGGCCGCCTCGAATTGCGCGGCGCTGCGTTGCGCGGCCGATGGGCCGGGGTCAACGAGCCCGAAGGTGGCCACCTGCACCACGCGTCGCCAGCCGCGGTGTGCGGGCTGGGATCGGCGCGCCGGCGCCGCCCCGGTACCCGGCCAGGAGATCGGCGGAGGAACGTCACTGCGCTGCGGCGGCGCTGGGCTTCGGTGCGGGCTCGGCGTCGGATGCGGTGCCGGGGGCGGTCGGAGCTGCACCGGGCCGGGCGGCGCGGCGGGCATGGCTGGTGGGGGCGGGGGCGGGGGCGGCACGGCGCGCGGCGCGGGCTCGGGCACTGCAGCAGGTGGGGTGGCGTCTTCGGCCGGCGGCGGCGGGGCGAATGTCGCTCGCGGGGTCTCGGTCGCTGCCGGCGGGCTGGGGGCGGGGTGCGGCGGACGGGGCGGGACCGGCGGCCGGAAACCCGTGGTCGGCGCCGGACGCGGGGAGGCGGGCGGTGCCTCGGGCGGACGCGCAGCCACCGGCTGGTCGGGCCGGACGCGGTTGCGCAGGAATTCCTGGGGCTCGTTCATGGGCTCCTCGGGGTGCGACGGCGGCGGATCGGCACGCCGGTGCCTGGCCATTTCCGATTCCCGCGTGATGAACCCCACGGTCCGATCGGCCGGTGCCGGACGCTTCACTCCAGTATCGACCACCCACAGCTCGGGCTGAACCGGGTGACTCCCACACCGGGACGCAACCGGCCGCTCGTGGGCAACAACCAGATCTGCGCAAACTCGCCTACCCGACGGGTTGACCGCTCCCGCCCGGCGCGGACGCGGCCGATCTCGATTCGGCCGACTTGGCTGCCACGCCTTTTCGGCTACGGTGTTGCCGGTGTGACTGTTGGTCCGGCAGCCGACAACGACGGATCGCCAGCCCAACCCGCGCACTCAGCAAACCGGGACGCGCGACCGGGCCGGCCGCCGGAGCGGTCCACCATCGACACCGGATGTCGCACGGCTGTCAAATGCTGGTAACGGCGAATTTACGGCCCTGCGAGCAGGCAAGTTAGTATGGGTAAGTTGGCATGTCAGGCGGTTTTTGTCCTATCGTTTTAAGACTTGTCGAGACCAGGTACAGGACGACCGTTCAGCGCTGCACGGACGAAGTCCTGACCGGATTATCTCCGCTAGGCGGACAGCCTATCGACCAGAGCGCAGGGGCTTAGCCCGCAACCTCCGGGTGCGGCTCCTCGATCAGGAAAAGTCGATCCGCAAAGCGGCGGTGCAGAAAGTCTGCTGAAGGGTTAGGTGGGTATGACGCCCAGGCGCGTCGGGCTTTACAACCCCGCATACGAACACGATTCGTGCGGGGTCGCCATGGTCGTGGACATGCACGGCCGGCGCAGCCGCGACATCGTGGACAAGGCCATCACCGCGCTGCTCAACCTCGAACACCGCGGTGCCGCCGGCGCCGAACCGCGCAGCGGTGACGGCGCGGGGATCATGATCCAGGTGCCCGATGCGTTCCTGCGGGACATGGTGGACTTCGAACTGCCGGAGGCGGGCAGCTATGCCACCGGCATCGCGTTTTTGCCGCAGTCGGCCAAGGACGCCGCCACCGCCTGCGCGGCGGTCGGGAAGATCGCCGAATCCGAGGGTCTGCAGGTGCTCGGCTGGCGCAACGTGCCCACCGACGACTCGTCGCTGGGCGCGTTGTCACGCGATGCGATGCCCACCTTCCGCCAGGTTTTCATGGCCGGCGCCTCGGGCATGACGCTCGAACGTCGCGCCTACATCGTCCGCAAGCGGGCCGAACACGAACTCGGCACCAAGGGCCCCGGCCAGGACGGACCGGGCCGGGAGACGGTGTATTTCCCGAGCCTGTCCGGCCAGACGCTGGTCTACAAGGGCATGTTGACCACCCCGCAGCTCAAGGCCTTCTATCTCGACCTGCAGGACAACCGGGTGACCAGCGCATTGGGCATCGTGCACTCCCGGTTCTCCACCAACACGTTCCCGTCGTGGCCGTTGGCGCACCCGTTCCGGCGGGTGGCGCACAACGGAGAGATCAACACCGTCACCGGCAACGAAAACTGGATGCGGGCCAGAGAGGCGCTGATCAAGACCGACGTCTTCGGTTCGGAAGACGACGTGGAGAAGCTGTTCCCGATCTGCACCCCCGGGGCGTCCGACACCGCGCGCTTCGACGAGGTGGTCGAGCTGTTGCACCTGGGCGGCCGGTCGCTGCCGCACGCCGTGTTGATGATGATTCCCGAGGCCTGGGAACGCAACGAGTCGATGGATCCCGCCCGGCGGGCGTTCTACGAGTACCACGCCTCGTTGATGGAGCCGTGGGACGGCCCGGCGTCGATCACGTTCACCGACGGCACCATCGTCGGCGCGGTGCTGGACCGAAACGGTCTGCGCCCGTCGCGAATCTGGGTCACCGACGACGGCCTGGTGGTGATGGCCTCAGAGGCCGGTGTGCTGGACGTCGACCCGTCCAAGGTGGTCAAGCGGATGCGGTTGCAGCCGGGCCGGATGTTCCTGGTGGACACCACCCAGGGCCGGATCGTGGCCGACGAGGAGATCAAGGCCCAGCTGGCCGCCGAGCACCCTTATCAGGAGTGGCTGGACAAAGGTCTGGTTCCGCTCGACAAGTTGCCGGCCAACAAATACGTGCGCATGCCGCATCACCGTCTCGTCATGCGGCAGCAGGCCTTCGGCTACACCTATGAGGAACTCAACCTGCTGGTGGCGCCGATGGCCCGCACCGGCGCCGAGCCCCTGGGCTCCATGGGTACCGATACGCCGATCGCGGTGCTGTCCAAGCGTCCGAAGATGCTCTACGACTATTTCCACCAACTATTCGCCCAGGTGACCAACCCGCCCCTGGACGCGATCCGGGAAGAGGTCGTCACCAGTCTGCAGGGCACCACCGGCGGCGAGCGCGACCTGCTCACGCCGGACGAGAACTCCTGTCGCCAGATCGCGCTGCCGCAGCCGATCCTGCGCAATTACGAGCTGGCCCGGCTGATCAATCTGAACCCGGAGGACGAAGTCAACGGGCGGCCACATGGCATGCGGTCCACAGTGATTCGCTGTCTGTACCCGGTCGCCGAAGGGGGCGCCGGGTTGGCCGCCGCGCTGGACGAGGTGCGGGCGCAGGCGTCGGCGGCCATCGCCGACGGGGCACGCGTGATCATCTTGTCCGACCGCAACTCCGACGAGGCGATGGCACCGATTCCGTCGTTGCTCGCGGTGTCGGGCGTGCACCACCACCTGGTGCGGGACCGGACCCGTACGCATGTGGGTCTCGTCGTGGAATCCGCTGACGCCCGCGAGGTGCACCACATGGCGCTGCTGATCGGGTGCGGGGCTGCGGCGATCAACCCGTATCTGGTGTTCGAGTCGATCGAGGACATGATCGACCGCGGCGTCATCGAGGGCATCGAACGCAACAAGGCGCTGAACAACTACGTGAAGGCCGCCGGCAAGGGCGTGCTCAAAGTGATGTCCAAGATGGGCATTTCGACGCTGGCGTCCTACACGGGTGCGCAACTGTTCCAGGCGGTCGGCGTCTCCGAGGATGTCCTCGACGAGTACTTCACCGGTATGGCCTGTCCGACCGGCGGTGTCACGCTGGACGACATCGCCGCCGATGTCGCGACCCGGCACGCGCTGGCCTATCTGGACCGCCCCGACGAGCGTGCGCACCGCGAACTCGAGGTGGGCGGGGAGTACCAGTGGCGCCGCGAGGGCGAGTACCACCTGTTCAACCCGGAGACCGTCTTCAAGCTGCAGCACTCCACTCGCACCGGCCAGTATTCGATCTTCAAGGAGTACACCCGGCTGGTCGACAACCAGAGCGAGCGGATGGCATCGCTGCGCGGGCTGCTCAAATTCCGTGCGGGCGTGCGTCCTTCGATACCGATCGAGGAGGTGGAACCGGCCAGTGAGATCGTCAAGCGCTTCTCGACCGGGGCCATGAGCTATGGCTCGATCTCCGCCGAGGCGCACGAGACGCTGGCCATCGCGATGAACCGGTTGGGTGCCCGGTCCAACAGCGGCGAAGGCGGCGAGGACGTCAAGCGCTTTGACCCCGACGCCAACGGGGATTGGCGACGCAGCGCGATCAAGCAGGTCGCCTCCGGGCGGTTCGGCGTCACCTCGCACTACCTGACCAACTGCACCGACATCCAGATCAAGATGGCTCAGGGCGCCAAACCCGGTGAGGGCGGCCAACTTCCGGGGCACAAGGTGTATCCGTGGGTCGCGTCGGTAAGGCACTCCACACCCGGCGTCGGCTTGATCTCGCCGCCACCGCACCACGACATCTATTCGATCGAGGATCTCGCACAGTTGATCCACGACCTGAAGAACGCCAACCCGTCGGCGCGCGTGCACGTCAAGCTGGTGTCCGAGAACGGCGTCGGCACCGTTGCGGCCGGAGTCTCCAAGGCGCACGCCGATGTGGTGCTGATCTCGGGGCACGACGGCGGTACCGGCGCGACCCCGCTGACGTCGATGAAGCATGCGGGTGCCCCGTGGGAGTTGGGTCTGGCCGAAACTCAGCAGACCCTGCTGCTCAACGGTTTACGTGACCGCATCGTGGTCCAGGTGGACGGCCAGCTCAAGACCGGACGCGACGTGATGATCGCGACGCTCCTCGGCGCCGAGGAGTTCGGCTTCGCCACAGCGCCTTTGGTGGTGGCGGGCTGCATCATGATGCGTGTCTGCCATCTGGACACCTGCCCGGTGGGGGTGGCCACCCAGAACCCGCTGCTGCGGGAGCGGTTCGCCGGGAAGCCGGAATTCGTGGAGAACTTCTTCATGTTCATCGCCGAAGAAGTGCGGGAGTACATGGCCCAGTTGGGTTTCCGCACGATCAACGAGGCCGTCGGTCAGGCCGGGGCGTTGGACACCACCCTGGCGCGCGCGCTGTGGAAGGCGCACCGACTGGACCTGACCCCGGTGCTGCACGAGCCCGAGTCGGCGTTCATGAATCAGGATCTGTATTGCAGTTCGCGCCAGGACCACGGCCTGGACAAGGCGCTGGACCAGCAGTTGATCGTGATGAGCCGCGAGGCGCTGGATTCGCAGAAGCCGGTCCGGTTCTCCACCAACATCAGCAACGTGAACCGCACGGTGGGTACCATGCTCGGCCACGAGGTGACCAAAGCCTATGGCGGCCAAGGGTTACCGGACGGCACCATCGACATCACCTTCGAAGGGTCCGCCGGCAACAGCTTCGGCGCGTTCGTGCCCAGGGGCATCACGTTGCGCATCTACGGTGACGCCAACGACTACGTGGGCAAGGGACTTTCCGGCGGCCGGATCGTGGTGCGGCCGTCGGACAACGCGCCCGAGGGCTATGTGGCCGAGGACAACATCATCGGGGGCAACGTGATTCTGTTCGGTGCCACCAGCGGCGAGGTCTACCTGCGCGGTGTGGTCGGCGAGCGGTTCGCTGTCCGCAACTCCGGTGCGCACGCCGTGGTGGAGGGTGTGGGCGACCACGGCTGCGAATACATGACCGGTGGGCGGGTGGTCATCCTGGGCCGTACCGGCCGCAACTTCGCCGCCGGCATGTCCGGTGGTGTGGCCTATGTCTACGATCCCGACGAGGAATTGCCGAACAACTTGAACATCGAGATGGTGGACCCGGAAACACTGGACGACGAGGACGCCGAGTTCGTGAAGGGCATCATCGAGGCGCACGTCGATGCCACCGATTCCGCTGTGGGCCAACGCATTCTGGCTGACTGGCGGGGCCAGCAGCGCCACTTCGTGAAGGTGATGCCGCGGGACTACAAGAAGGTGCTGTCGGCGATCGCCGAAGCAGAACGCGACGGTGTGGACGTGGACAAGGCGATCATGGCGGCGGCTCATGGCTGACCCGACCGGCTTCCTGAAGTACACGCACCGCGAGCTGCCCAAGCGGCGGCCGGTCCCGTTGCGGTTGAAGGACTGGCACGAGGTGTACGAGGAGTTCGACGTCGACACCTTGCGGCATCAGGCGACTCGCTGCATGGACTGCGGAATTCCGTTCTGTCACCACGGTTGTCCGTTGGGCAACCTGATCCCGGAATGGAACGACCTGGTACGACGGGGCCACTTCCGCGATGCCATCGAGCGCCTGCACGCGACGAACAACTTCCCCGACTTCACCGGTCGGCTGTGCCCGGCGCCATGCGAACCGGCGTGCGTGCTCGGCATCAATCAGGAGCCGGTGACGATCAAGCAGATCGAGCTGGAGATCATCGACCGGGCCTTCGACGAGGGCTGGGTGAAACCGCTGCTGCCGCACTGCGATACCGGCAAAACCGTTGCGGTGGTGGGTTCGGGCCCCGCCGGTTTGGCGGCGGCTCAGCAGCTGACGCGGGCCGGGCATCATGTCACGGTGTTCGAGCGGGAGGACCGGATCGGCGGGTTGCTGCGTTACGGCATCCCCGAGTTCAAGATGGAAAAGCGTGTGCTGGACCGGCGGCTGGAGCAGATGGCGGCCGAGGGCACCGAGTTCAAGGCCGGCGTGAACGTCGGGGAGGACCTCACCGCCGAGCAGTTGCTGGCCGATTTCGATGCGGTCGTGCTGGCCGGGGGCGCCACCGCCTGGCGCGACCTGCCGGTGCCGGGCCGGGACCTGGACGGCATCCACCAGGCGATGGAGTATCTGCCGTGGGGCAATCGGGTCCAGGAGGGGGACGACGTACTAGGCCCCGACGGCGAGCCGCCGATCACCGCCAAGGGCAAGAAGGTGGTGATCATCGGCGGCGGCGACACCGGTGCCGACTGTCTGGGCACCGCCCACCGTCAGGGCGCGGCCAGCATCCACCAGTTCGAGATCATGCCGCGTCCGCCGGAGACCCGCGCCGAGTCGACGCCCTGGCCCACCTATCCGTTGATGTACCGGATCGCCTCAGCCCATGAAGAGGGCGGCGAACGGGTGTTCTCGGTCAACACCGAAGAGTTCATCGGCAAGGACGGGCACGTCACCGCGCTCAAGGTGCACGAGGTGACGATGCAGGACGGCAAGTTCGTCAAGGTCGAGGACTCCGACTTCGTGCTCGAAGCGGACCTGGTGTTGCTGGCGATGGGTTTCGTCGGCCCCGAGCAGCCGGGGTTGCTGACCGACCTCGGGGTCAAGCTCACCGAGCGTGGCAACGTTGCCCGCGGCGACGATTTCGACACTTCGGTGCCGGGTGTGTTCGTGGCCGGCGACATGGGCAGGGGTCAGTCCCTGATCGTCTGGGCGATCGCCGAGGGTCGTGCCGCAGCGGCCGGGGTGGACCGGTTCCTGATGGGATCCACCGCCCTGCCGGCACCCATCAAGCCGACCGCTGCGCCATTGCGCTAACCACACTAGTCACATCTGAAACATTTGATAAATCGTCGGCGTGCCTTCCGGCGTTTGCCAGAGCCTCAGGTGTCTAATAACTGACTGTGGGCCGCATCACACAGTCCCAATACATAAGGCACATTTCGGGTCGCCTTGAGCCCCTATCGCGTTAACCCGATCGCAGGAGTAGTTATCGTGCATATGAACCCAGTTCCCAGGTCAAAGATGGGTCGAATCGCGTGGTCGCTGTTTCGCCACCCCGTCAAGAGCCGCGAGTTTCCGGCGCGCAGTGAGCGGCTGGTGACCACCGAGGATCTGCTGCGCTTCGCTGTCTAGCCGCCGAGTGTTTGCTCAGCTCAGCAACCCGGACTCCCGGATAGCTTGGGCGAGCGGCTCGATCACGGCGGGGTCGTGCGGCGGAGCGATGTAGACGATGCCGAGATCCAACCCCTCGGCACCCAGCGCGGCCGCCGTCTCGATCACCTGGTGGTAGTCGCGGTCGGACCCCAATCCCAGGTGCGCCGAGAGCGTGATTTCTGTCGGGTCCCGTCCGATGTCGGCACAGCGCGCATGCAGCACGTCGCGTTTGCGGGCGAACTCCTCGGCGGTGCCGCCGGCGAAGTTCCAGTGCTGCGCATAGCGCGCAGTGATCGGCAGGGTCCGCTTCTCTCCGCTGCCCCCGATGGCGATCGGCGGGTGCGGCCGCTGCGGTCCCTTCGGCTCGTTGCGGGCGTCCCTGAGTTGGTAGAACTTGCCGTCGAAGGTGGTCGTCTCCTGACTGAGCAGGCTGACCAGCACCTGGCAGGCCTCCTCGAACCGGTCGAAACGTTCTTTGAGACCGCCCAGTTCTCCCGTACGCGCCTGATTCCTCTTCGTTCCAGCCGGCGCCGATACCCAACTCGAGCCGCCCACCGGAGATGACGTCGAGAGTGGCGGCCATGTTGGCCAGCACCGCGGGGTGGCGGTAGTGGATACCGGTGACCAGGGTGCCCAGCCGTAGCCGCGTGGTGGCCTGGGCCAGCGCCGTCAGCGTGGTCCACCCTTCCAGGCACGGACCGGTGGAGTCGGAGAAGATCGGATAGAAGTGGTCGAAGGTCCAGCCGGACTCGAAGACGTCGATGTCGTCGGCGGCCTGCCAGACAGCCAGCATGTCCGACCAGGTGGTGTTCTGCGGTGAGGTCTTGAAGGCGAATCGCATGAGTCCGAAGGTAGTCCGGCAACTAGACTCGTCCGAACGATGACCCTCGGACTCGACACCACACTCACCCTGCTAGCGGCGGGCCTGATCTTCCTGTTGGCACTGGGCCTCGGGGTGTGGAAGTACCAGCAGGTCATGGTGTCCGAAGAGCACCGCGCGCACCCGTACGTCGACATCGCGCACCGCGCGGCGCTGCTGTACAGCTTCGCCACGCTGTTGTTCGCGGTGTTCGTCGAACTCAGCGCGTGGCCGGCCTGGGTGAACCTTGCCGCGACCGGCGTGGCGGTGTTCTTCTTCGTGGCCGCCATAGCCAGCTACATCCTGCACGGCGCGCGACGCGACACGGAGAACCAGTTCGACCCGCCCGTGCCGGGTACACGATTGGCGATGACCCTGCTGATCGTCGGGGAGATGGGCGGTTTCGCCGTGGTACTCGCCGGCTTTGTGGTGAAGCAACTGCTCTGATGGACCCGGTGGCCGCGCTGCGCGAGATCGCGTACTACAAGGACCGAAGCCGTCAGGATTCCCGACGGGTCATGGCCTACCGCAATGCCGCCGACATTCTGGAGAAGCTCGACGAGGCCACGCTGGAGCGCCACGGCCAGGACAACAGCTGGCAGTCGATCCCGGGAATCGGGCCCAAAACCGCCAAGGTGATCGCGCAGGCCTGGGCCGGCGATGTACCCGAACAACTCGTCGAATTGCGTTCTAGCGCAGAGGATCTCGGCGGTGGCGAGATACGTGCGGCGCTCCGGGGAGATCTGCATCTGCATTCGAACTGGTCGGACGGTTCCGCGCCGATCGAGGAGATGATGGCGGCCGCCGCGGCGCTGGGCCACGAATACTGTGCGCTGACCGATCATTCGCCGCGGCTGACGATCGCCAACGGGCTGTCCCCGGACCGGTTGCGTAAGCAGCTCGATGTGATCGACGAACTGCGGGACCGGTTCGCGCCGATGCGAATCCTGACCGGCATCGAGGTCGACATCCTTGACGACGGCAGCCTGGACCAGGAGCCCGAATTGCTCGACCGCCTGGACATCGTGGTGGCCAGCGTGCACTCGAAGCTGTCCATGGATGCCGGCGCGATGACCCGGCGCATGGTGCGTGCCGTGTCCGACGGTCACGCCGACGTACTGGGCCACTGCACAGGGCGACTGGTCTCCGGCGGGCGCGGGATCCGGCCGGAATCGAAGTTCGACGCAGAGAAGGTGTTCACTGCCTGTCTCGAGCACGGCACCGCCGTTGAGATCAACTCGCGACCCGAACGGCGGGATCCACCGACGCGGCTGCTCGAGCTGGCCCGGGACATGGGCTGTGTGTTCAGCATCGACACCGACGCGCACGCACCCGGCCAGTTGGACTTCCTCGGCTACGGCGCGCAGCGGGCCTTGGACGCCGGTATCGACGCCGAGCGCATCGTCAACACCTGGCCAGTGGAACGATTACTGGAGTGGACTAAGTCCTGAAGCTGGTCCTCAGCATCGCCAATAGCCGTTCACGTGAGTCCCGTTCTTCTTCGTGTAACCGTTGACCCAGGTGCAACCGACTCCGGGTGCATTCGGCGGATTAGGCAGATTGACATCGGTCGGCGGCAATGGAACCGCGGGTGGCGTGGCGGCGGGTGACGGACTGGCCGATGTCGACGAGGACGGAGTGGACGACGGGGTGCGCGACGCCGCCGGACAATACTGCGACTGTGGATAGTCGACGCAAAGTTGCCGGTCCACATGCGTCCATTGACCCCCGGAGCAGAGCGAATACGTGCCGCCCGATGCCGGCGTGACCGCACCATCCTGACAGTCGGCGCGGGCAGCCGGGACCGCGAACCACACCGCGACACTGCCGGCGAGAACCACGCCGACCTGAAGAATCGAAGCAATGCGCATGCCCGGCAACTTACCGGCGACGCGTGACATGGCCGGAACGAATACAAACGCCGGCGCCCGGCCGTCAATCCGGGAGGTGCGGCATTTCCAGCCCAGGATCGCGGCCGACCAGCACCGCGCGGGTGAGTGCGGACTTGCCGTAGCGACGGTGGACTTCGTCCACCGCGGCATCGACTGACACAGAATCGCCGGCGAAGGGCAAGGCCAGTTGTTCGGCGCCGTTGCGGTCGATGCCCGAAACGGCGAAACCGATGAGCGTCAAACCCTTTTCGGCAATCAACGGATCCGCTGCCGTCACGAGTCGCCGCGCTGTGGCCAGGATCGGCTGCGTGGCGGCGGTAGCCCACGGCATGGTCTGGGACCGTGTCACCCGACCGAAGTCGTCGAAACGCAGTCGCAGCACCACCGTGCGTCCGGTGCGTCCGGCGGCGCGCATCCGGCCGGTGATCCGGTCGATCAGATTGACCACCACAGCATCGACCTCGGCGGGTGACATGGTGGCACCGGCGCGGCCCAGCGCGCGTTGGGCGCCGACCGATCGCCGCCGCACCCCGGTGTTCACCCGGCGGCGGTCGATGTTGCGGGACAGCGCGTAGAGCTGGCGGCCCATCGCGTGCCCGACCATGGACCCGAGCATCGATTCGCTGAGCTCGGACACTTGGGCCACCGTGGTGATGCCGTGCGCGCGCAGCTTGTCCGCGGTCACCGTGCCCACACCCCACAGTCGCCGCACCGGCAGCGGATGCAGGAAGGCCAGCTCCTGATCGGGTGCCACCAGGAGCAGCCCGTCCGGTTTGGCTTCCTGACTGGCCACCTTGGCCAGGAATTTGGTGCGCGCGATCCCGACGGTGATGGGCAGACCCACCCGCTCGCGCACATCGGCGCGCAGTCGCGCCGCGATCTGCACCGGGGTCCCACTGACCCGGCCGAGCCCGTGGACGTCGAGGAAAGCCTCGTCCACCGACAACGGCTCCACGATCGGGCTGCAATCGCCGAACACTCGGAACACGTCGTCGCTGGCCTGGGAGTAGGCGCGCATCCGCGGCGGCACCACCACGGCGTGTGGGCACAGCCGCCGGGCTTGCGCCCCGCCCATCGCGGTGCGCACTCCGTAGGCCTTGGCCTCATAGCTGGCGGCCAGCACCACGCCGCCCCCGACGATCACCGGGCGGCCCCGCAGTGCCGGGTCGTCGCGCTGCTCGACGGACGCATAGAACGAATCCAGGTCCGCATGCAGGATGGACGCCTCACACCGCACGAACATATGTTCGCACGGGGCACCGACAGGGTGGTGAGCCCGCGCGCCGGCGGAGCCGGGCTACCGGCGCTCGCCGTAGATACTGCTGACCCAGATGTGGACCAGCGTGTCCAGCACATTCTCTTCCGGCACCGACGGCGCCTCGGCGGCGAACGACGCGAACAATGTCCGCTCGTTCATCAGGTTGAGCGCGGTAGCCAGTTGGTCACTGGGCAGAGTTCGGGGCGCCGCTCCGCGATCGCGTTCGGCCTCGATGCCCAGCGCGGTGAAGGTGATCCACTTCTGCATGAACGTCGACCACAGTTCCCGGATCTCAGGACTGGTGTCGCGGGCGGCCATGCTGGCGCGCGTCACCGCTTTGTGCGCACCGAACGTCTCGAAGAACACGGCGACGCCGGTCCGCCACCGGTTGTCCCCGTCCTCGGCCAACTTGTCGGAGAGTCCCTGCAGCGCGGTATCGGCCTTCTTGACCACGCGGTCCAGCAGCGTCAGCAGGACAGCTTCTTTGGACGGGAAGTAGAAATAGAACGTCGGGCGGGAGATTCCGGCGCCTTTGGCCAGATCGTCGACAGAGATGTCCGCCAGCGACCTGCCCTTCAGCAGTCCCTCGGCGGTGGTCAGGATGGCCAGTTCGCGGTCGTCTCCCGAGGGTCGTGCACCGCGCCGGCCGCGGGGGAGCGCAGTCTTGGTGCCGGAGAAGGTCGCCACGCGGGCAGCTTACACCGCGTTGAGATAGTCGACAGCATGTCGACGCAGCGGATTCCGGCCGGCCGCACACCTGGCGACGGCCTCAACCCGGCAGCGGATGTTCTCCTGCTGCGACGACGACGATGCCGTCGTCGTCGCTGTAGGCCAGGTGACCTGGCGCGAAAGTCACCCCGCCCAACGTCACCTCGACATCGCGCTCACCGGTGCCGTTCTTGCTGCTCTTGCGGGGGTTGGTGCCCAGCGCTTTGATGCCGATGTCGATCCCGCGTAGCGCGGCGGAATCGCGCACTGCGCCGTTGACGATCAGCCCCGCCCAGCCGTTGGATCGGGCCAGCTCCGCGATCAGATCACCCACCAGCGCGGTATGCAGGGAACCGTCGCCGTCGACCACCAGCACCCCGCCCGCGCCCGGCTGCGACAGCACCGACTTCAACAGCGCGTTGTCCTGGAAGCAGCGCACCGTACTGATCGGACCGACGAACTGCGTCCGGCCACCGAACTGGCGGAATTGCAGGTCGCAGCTCCGCACATCGGGACCGATGTCGTCCACCAGATCGGCCGTCGGCTGAAAGGACACGGGCGCTGTCAACGGCGGCGCAATTGGCGGACCAACAACAGCGCCAGCAGGCTCAGGGCGAGCGCCACCGCATACGGGACGGGCGACTGCAGCGACGACGGTGCGGGCTCGTCGGCGGGCAGCGGGTTACGGGCCCGCTCGACAGTCGACTTTGCCTGCGCCGCAACATCTTTCGCAGCGGCCAGCTGTCCGTTGGTTTCGGCGTGCTGCGGCAGGTCCACGGGCGGCGCCGCCGGTGCCTCGACCGGTTCCGGCGCGGGTGCGATCTTCTTGGCGGCCGCCTTCTTGACCGGGGCTTTCTTGGCGGGCGCCTTCTTGGCGGGCGCCTTGGTGGCCTTGGCCGGTGCCTTCTTGGCGGGTGCCTTCTTGGCCGGCTGCTTCTTGGCCGGTGGCGTGGCGGCGGCTTCGCCCTCGGGTCGGTCCTGCGGATCTGCCATGCGGCCGCTCCTTTGCAGCATTTCGTTGCGTACGCGTACGGGGTCGCTCAGGGTCCCATCATGCCAGCCGGGCCGGGACCGGCTACGGCCTGCGCCGCGTCGCCCAGATGGCGGCGACGCCGACGGCCGCGACCGTCCCGGCCGCAAATGGCCAGATCGGCATGTCGGCGTCGGGGTCACGGGCGGACACCCAACTCGGGTCGGTAGCGGTGGCCGTGGTCAGAGCGGGCTGGGCCGCCGCACCGCCGGCCGTCAACATCGCGATGGCCGCCAGCACGGCGCACAGCAGACTCAGCCGCGACAATATCGACACCACCGGGGTCAGCCCAGCCCGAGACGGGCCAGGACGTCGGACTCGATGCCGTCGAGTTGCGAGGAGATGGCAGCGTGCGCAGCGCGGCGCCGCTGCGTCGGCATGTGCTCTGCGGCGGTGACTGCCGACGACAATTCGGCGAGCCGTTCACTGATCGCCGCGACGAACTGTTTGGTCTCCGGATCTTTCGGCTTCTTAGCCTGCACGCTGCGCAGCGATTGCTCGGCGCCCGCGATGCGCGCCGACAACCGGGCACCGTGGCCGGAGAACTGCCCGATCTGCGCCAGCGGGACCCCGAGCCGGTCGGCACGCCGCTGATCGATCAACCCGCGGGCCGCGACGGCCGCGCGGTAGATCAGCGGCATCAATATCGGGGCCAGTAGGCGAGACACCGTCAACGTGCGGCGAATCCGGGTGGGCGACAACAGCTTGCCTTCGCGCACTGCCTTCAACTCGGTTTCGGCGACCTTCAACGCCGCCCGGTCGCTATCCTTCTGGGCCTTCAGTTGGGCCTTGAACGCTTTGTCGGCGGACTTCTGGGCCGTCTTGATGCGGCGTCTTTCGTTCTTGGCCGCCAACCTGGCTTCCAGCTTGGCGCGGGCCTTGATGGCGCGGGCTTCGGCGCGACGTGTCGCGCGGCTCTTTCGCTTGCCGAACAGGCCCATTCCCGGCCGCCTCCCGCTATCTCTCGTGGGCTATCGCGTGTGCGCGCGAGCTCTGGGCCAACCCTAATCCGAGCAGGCTGCCGGCGGTCCGCCAGGTCAGCTAGGAGCCGAGGCCTTCGGCGCGGCGGAGCTCCTCGATCCGGTCCAGCACCTTTTGTTGAGCCTCCACCGGCAGGCCGTGCGCGCGAATCGCGATACGGCGAACACCGTCGTCCCGCACCGACGCGTAGAACTGCAACTCCTTGTCGAGCTTTTCGTAGTAGTCGTCGTCGGTGAAGTAGGCCGGCTTGATGCGGAAGAAGTTGGCCAGCGCTGTCATGGTCGCGGACGACGGGTTCGTGCGGTTGCCGGAACGTAGCTGCGAGAGGTAGGGAGCCGACATCGTGATGCCCTCCGCCTTGAGCGCGGCAATCACCTCCGCGGAGGTGTGCGGCCCCCTGCCAGGTGGATACACCGTGTCGAACAGGCGGTTCAGGCGGGCAGCGAACGTCGTGCTCATCGATATGACCTCCACCGGGGCAATCGGACCAATCGGTTATCACTAGGTATTTGCTGATCATGGTAGCGACGTTGTCAGCCAACAACCAAGTGCAAACGTGGGCGTATTCGGAACCAGCACTCCGGGCGACCATGCAGGACACCCCCGACGAGCATCCAAACGATTGGGTCAGGTGTCCATGAATTGACCGGATTTCACAGGTTATCCGCAGAATACACGCTCAGAACGGGCGCAGCGCTGCCGTCCGCGCGCGCGCGAAGTACAGCGCGATCAGTCCCGCAGCGACGCGCCCCGCCGATCTCGGGCAACCAGCGGCCGGCGCGAACGTTTCAGCTGATCACTTTGCTGCCCGGTGCCGCGCAGGGGCGTGGGGCGCCCGGTACACACCTGCTGGCAGGGCCGCGGGACGCCGCGGCAAGACCACCGGTGCGGTCCGCGCCCGGGCCTCGACGCACCGGACCCGGGTGGTCGGCGTGCGCGTCTGTTCGGGGAACCGCCGGGACGGGTGCGGTCAGCGCCGCAGAGTTTGCGCCGCGGTCCCGCGACGCCGGGGCCGCGCCGTCAGGCGGCGAGCAGCATGGCCAGGATGGCGGTGTCCGGGTGGCTGATCGGGTCGACCCCGACCCGGCTCACCATCGAAGTGACGGTGCCGTCGGCCTCCGCCTCGACCCATGCCGCCCGGTGTTCCAACCCCAGGTACGGCAGCCCGGGCAGCAGCACACAGCCGGACGCGGCGCCTTTGCACTCCGGCAACGACGGCATGGTCTCCGAGGGCGGGTGCAACATCAGCAGGGCGGGCGGCTGGTGTTCCGCGAAATAGCCCGGCTGGATGGCCTTGTCGCCGAAAACCGTACCCTCGGCCAGGACCAAGCCGACGGTGCCCGGTTCGGGTTCGTCGGGCAATTCTTCGCGTGCGCCGAAAACGGTTGTGGTGGACAGCAACCCGGGCAATGACGCGACCCGGACCGCGACCATCAGCAGCTGCGCCCATTCCTTGGTGGAATCGGGCCATCGCCCTGAGATCACGAACCCCTTCAGGTCGCCACGAGAATGAAAGGGGGCAACCCCGATAGGTGAACCGGACCCAGCGTCCATCTTGTCCTCCGAACCGCCTCCACCCGAAGTAACCACGTTGGTAGCTCGAAAAATCGCAACAGCACCGCAGCTGAAATGTAGCTCGAATATCCAAGGATGCGCGGGGTTTTGACGCCGTGCAACTCGACACGGCGCGCAACTGCGCAGCCGCACCGACAAGGGCGCCGCGCGTTGCCGCGCGACGCCCTGCCGTGGTGTCAGCCGATCAGGGGAAGATCAGCCCCGAACTCTTCGAGGTGGCAGCGGCGTACCGGTCCTGAACGTCGGCCCAGTTCACGACGTTCCAGAACGCCTTGACGTAGTCCGCTTTGACGTTCTTGTACTGCAGGTAGAACGCGTGCTCCCACATATCGACCTGCAGCAGCGGGATGATGCCGAGCGGCACGTTGGCCTGCTGGTCGTACAACTGGAAGGTCAGCAGCCGGCCACCCAGAGTGTCGTAGCCCAGCACCGCCCAGCCGGATCCCTGCAGACCGTTGGCTGCTGCACTGAACTGGGCACGGAACTTGTCGAACGATCTGAACTGGTCGTCGATGGCCGCGGCGAGGTCACCGGTCGGCTTGTCACCGCCGTTGGGGGACAGGTTCTTCCACCAGATGGAGTGGTTGACGTGACCGCCCAGGTGGAAGGCGAGGTTCTTCTCGTTCAGGAAGATCGCGGAGTGGTCGTCCTTGGCGCGGGCCTCCTCGAGCTTGGCGACCGCGTCATTGAGACCTTTGACGTATGTGGCGTGGTGCTTGCTGTGGTGGATCTCGTTGATCTGACCCGAGATGTGCGGTTCCAGTGCTGCGTAGTCCCAGTCCAAGTCGGGCAGGGTGTATTCAGCCACGGCATTCCTTCCTCGATGAGCGACTCATCTGACGTGTAGTTCGCGCGATCCCGCCGCGCGGCGGCCTCACCCATTCAACCCTGCTCCAAGACTGCGGATGCCGCAAGGATGCCCGAACGGTTTCTGCGGATCCCGGGCTCAGGACAGCGCGATCAGCGCCAAGATGCTGAGCAGCGCCAGCGCGATCAAACCGGCACGCAGGGCAGCGACGACGTAGGCGTGATTCCACACGGGTGACCCCGAGTACGAACTCGACTGGGTAGAGCCCGGGCCGAACGAATGTGTCGCCATCGAACGCCTTCCAAACTGCATGTTCACCTCGCGTTGCCGGAACCGTCAGTGAGGTGAGTCACAATCATTGTCGCGCTCGCGATCATACGCCACGCGCACAGGTAGCAAAACCTACGCGAATGCGAAGAGGCACGTTTGGACCGTCGCGCATCCGGGTACCAGTACTCGTCGGTGTATTCGCTCTGACCACTTCCGGGCCTGTCTATCGCGCCCGTTGTTATCGCAATGTTATCCACAGTCACGGCCAAAGCTGGCCGATAGAAGCGCCCGCTGCCGGTCCGCCCAGCTGGGGATAAACCTGTGGAAACTGTGGATAGCCATTTTTAGCTGTGGCCTGCGTCACTCACCGGGCGGCGACCCCGCAGCCCCCCGGTTACGCTGGTGCGGTGATTCAGGTGTGCTCCCAGTGCGGCACCCGGTGGAACGTGCGCGAACGCCAGCGCATGTGGTGCCCCCGTTGTCGAGGTGCCCTGATGGCGCCGCTGCCGGACGCGGCAGCCGCGGATTCCGGGTGGCGTCCGCCGGTCGCACCGCAGCTGCCCGCCGCTCCCGTCGCGCCGCGCACTCCACCCCGCCTCCCACCCGGTTTCCGCTGGATAGCGGTGCGTCCGGGCGCCGCGCCCCCGATGCGCAGGGGCCGCCGCCCGCTCGGTCCCACCCCGCGCTATACCGCGATTCCCCGTTGGGGCCTGACCGACCGGGTGCCGCAGCTGGTCCCGGCTACGTCCGAGGCCCCGGCCAAGGCGGGCCCGAAGGCGGACGTGGTGCGCGTGGTCATGTTCGCCACGCAACTGGTGCTCGCCGGCGCGGCGCTGATGTACGCGGTGCGCTACGGGTTGCTGATCTACAACCGCAACGCGCTGCTCAACTCCCTGGTGGCCGGTGCCGCGGACTGGCTGGGCATCGCCGCCAGCGTGGCCGCCCTGGTCGCGCTGTCGGGCTGCTTCGCGGTGCTGGTCCGCTGGCTGATCGCCCGCCGGGCTGCGGCGTTCGCCCACCACGGGTTGACCGAGCACCGCTCGCCGCGCCGGATCTGGGCCGGCTGCCTGCTGCCGTTCGCCAACCTGGTGCTGGCGCCGGTGTACGTCATCGAACTCGCCCTGGTCGAGGATCACTACGACCGGGTGCGCAAGCCGCTCACCTTCTGGTGGCTGGCCTGGGTCGTCAGTTACGCCGTCTCGGTGTTCACCATCGCGACATCGCTCTCCAGCGACGCCCAGGGCATCGCGAACAACAACATCATGGTGGTGGTCGGCTACCTCGTCGCGGCGATCACCGTGGCCGCGGTGGCGCGGGTGTTCGAAGGTTTCGAGCGCAAGCCGGTCGAGCGACCGATCCACCGCTGGCTGATCGTCGAACCCGATCCACCGCACCAGCCCGCAGCGGTCGAGCCAGAGGGACAGGAACCGGCGGCATAAGCGCATGACGCGGGCGGATGAGGTCCTCGCCGGGCACCCCTTCGTGGTGGCCCACCGCGGCGCATCATTTGTCCGTCCGGAGCACACGCTGGCCGCTTACGATCAGGCCCTCAGAGAGGGCGCCGACGGCGTGGAATGCGACGTGCGGCTGACCCGCGACGGTCACCTGGTCTGCGTGCACGACCGCCGTCTGGACCGCACCTCCTCGGGGGAGGGCCCGGTGAGTACTGCGACGCTGGCCGAAATGCGCGAGCTCGACTACGGCGCCTGGCACGACAGCTGGCGCTCGGACGGCGCGCACGGCGACACCAGCCTGCTGACCCTGGACGCGCTGGTGGGGCTGGTGCTGGACTGGCACCGGCCGGTGAAGATCTTCATCGAGACCAAGCATCCGGTGCGCTACGGCTCGCTGGTGGAGAGCAAGCTGCTGGCGCTGCTGCACCGCTTCGGCATCGCCGCCCCAGCCTCCGCGGACCGGTCCCGGGCGGTGGTGATGTCGTTCTCTGCCGCCGCGGTGTGGCGGATCCGGCGCGCCGCACCGATGTTGCCGACGGTGCTACTGGGCAAGACGGGTCGCTACCTGACGAGCAGCGCGGCCACCGCGGTGGGTGCGACGGCGGTCGGACCGTCGCTGGCGGCGTTGCGCGACTACCCCCAGCTGGTCGACCGGTCGGCCGCGCAAGGCCGCTCGGTGTATTGCTGGACCGTCGACGAGCGTGCCGACGTCGAGTTCTGCCGGGAGGTCGGGGTGGCCTGGATCGCCACCAACCATCCCGGGCGCACCAAGGCGTGGCTGGACACCGCGGCCGACAACGGCGGCTGAACCCCGGTTCGGCCGGACGGATTCACGGCTGCGGGTCCAGCGCGGACGTCGGCACCGGTGCATCGGTGGACAGCGCGTCGAACAGGGCGCGGGCCGCGTCGCGATTCCACACCACCACCGAGCCGGCACCGCTGTCGCTGAACTCGCCGATCGGCACGGTCGTGGCCGTGGTGCGGCCGTGCAGCGCCCAGCCGAGTCGGGCCAGGTCCCAGGCGTGGTCGCCGCGGTCCACCGTCAGGGCGGCGGCTGCGGCGCGCGGCACCGAGTACCAGCGCCAGGGGTTGAGCCACACCGCCGGGCTACCAGCGCGTTGCAGCACCGCGGACATGAACTGCCGTTGATGGACCATTCGATCCAGATCCGCCCGCGGGGTGGCCCGGGACCGCACGTAGCCCAGCGCGCTGCGGCCGTGCAGTTGTTGGCACCCGGCCGGCAGGTCCAGGCCGGCCAGTGGATCGCTGATCGGCTCGGCGGGGCACACAGTCACGCCACCGAGCGCGTCGACCAGTTCGGCGAATCCGCCGAAACCCACTTCCGCGTAGTGGTCGAGGCGCAGGCCGGTGGCCTGTTCGACCGTCTGCGCCAGCAACGCCGCACCGCCCATCGCGAATGCGGCATTGATCTTGTCGCGGCCGTGGCCGGGAATCGGCACATAGGAATCGCGCGGGATGGAGATCAGCGTGGCCGGACTCCCGGACCCGAAGCCGGGGAGGTGGACCAGCATGATCGTGTCGGTGCGGCCGGAGCCCACGTCGCCTCCGGTGGCGAGGTCCTGCTGCTGTTCGGCGGTCAGATCCTGGCGGCTGTCGGAGCCGACGAGCAACCAGTTGGTGCCGCGGCCGGGAGTCGGCCGCTCCTGGTAGTCGACCAGCACGGTCGCGCGGTGCACTGCGGAGTCGAACCAGAGGGTCAGGCCCAGCACACCGGCAACCACCAGCAGCGACACGATCAGCAGGACCAGCGCCAGCGTCCGGAACCAGCGGCGTCCGGATGTGCGGCGTGGTCGCGGGGGGCTGGGCGCGGCCGGCGGGGGCCGTCGCGGCGCGGCCGGCGGGGGCGGCGTCACCGGGGGCGGCAGGGGTCGGCGGCGCAACACCGGGGCAGCTTCCGGCTGAATCGGTCGCTGCGCTGGTCGATCCCCGTTCACCCGGGACAACTTACGGGGCGGGCACCCGCGGGGGTAGCGAACCGGCGGCGTTACTGGCGCGCGCGCAACCCGTTGACGAACGGACAGCCCATCAGGACGCGGATTGCCTGGCTGAGACCGCTCATGTCGTCCACCGGCTTGTGAAACGGCAACCGGATGTCGCGGTCCCCGTCGGTGCCTTCGACGCGGAACCGTACGCCGTAACGGTCCAGTCCCAGCGGACGGACATGTCCGCGCCGCAATGGCGCCGGTAGCCGCGACACCAGCCGCGCGACGACGTCGTTGTGGGCGGTGGCCAGATGCCACAGCAGCGTGGACTCGATCTCGCAGAACGGGTCGGGGCGTGCCGTCAGCAGATCGGCGACGCTCACGGGCTCGGCGCCGGTCGCGTCGGTGACCACCACCGAATCGATCTCAAGGCGCAGCAGGGTGTAGCTGACATCGTCCGCACTGGGCGGAGCGGATTTCGGCGTTTGGACCTGCAGCAGCGCGGGGTTCGGATTTTCCGTGGCGATCAGGTCCAACAGTTTGGCCACCGCGCCGGGGGGGATCCGGTGCAGCCGGCCACGCACCCAGACCAGCGACCGGACCGGCTCCCGCACCGGCAACGGCGCGTAGTCGGTCAGTTCCAGCAGTGCCTGCGACCCGGACTCCACCTGGCATTCCGGCATGCTGCTGGGAACTGCGACGGCGAATGTGCCGTCGTACAGCAGGTGGTGCATGGGCGTGGACACCGGATCGGCATCCTCGACCGCCAACAGCGCGCCCCCGGCCCGGACGCAGGCGCTGCGAATGCGCTCTGCCGTGGTGGGCGTAGGGTGTGTGACCGGTAGCACAGTTACCTCCGTAGTTTTAGGTAAGCCTAAGGTAACTTAGGGTCGGGTAACTCGCAAGAGTCGGTGGCCCACGCCGACGCGCCGTTAGGGTTGTCTCTGTGGCCCGCATCGCTTACCTCGGACCGGAAGGAACTTTCACCGAGGCCGCGCTGCTCCGAATCGCCGACACCGGGTTGATCCCCGGGTCTGACAGGGCAACGAGGCTGCCGGTCGAGAGCACCCCGGCCGCGCTGGACGCGGTGCGCGACGGCACCGCCGACTATGCGTGCGCCCCGATCGAGAACTCGATCGACGGATCCCTGGCGCCCACCCTGGACAGCCTGGCCATCGGATCGCCGCTGCAGATCTTCGCCGAGACCACGCTGGAGGTGGCCTTCTCCATCGTGGTCCGGCCGGGCCTGGACGCGGCCGACGTCCGGACGTTGGCGGCGTTCCCGGTCGCCGCGGCGCAGGTGCGGCGATGGCTCACCGCGCAGCTGCCCGGCGTCGACCAGCGACCCGCGTATTCGAACGCTGACGCCGCCCGGCAGGTGGCCGAAGGCGGGGTCGACGCCGCGGTGACCTCGCCGCTGGCTGCCGCGCACTGGTCACTGCCGACCCTGGCGGACGGGGTGGTCGACGAGGCCGGTGCGCGCACCCGGTTCGTGCTGATCGGACCGCCGGGGCCGCCGCCGGCCCGTACCGGGGCCGACCGGACGTCGGTGGTGTTGCGGGTGCAGAACGCGCCGGGCGCCCTGCTGATGGCGCTGACCGAGTTCGGGATTCGCGGCATCGACCTGACCCGCATCGAATCCCGGCCCACCCGTACCGGGCTGGGCACCTACATGTTCTTCGTCGACTGTGTGGGTCACCTCGAAGACGACGCCGTCGCCGAGGCACTCAAGGCGCTGCACCGCCGTTGTGCTGATGTGCGCTATCTGGGTTCCTGGCCGACGGGCCAGCCTGCGGGGGTGCTGCCACCGGTGTCGGACGAGGCGTCGCGCTGGCTCGCGCGATTGCGCGACGGCCGGGGCGAGGGAGCACCATGAGTGGCCGGCTGGTGTTGGTGCGCCACGGCCAGTCCTTCGGCAATGTCGAGCGCCGGCTGGACACGCTGCCCCCGGGGGCGGCGTTGACCCCGCTGGGCCGCGACCAGGCGCGCGCATTCGCGCGCAGCGGCTGGGCCGCGCGGCGCCCCCCGGCCATCCTGGCGCACTCGGTCGCCGTCCGGGCGTCGGAAACAGCCGCGGTGATCGGTGCTGAACTCGACCTGGCCACGCTCGAGCTGACCGGCATCCACGAGGTACAGGTCGGCGAACTGGAGAATCGCAGCGACGACGAGGCGATCGCCGAATTCAACGCCACCTACCGGCGCTGGCACCGGGGCGAGCTGAACGTGGCGCTGCCCGGCGGCGAGACCGCCCACGACGTGCTGGACCGGTATGTGCCGGTGCTCACCGATCTGCGAATGCGTTATCTGGACGACGACGCCTGGGACGGCGACATCGTGGTGGTCAGCCACGGCGCGGCGATCCGGCTGGCCGCGGCTGTGCTGGCCGGCGTGGACGGCTCGTTCGTGCTGGACAATCCGCTCAACAACGCCGAGTCGGTGGTATTGACTCCGATCACCGACGGGCGGTGGAGCTGTGTGCAGTGGGGTGTGAGCACCCCGCCGTTCTACCCGGAGACGCCGGACACGCCCGTCGGGCAGGCCTGCCAGGCCAGTACCGCGTCAGGCCCCGATCCAATGGGCTGATCTGCCGACATCGTCGGCCTGCGCGCAGGCGCAGCCGACCGCATCGCAGTCGACCACGAAGGCGTGCGTGAACAACTCGGGTATCGCACAGTCGTTCTCGGTGCATTCCGAGCGGGCCAGTGAGTGGACGATCAAGGTGCCGTGGCAGTGGTCCAAGCCTGCCCGGCAGTCGCGGCAGCCAGCGGTCATACGTCGTTCATAACACCGGGTGCCGACAAACGTCGGACACCCCGCCGAATCAGCGGCCAGAAAATCAAGCCCAGCCCAGCTCGTCGAGCCGGTCGTCATCGATCCCGAAGTGGTGGGCGATCTCGTGGATCACCGTGATCGCGACCTGGTCGACCACGTCGTCGTCGGATTCGCAGACGTCCAGCAGCGCGTCGCGGTAGATCGTGATGGTGTCCGGCAGCGCCCCGGCGTAGTCCGAATCCCGCTCGGTCAGCGCCACCCCTTCATAGAGGCCGAGCAAGTCGTCGTCGTCGGGATGGCGGTCGGCGACCAGGACGACGACGTTGTCCATCGCCGCCGTCAGCTCGGCGGGAATCAGGTCGAGGGCGTCGGAGACCAGTTCGTCGAATCGCTGCGGGTCCATCCGGACGGCCACGTCGGTCAGCTCGGGGGCGGCTCGGCGGGCGCCGGACCGTCGGGTGCCGGGGCCGGCGGCGGTCCGCCTCCGTCCACCGGCGGGGGAGCCTGGGCCGGCGGAGCCTGGGTGGCCGGTGAGGAGGGCGCCCGGGTGGGCGTCACCACGGGCTGCTGGTTGGGCAGGTGCTGGTTGCCCGGCGGCGCGGTGGGTGCCTGCTGTTGTTGCGCGGGTGCCGACGACGGTTGGCTGGGCACCTGCACGGGGATCTGCGGGAGGGTGAGTCGCTCCTGCGGGATGTCGGGTGGCGGCACCGGTTGCTGACCGTTGATCAGCAGCGGGCCCTTGGCGCTGTTGAGCAGCGTCGCCCAGCCGCCGTTGCCCAGCGTGGCGCCGATGCTGCAGGCGACCTCGCGGCTGCCGGCCGCCCAGCTGGGCAACGACACGGTCGGATAGATCAGGGTCAACGTGGTGGTGCGCAACTTGACCGGCGCCAGGTAGGCGTCGGTCATCCGGGTGCAGGTGTCCTTGATGAACCCGTCCTGGTCGGCCTCGGCGGGAAACGCGTCGGGGAACCTCTCGGCGAGGTTCACGGTGCCGGTGACTTCCATGGCATGCGGCGCCGTGCAGTCGACCGGAACGTCGACCGGTTGGTTGGTGGCCGAGTCGATGCCCACACAGGTGCCAGCGGGCCAGACCTTGGACTGGTCGATGTCGGCGACCTTGCCCTTGAACGCGACCTGCAGGTTGTTCGGGCCGGGCAATTGCAGTCCACACAGCATGCGGCGTTCGCCCGCTTGACGCCAGGCCCGGTCACCCGACCACAGCATGCTCACGGTGAACTTGCTGTTCGGGTCGAACTTGGGGCCCAGGTAGCGGCGCACCGCCGGCTCGCACTGCTCGGTGTTGATCTGCTGGATCCGCGCCGGGGACGGGGGAGCGGCGCTGGGCCCGTATTCCGATCCGGGGAAGGTGCGCAGGTCCACGGCTTCGGCGACCTCGAAACGGTGGTCCTGGGCGCAGCTGACGATGGACGCGGATTCCGGAGTGCCGTCCGGCCAGTTCAGGCAGTCGCCACTGTCGGCCCGGCTGAACGCCCCGTTGCTCTTGGAGCCGGTGCTGGGGGCGGGATCGCTGTTGAGGTAACCGGCGAGGCGTCCCCCGCTGCCCACTGACGGAAGTACGGTCACCAGTCCGGCGATCAGCAGGGCGCCCAGCGCGGTGAGCAGCAGGGCCCGCCGGGTCGCGGTCGCCTGCAAGCCGCGCGGCCAGCGGAAGCCCCTGGACGACTCCGGCGACTCGCTGGCAGGTGCCGCTTCCTCGGAGTCCTCGACGGCCGCCGGTTCGTCGGCCGGCGACTCCTCGAGCCCGTCGGCGGGTGGCGGTTGTTTCTTTCGCAGATCGAGCATCGGCTCCATTCTGACAGGACTGCGCTGGGACTGTTACCGATGTTGCAGATGTGAGACCCGGGGCGAACTGCGACGATCTGCTGCGACCGCGGTGTGCCGGCAAAAGTAGTCTTGCGGCCGTGATCGACCTGAAGCTGCTCCGGGAAGACCCTGACGTCGTCCGCCGTTCCCAACTCAGCCGGGGTGAAGACCCCGCGCTGGTGGACGCTCTGGCGAATGCCGACGCGGCCCGCCGGGCGGCGATCTCGACCGCGGACGCGTTGCGCGCCGAACAGAAGCTCGCCAGCAAATCGGTGGGCAAGGCGTCACCGGAGGAACGCCCCGCCTTCTTGCAGCGTGCCAAGGAGATCGCCGAGCAGGTCAAGGCCGCCGAGGCGGACCAGGTCGCGGCCGAGGCGGCGTTCACCGCGGCCCACATGGCCATCTCGAATGTCGTCATCGACGGTGTCCCGGCCGGTGGCGAGGCCGACTTCGCCGTCCTCGACGTCGTCGGCGAAACCCCGGCGTTGGACAGCCCCAGGGATCATCTGGAACTCGGCGAGTCGTTGGGCCTGATCGACATGCAGCGCGGCGCCAAGGTCGCCGGGTCCAGGTTCTACTTTTTGACCGGTCGCGGGGCGCTGCTGCAACTGGGTCTGCTGCAACTCGCACTGCGGGTGGCGGTGGAGAACGGCTTCATCCCGATGATCCCGCCGGTGCTGGTTCGTCCGGAGGTGATGAGCGGCACCGGATTCCTGGGTGCCCACGCCGACGAGGTGTACCGGCTCGAAGCCGACGACCTCTACCTGGTGGGGACCTCGGAGGTGCCGCTGGCCGGGTACCACGCCGGCGAGATCCTCGACCTGAGCGCCGGTCCGTTGCGCTATGCGGGGTGGTCGTCGTGTTTCCGTCGGGAGGCAGGCAGCTACGGCAAGGACACCCGCGGCATCATCCGGGTACATCAGTTCGACAAGGTCGAAGGCTTCGTCTATTGCCGGCCCGAGGAGGCCGAGGCCGAGCACCAGCGCCTGCTGGGCTGGCAGCGCGAGATGCTGGCGCACATCGAGGTGCCGTACCGGGTGATCGACGTGGCCGCCGGCGACCTGGGCTCCTCGGCCGCGCGCAAGTTCGACTGCGAGGCGTGGGTACCGACCCAGGGCACCTACCGCGAACTGACGTCGACGTCCAACTGCACCACCTTTCAGGCGCGGCGGTTGGCGACTCGGTACCGGGACGCGAACGGCAAACCCCAGGTGGCCGCCACCCTCAATGGCACGTTGGGCACCACCCGGTGGTTGGTTGCGGTGCTGGAGAACCACCAGCAGCCGGACGGCAGCGTGCGGGTGCCGGCGGCGCTGGTGCCCTACGTCGGGGTCGAGCTGCTGGAGCCTGCCTAAACTGCGCAAACCCCTCAGCTAGCTGCGGATATGTCGTTATGATCCGCGGGGAGGTGAGCGGCATGGGCTGGTTGACTGCGTGGTGGCGGCAGCCGGATCACTACGACCAGCTCGGACTCCTTCTGCAGGTGCGCGGGATGGCTGGCCGTACCCGGGCCGCGATCGCGGCGATCGGATTGGCGCTGGTCGCCGCGATTTTCGTGACCTTCTTCAGCACGACTGGACCGCGCGGGCCAGTTCAGACAACCTGTGCGCTGGTCGCGGCCGCCGCCGCCGCCACGGGGGCGCTGCTCTGGGTGTGGCGATGGCCTACCCGCACCCAGGCGGTGTGTTTCACCTTGGTGGCCAATGCCAGCATCGCGCTGGCCGTGCTGGCCCAGAGCGAGCCCCTCGGCGCCATGCTGGCCTGCACCACCTTCGTCACGATGGCCGGCTACATCGCGCTGTTCCATGCAGCGCCGCTGATGGTCTACAACTTCGTGGTCGCCGCTGCCACCGGGATCGTCGAGGCGTGGCTGATGGTCCCGATCTACGGCGTTGTCTCGGCTGCGGGCGCGTTCTCGTTGGTGATCATGCTCAACCTCGGGGTGCCGTTCGGCATCCAGGCCGTCGCGCATGTGCTCGGCATCGATGCGATGCGGGCCGAGCACGACCAGCTCACCGGGCTGTTGAATCGCCGCGCTTTTCATCGGCGCACCCGGCGACACTTGGAAGGAGGCCGTCCGTTGCCCGGCCAGCTGGTGATCACGGTGATCGATCTGGATCGCTTCAAACAGCTCAACGATCGGTTCGGGCACAGTACCGGCGACGCCGCACTGGTCGCGGTGGCACAGGCACTGCGGGCGCACACCGACGACACCGCCGTCATCGCACGAGTGGGCGGTGAAGAATTTGTCATCGCCGATATCTGGCGGCCGGCCGAAGTGGACCGCCGAGCGCAGCGGTTGTGCGACGCCATCGCCGCGCTGCCCTTCGGCATCACCGCCAGCCTCGGTACGGCTGCGGTCGACACCGCACGGCGGGTACCCGCCGCCCTGGACATTCCGGCCCGGATCAACGAGCTGATCTGTGCGGCCGACGCCGCCATGTATGTCGCGAAACGCCGTGGGGGCAATCAGATCTGTCACCACGGCACCCAATACCGCAGCGACGAACTCAGTGCCTAGACCGCTACTCTTTCCGCGGCGCGCTGGTGGCGGTGCTGGCGCTCGATGGTGGCGAAGTAGAACGCGAAGGCGAACGCGAAGCTGGTGAACAGGCTGCTGACGAAATACAGCCACGGCCGCTTGAGGCCGCGCCGGTAACCGTCGATGATCGAAAACAGCGGCAGCAGAATGACATTGGCGATCGTGTAGTCCTGCCCGGCCGAACCCGCGGCGGGGTTGACGAACATCAACTGGATGTACTGGGTCCAGCTGCCGGGACCCCAGAGGGGGTTGTGCACTCCGGTGATCCCGTGCGGGGCGTAACCCTGGACAAAGCGGAAGTTGAAGTACCAGCCCAGCGCGATCGAGGCGATACCGACGACGTAGTACACGATTTCGAGGGGCGATAAGGACGGCCCGGCGGCCGGTCTGGCGTAGACCGCAGGATTCGATCTGACGATCCACCAGATGACGGCGATACCGAGGACAGCGTGGGCGAGGAGCGACACCATGGGCGCAGTCTCACCCCGCCGTCAAAGTTTTGTCAATATTGACAGAACCAATTCAGGTATCTTGCTCAAATGGTGAGACCCGCGCAGACGGTGCGCAGCGAGCGCACCCGCGAAGCGTTGCGCCAGGCCGCAATGGTGCGTTTCCTGGCCCAGGGCGTGCAGGACACCTCCGCCGAACAGATCGCCGCGGACGCCGGTGTCTCGCTACGCACCTTCTACCGACATTTCAGTTCCAAGCACGACCTGCTGTTCGCCGACTACACCGGCCTGAACTGGTTCCGCTCGGCCCTGGACGCCCGGCCCGTCGACGAACCCGTCATCGACTCCGTGCAGGCAGCCATCTTCGCGTTCCCTTACGACGTGGAAGCGGTGACCAAAATCGCCGCGCTGCGCGGTGGCGAGATCGACCCCGGCCGCATCGTGCGCCACATCCGCGAGGTCCAGGCCGACTTCGCCGACGCCATCCAGGTGCAGCTACAGCGCCGCAGCCGAGCCGCCGACCAGCCGCGTGATTTTCAACTGCGGACCACCGTGACCGCCCGCTGCATCGCCGCCGCGGTGTTCGGCGCGATGGAAGCCTGGATGGTCGGGGACGACCGGTCGCTCGGCGAACTCGCCAGGATGAGCCAACTGGCGCTGGCGACGGTGCGCGCCGGCCTCGACGACACCTGGGCGTCCTGGTTACCGTCTGTTTCGTCATAATTGACAAAACTTTGTCCGCGTGACAGCCTCCGGTGCGGGAGGTCGCCATGTCTGACACGGGTAGTGACTACGACGCGATCGTGATCGGCGCCGGGCATAACGGGCTGACAGCGGCGGTGCTGCTGCAGCGGGCCGGGCTGCGGACGGTCTGCCTGGACGGCAAGCTCTACGCCGGCGGGATGGCCGCCACCGTGGAACTGTTCGACGGGTATCAGTTCGAGATCGCCGGTTCGGTGCAGTTCCCCACTTCGGCGCAGGTGATCAGCGAACTGGGGCTGGATGCCCTCCCGACCGTCGACCTGGAAGTCATGTCGGTCGCGCTGCGTGGCATCGGCGACGATCCGCTGGTCCAGTATTCCGACCCGATGAAGATGTTCGCCCACCTCAACGAGGTGCACGGCGCCGACGCCGTCGCCGGGATGGGGGGACTGCTGATGTGGGCCCAGGCGCCGACGCGGGCGCTGGGCCGGTTCGAGGCGGGCACCCTGCCCAAGACCTTCGACGAGATGTACGCCTGCGCCACAAACGAATTCGAGCGGTCCGCGATCGACGACATGTTGTTCGGTTCGGTGACCGAGGTGCTGGACCGTTACTTCCCGGATCGCGAAAAGCACGGCGCGATAAGGGGTTCGATGACCATGCTGGCGGTCAACACCCTGTATCGCGGCCCGTCCACCCCGGGCAGCGCCGCCGCGCTGGCCTTCGGGCTCGGCATCCCCGAGGGCGACTTCGTGCAGATGAAGAAGCTGCGTGGCGGCATCGGCGCGCTCACCGCGCATCTGGCCCACGTGCTGGAGGCGGCCGGCGGTGAAGTGCGGTTGCGGACCAAGGTCACCGAGATCCTCATCGCAGCCGGCCGGGTGACCGGCGTGCGCACCGAGTCCGGCGATACGCTGTCCGCCCCGATCGTCGTCTCGTCCATCGCACCCGACGCCACGGTCAACGACCTGATCGACCCCGCACTGCTGCCCGCCGACATCCGGGACCGGTATGCGCGCATCGACCACCGGGGCAGTTATCTGCAGATGCACTTCGCGCTGGACGAGGCGCCACAGTTCGCGACGCCGTACGAGGCGCTCAACGACCCGAGCCTGCAGGCATCGATCGGCATCTTCTGTACGCCGGAAGAGGTTCAGCAGCAATGGGAGGACTGCCGTCGCGGGATCGTGCCGGCCGATCCCACGCTGGTGCTGCAGATACCGTCGGTGCACGATCCCGACCTGGCGCCGGACGGCAAGCACGCGGCGTCGGCGTTCGCGCTGTGGTTCCCGATCGAGGGCGGCGTCGATTACGGGCAGGCCAAGGTCGAGATGGGGCAGCGGGTGATCGACAAGATCACCCGGCTGGCGCCCAATTTCGAACGCAGCATCATCCGGCACACCACCTTCACGCCCAGGCACATGGGAGTGATGTTCTCCGCACCCGGCGGCGACTACTGTCACGGGCTGCTGCACTCGGATCAGGTGGGGCAGAACCGGCCCGGACCCAGAGGATTCATCGGGCAACCCATTCCGGTCGAGGGGCTGTACCTGGGTAGCGCCGGCTGCCACGGCGGACCGGGCATCACCTTCACCCCCGGCTACAACGCCGGTCGGGCAGCCCTGGCCGATCGCTAGCCGCGAGCGTTCAGCAGTTCCTCGAAGCAGGCCAGGAACTCCTCAGGACGCGCCGGGGTGAAAGCCGGCTTCGAGCCCGGTATGTCCAGCGTGATCAACACCGACTTCAGCGGCCGGTACAGATCCAACGGCAACCAGCGGCGAAAGTCCGGACTGCCCCACACGTTGAAGCGCACCGTGAACAGGCCCAGCGACTCGACCTTGTAGGACCGGATCTGGTCGAGGCTGATCACCTTGGCGGTGCCGGACGGAAAATGGTAGCGGCGCAACGCGATCGCCATTTCGTCCAGTTGCACCACGCCGTCGTCGTAGCACAGGTCCGCCATCGTGCTCATGCCGGAGAACTCCTCAGCTCGTGACCGCGCGTGGTCAGACAGCGACCGTCGTCCAGCCGCCACTGCCACCCGTGCAGGTTGCAGGTCAGCGTATTGCCTTCTATCACACCGAATTTGGACAAGTCTGCCTTCAGGTGCGGGCAGCGGCGCTGAAACTCCCAGCCGTCCATGGTGATCGAAGCGGAGTCGTCATGCGACTCGGCGAACCAGCCGTCGGCGTAGGCGATCCGCTCCTCGGTCAGGCACTTGAAGAACGTGTACAGGTATTCGTTGTAGCCGCCGACCCGCCAGGCCCGGAACCGGGTGGACAAAAAGATGGTGTTCACCCAGTCGGGTTCGTTGTCGCGCAGCACGGTGCGTACCAGTTCGGGCGCGATGGCAAAACCGTAGCGCACCTTCTCATCGGGAATGCGTTCTCGCACCGCACGTTTCGGGAAATCCAGTACCACGGTCTCGGGGCCGAGCACCAGCTCCACCGGATAGCCGATACCGTCGCAGATCTCGTTGCTGGCCAACATGATCGGTTCGAACAGCGCCCGCAGCGGCTCCAGCAGCGGCTCACCCGTCGGCGGCGCCCAGGTGGCCTTCTCGGCGGCCAGCACCGGCGCCATGCGCTCGGCGAAGTCGGCGATGTAGGCCGCCTTGCCGGTGGTGAAGATCGCCTCGACCTGCTCGGTGGGCAGCGGATGAGTCAGCGAATCGAGGGTCGCGCCGGTGAAATCCGCGACCGACCCGGGCATCATCAACAGACCACCGTCGTGCCCGTGGCGGCGCATCTGGTCCAGGAACACCATCTGATCCGGGAAGATGTTGGCCGGATCGTCGCGGTCGTCGTTGAGGTGACGCAGTTCCGGATCCAGGAAGCATGGCGGGCCGGCCGACGGCACCACCCAGGTCGCTCCCACCTGGGCGATGTACTGGCGCGCCCGGTCCATCTGCCGCTGCCGCTTCTGGGTGCCGAACGCCTCCTTGGCGCGCGCCGGCATGTCGTAGACCATTGGGTACCAGATCGCGCCGGAATACTGCAGCAGGTGCACGTCGATGTCGCCGAAGTCAGCGGCCAGCACGTCCAGATCGACCGGGCGTGCGTCGTTCATGTTGAACACGGTGGTGTCGCCGTCGGAGACCACCAGCGCCGAGTCGCCGATCGGACCGTCGGCGGGGGCCCGCAGGGCGATGATCATGATGTCGAGGTCACCCTTGGGCCCGGACAATCGGTGTTGCACGGAGTCGGTGGTCTCGAAGAACCGGCGGAAGCCCAGCTTCTCCAACTCGTTGCGCAGGTCCGGCACCGGGAAGTCGGGCAGCAACACCACCGCGTCCTTGTTGACGTGGGCGGTCAGCAGCTTGGCGTCGAAGTGGTCTTTGTGCAGGTGCGACACGTACAGGTAGTCGCAGTCGCCGAGGGCGTCCCAGTCCAGCCCGCTGTTGTCCGGGAACGGCACCCACGACGCGAAGTACGCCGGGTTGACCCACGGGTCGCACAGAATGCTGCCCGCGCGGGTCTGGATCCGAAAGCCGGCGTGGCCGACGCTTGTGACCTGCACAGATACCTCTCGGGGGGCGGTTTCTTTCGTCACGAGCTTACGTGAATCACCGGGTCGGGTCCTGCCACAGCCGTTAGTGGTAGTGGATGCGCAGCGGGTCGGCGGCACCGCCGTGGCCGGTCAGGAGTGCGCGTCCCAAGTCAGGGCTCGCCACCTCTGTGCCAGCTCGGCGCACTAGGCTGGATTGCTGTGGAACCGGCTTACGGCACTGCCATCACGATTGCCCGCCTGATATTCCGAGTGCAGGGACTGAAGATCACAGTCACCGGGGTGGAGAATCTACCGACCACCGGGGGCGCCGTCGTTGCGATCAACCACACCGGGTACCTGGACTTCACGCTGGCGGGCCTCCCGGCCTATCGGCAGAAGCTCGGCCGCAAGGTGCGGTTCATGGCCAAGCAGGAAGTGTTCGACCACAAGTTCACCGGGCCACTCATGCGTGCCTTCCGCCACATTCCGGTGGACCGGGAAAGCGGGGCCGCCTCCTATGCCGCGGCCGTCGAGAACCTGAAAGCCGGCGAGCTGGTCGGGGTGTATCCCGAGGCGACCATCAGCCGCAGTTTCGAGATCAAGGAGTTCAAGTCCGGAGCGGCCCGCATGGCGGTGGAAGCGGGGGTGCCCATCGTTCCGCACGTCATCTGGGGCGCCCAGCGGATATGGACCAAAGACCACCCGAAGAAGCTGTTCCGGCCCAAGGTGCCGATCCAGGTCATCGTCGGCGAACCGATCGAACCCACCCTGCCCACCGCCGAATTGACTGCCCTGCTGCATTCCCGGATGCAGCATCTGCTCATGCAGGCCCAGGAGCAGTACGGGCCGCACCCGGCGGGTGAGTTCTGGGTGCCGCATCGGCTCGGCGGTGGCGCCCCTTCGATGGCCGAGGCGGCGCAGCTGGATGCCGAAGAAGCGGCGATGAAGGCGGCGCGCCGGGAAGAGCGAGCTCATCCCACCGGTTCCGCAGAGCACTGACCCGTGGCCGAACCCGTCTACCGCGCCAGCGAATTCGTAGCCAGGACGTTCCTCCGGCTCACCGGAAGCCGCGTCACCTACCTCGGCGACGAGAACGTGCCGGCCCAGGGCGGGTGTGTGGTGGCGATCAACCACACCAGCTACATCGACTGGGCGCTGGCCGCGCTGGCTTTCCGCAGGCCCGGGGGGCGGCGGGTGCGGCCCATGGTCAAGATCGAACTGCAGCAGGTCAAGATTGTCGGCTTCATGATGAAGCACAACAAAGCCATCCCGGTGGACCGCAGCGCCGGTGCCGACGCCTACGCGGCCGCGGTGGAACGGTTGCGCGAGGGTGAGGCGGTTGCCGTCTTCCCGGAGGCCACCATCAGCCGCAGCTTCGAGCTCAAGGACTTCAAGAGCGGCGCCGCCCGGATGGCCATCGAGGCCGACGTGCCGATCGTCCCGATCGTCGTCTGGGGTTCCCAGCGCATCTGGACCAAAGGCCTGCCGAGGCAGATCGGCCGCAAGAAGGTGCCTATCACCGTGGCGATCGGCCCGCCGTTGCAGCCGTTGCCGGACGTCACCGGAACCACCGAACTGTTGCACGAGGCGATGACGTCACTGTTGCACCAGGTGCAGCAGAACTATTCTCATCCAACTGGCGAAAATTGGGTGCCACACCGCCTCGGCGGTACGGCGCCGACCTTGCAGGAGGCTGCGCAGATGGATGCTGACGACGCGGCGCGTGCCGCCGGGCGCAAGTCCCAGCGGCCGCGCTCGGGGTGAAGGGAGAAGTCGATCATGGCTGAGCCAGTCTTCCGGTTTCTTGAGTATCTCGTGCCGTCGGCCATGGCGCTGAACGGCAACAAGATCACCTACTACGGCCTGGAGAACATTCCCGAACGCGGCGGTGCGATCATCGCCCTCAATCACACCAGCTACGTGGACTGGATACCCGCGTCGTTGGCCGCCAAAGAGCGCAAACGTCGGCTGCGGTTCATGATCAAGGCCGAGATGGCCGAAGTGAAGGCAGTCAACTACGTGATCAAGCACATCCACCTGATCCCGGTGGACCGTAGCCAGGGATCTGAGGCGTACGCGGTGGCGGTGCAGCGGTTGCGAGAAGGCGAACTGGTGGGGGTGCACCCCGAGGCGACCATCAGCCGCAGTTTCGAACTGCGCCAGTTCAAGACCGGCGCGGTGCGGATGGCGATGGAGGCGAACGTGCCGATCATCCCGATGATCGTGTGGGGCGCCCACCGGATCTGGCCCAAGGACCACCCCAAGAAACTGGTGCGCAGTAAGGTCCCGATCACCGCGGCGATCGGCCCGCCGCTGTGGCCGATGGGCAGTGTCGATGAATACAACGCCACGCTGCGGCAGGCGATGGAGTCGATGCTGTACTGGGTGCAAGAGCAGTATCCGCACCCCGAAGGCGAGTACTGGGTGCCGCGGCGCCTCGGCGGCAGTGCGCCGACCCCGGACGAATCGAAAGAATTCCGCATCGCCGAACTGGCCGAGCGCGCACAGAAGCGCGAGCAGAGCGGTGCGGCGTCGAAGAAGCGCAAAGAAGGCGGACCACGCTGACGACACCCGGATCCCCTTGCTGAACCCACCCCGGCTCATCGGGTGCGACGTCGACGGCACCCTGTTCAACGAGGACGAGACCCTCACCCCCCGCACCCGTGCCGCGGTGCAGGCCGCAGTCGCCGGCGGCGCCCACTTCGTGTTGGCGACAGGTCGTCCGCCGCGCTGGATCAGGCCGGTCGTCGAGGCCCTCGGTTTCGCGCCGACCGCCGTGTGCGCCAACGGCGCCGTCATCTACGACCCCGAACACGATCGGGTTATCTCGGCACGCACGCTGTCCGTCGAGACGCTGGCGGCGCTGGCCGACATCACCCGACGGGTGATACCCGGAGCCGGGCTCGCGGTCGAGCGGATCGGCGAACGCGCACACGACTCGGCGACCCCGCAGTTCATCAGCTCACCGGGTTACGAACACGCGTGGCTCAACCCGGACAACACCGAGGTCTCGTTCGAGGACCTGCTCAGCGCGCCCGCGGTCAAGCTGCTGATCCGCAAGGCCGGCGCGTCCAGCGCGGAGATGGCGGCCGCGCTGGCCGGGCACGTCGGCGACGAAGGTGACCTGACGTATTCCACCAACAACGGTCTGCTCGAGGTGGTGCCGCGCGGCATCAGCAAGGCCACCGGCCTGGCCGCGGTGGCCGAGCCGCTGGGAATCAGCGTCGCGGACGCGATCGCCTTCGGCGACATGCCCAACGACGTACCGATGCTGCTGCGGGCCGGCCGGGGTATCGCCATGGGAAACGCGCATCCGGAAGCGCTGGCCGCGGCCGACGAAGTCACCGCGCCCAACACCGACGACGGTGTCGCCCGCGTGCTGGAACGTTGGTGGTCTTGATTTCCGCTGCGATGTGGGAGACTGCCCGCGTGGTCGCGATTCGGGGACCGGAGGGCAGCTAGTGGGGTCAGAGGCAGACCCACCGGACGGCGGTGGGTCCGAAGAACGCGAATCCGGTCCGCTCGGACCCGACGAGCCGAACCCGCAGCCGCCGCCAAAGCTGCTGCCGCACGGGAAGATTGAGCTGCCTGCGGCGGGTAAGCCGCCAGGGCCGCCGAAGTTGCTGCCGAATACCCCGCCGAGTCCCCCGGACGGGCCGCGCAAGAGCGCCTTCGGTGCGAACCGTCCGGCCAAGCCGCCGCGGGAGCGGCCCGCCATGCCGCCGAAACCCGTCGGCGGCATGCACTTCCAGGACGCGGCCACCGCGAAGCCCCGACCACCGACCCCGGCGGAACTGCGGGCCCGCCAGAAATACGAAGACCAGCAGCGCGAAGCGGAACAGGTACGGCTGGCGGCCGAGGCTAAGCGCAAGCGGCAGAAGCGCATTCTGATGGGTTCCGCGGCCGCCGTCGGGGTGGTGGGACTCGTCGCGGGTGTCGGTTACTGGCTGCTGACGCCGGATCACGTGACAGCTCAATGTGTTCAGGACGATCCGAGCGGTCAGCCCGTGATCGTCCCGGACAGTTATTGCACCGGTCACACCGCCGGCCTGAACGGTTTCTTCTTCTGGGGTGGCCACCAGTACCGCTACTACTACGGCAGCTCGGGTTCGGTCGGCCAGCGGCCCACCGGTGGGACCACCAGCATTCCGAAGGGGGCGCACGTCACCACCAAGTCGGGCAGCACAATTCAGCGTGGCGGAATCGGTGGCAGCGGCGGCAAGGCCGGGAGCGGTGGTTCGTGAAGCGCGGCAGGACGCAGCCGCGCCCGAACTGGCAGCAGACGGTGCAATCGCAGGGCCTGGTCTATGGGACGCCGGCGCGTGACGCGGGAGGTGCCGACCGGCCGTACTGGGACGAGTCGGTCTACTACGAATTCGAGATGGACGAGATCCTGGCACTGGAAGCCGATGTCGAACTGCTGCATTCGATGTGCCTGAATGCCGTCGAGCAAGTGGTGCTGATGGAGCGGTACTCGGATTTCGGCCTGCCGGAATGGAGTTGGCCGCATGTGGCCGAGTCGTGGCGTCGTTCCGACCCACATGTCTACGGCCGCTTCGATTTACGATACGACGGACGACGGCCGGCGGTGCTGCTCGAATACAACGCCGATACGCCCACCACGCTGCTCGAAGCGGCGATCGTGCAATGGTATTGGCTCAAAGACAAATTCCCCCAGGATGACCAGTGGAATTCCTTGCATGAACAACTGGTCGACCGCTGGAAGACAGTCCGGGATCTGTTGCCCAGCAACGAATTACACTTCGCCTGGTCCGGTGTCGAGGCCACCGGAGAGGACCAGATCACCACAACCTACATGATGGAGACAGCGGCCGAAGCCGGCTTCCAGGCGGTCGGGCTGCTGGTTGAGGACGTGGGCTGGGATTCGGCGCTGGAACGGTTCGTGGACTTGGCGGAGGATCCGATCCGGGCCATCTTCAAGCTGCATCCCTGGGAGTGGGTGCTCGACGACCAATTCGGCAAGCACGTGGTGTCCAGCCTGCCGCAGACGATGTGGATAGAGCCGTTGTGGAAGACCCTGTTGTCGAACAAGGCGATCCTGGCGGTGCTGTGGGAAATGTATCCGGGGCACCCGAACCTGTTGCCCGCCTACCTCGATGATCCGCACGAGCTCACCGAGTATGTGCGCAAGCCCAAGCTGGGTCGGGAGGGCGCCAACGTCACCGTCGTCGGCGCCGGGATGGAGACCGCCACCGGCGGCTTCTACGGCGAAGAGGGCTTCGTCTACCAGTTGCTGGACCCGCTACCGGAATTCGACGACATGCGGCCCGCGCTGGGCGCGTGGGTCGTCGGTGACACCTCGGCGGGGCTCGGCATCCGGGAGACCGCCGGCCTGATCACCGACGACGGCGCGGCCTTCGTCCCCCACCGAATCCCTCTGAAGTGAACGGAGATCACCGATGACGACAAGCGTTGTGGCGTTGCCGCATTCGGACTACTGGAGCTGGCTCGGTAGTGGTGCCGCGGCCATCATCCTGTACTCGATCCTCGGGTTGGTGCTGATGATCATCGGGTTCTACGCGATCGATCTGACCACGCCGGGGCCGCTGCGAAAGATGGTCAATGCGGGAAAGCCCAACGCGATCATCGTGTCGGCGGCCGGAATGGTCAGCATGGCATTCATTGTGGTGGTGGCGATCTACTCGTCGTCGGGCAATCTGGCGGGAGGTCTGCTCGCCTCGGCGGTCTTCGGGCTCGTCGGAATCACGGCGCAGGTGGTGATGATGCGCATCGCGGCCCTGGTGATCGGCATCGACATGCACGGCTTGTTCTACGACGACGCGTTCAGTTACGACGCGTTGATGGTCGCCGCCGCGCAGTTCGCACTCGGCATTGTGGTGTCGGTGGCGATTATCTAGGACGGTGTGATGGCCAGGGCGAGTTGCTGGGGCGCGTAGTTCACCAGCAGCGGTATGAGGCCGGAGAACGGTGTGCCGAAAATGGTGACTGGAATGGTGGTCCCCGGAATGGTCAGCAGAGGCGTCGGGATATCGGGCACATTGATGGACGCAGTGACCGGATGGGGCGGAACGAGTAGCCCGTCGGACGGCAAGTGCAGCACGACGCTCACGTCGATGCCGAGCAGCGGTATCGGGACGTTGATCGTTGTATCAATAGCCGTGTGGCCGTTGAGGAAGCCGTTCAAGGCCGTTGCCGGCGCATCGAACAGCGTGGCTGCCGCCCCGAGATAATCGCCCGCTGCCAGTGCCTGCGCGAAAGTCTCTGCGCTGGTCGCTACCGCATTCAGCGTCGCCAGCGGTGCACCTGCCGCGGCGTAGGTAGCGACGAGCGGCAATCCGAAGAATGCTTCAAGCGTTGATGCGGGCAGGTTCAGTAGATGCAACTCCGCTTCGGCCGAGATGCTCGGGACGGTCAGCGTATTGATCACGTTGGTGATGTTCTGCGCCACTTGCCGCGGAATGGACGGCGGGATCAGATCGGTCAGGTACTGCGCCTCTTGTCCGGGAATGTTCATGATGGTGAACAGATCCCCGAGCGGACCGAGCAGCGTGGGATGCAACGTCGCAGTGATGTCGGGAACAGTGCCGCCGATCACGACCTGGCCGGGGGCGACACCCGTGACCAGTAGCCCCAAGGCGGCCTTGCCGAAGTCGCTCACCGCACCGGTGAAGTTGCCTGCCAACAAACTCTGCGTCGCAACCCCCAAGCCCGATACGAAGTTCGGCAAGCCCGTGACGAGCCCGGTGATCCCGCTGATGCCCGCACTGACGAACGTCTGAGCGAACCCGGTCTGTACCGCGATGAACTGCTGGAGGAAGGCCGCCGGGTTGAACGACAGTGCCTGCCGAATGGCGGCCTCGATGGTTGCCGGCAGATTCGGCAGGTTGGCCGGGAAGTTCGCAATGGCAGCCGCGATCTGCTGGGCATAGCCCTGCTGGTTGGCGAGGAACTGCCGCAGGAACGGGAACGGGTTCGCGGCCCATGCACTACCCAGGGACTGCAGGTTGGTGACCGTATTGGTGAACAGTTGCGCATAGGCCCCGCCCGGAGCTGCAGCGGCACCACCGGCCAGCAGCGACTGGAACGGCACATTGACCGCACCGGCCAAAGTCTGTTCGGCATTGGCGATTTCGGTGCTGAGGTATGCGGCCGAGCTGGTGTTCAGCAACCGCACGAAGTCCGCATGGAAGGCCGCCGCCTGGGTGTTGACGGCCTGGAACTCCTGGCCGAAGGCGCCGAACAGGGCCGAGACGGCCACCGAGATCTCGTCGGACGCCGCGGCGGCAACCTCGGCAGTGGGGCCGGCGGCGGCCGCGGTTGCTGCCTGCAGACTGGAGCGGAGGTCAGCAAGACTGTCGGACGCTGCGACCATCAAGTCCGGCACTGTGTAGACGACTGACATCAGGCTTCCTCCCGCAGACCACTCGCGCTCGTTGAACGGAGCCTATGTCGCGGCGCCTGCCTACGGTGCGAATTCGCGATACCTCAGCGTTGTAGGCGCAACGGCACCGACACCGGACCTCGAAGCGACGGGGTGGTGCACCACCGCACCGGTCCGGCCAACTCCAGCCCGTCGACCTCGTCGAGCAGGCAGTCGATGGCGGTGACGGCTTCGAGCCGGGCGAGATGTGCGCCCAGGCAGAAGTGCAGACCGTGGCCGAATGCCAGATGCCCCGTCGTGTTGCGATGAAGGTCGAATCGGTCGGGGTCCGCGAACTTCTCCGGACCCCGATTGGCTGAAGCGTAGAACAGCAATGTCTTTGCGCCTCTGGGTATTAACGTGTCGCCCACCTGATAGTCGACGGTGGCGGTTCTGGTCACCCACTGCACCGGCGATCCCCACCGCGCTGTCTCCTCCACGGCGGCTGGTAGCAGGCTGCGATCTGCCTTCAATTCGGCGAACAGGTCTGGTTCTTCGGCCAGCCTCACGAGCAGCATGCCGAGCAGGTTGGTCGTCGTTTCGTTGCCGGCCACCAGCAGGACCAGCACGTAGAGGAACGCCTCCTGTTCGGACAGCTGACCGGCGGCCGTCGCCGCCTGCAGGAGGGTCATCAAATCTTCAGCGGGTTGCGTTGCCCGACTGCGCATTTCGGTGTCAAAGAAGCAGCGCAGCCGCAGATAGGCCTGCATCGCCGATCCCATCAAGCGCACGATCTCCGACAGACTCTGGGGACCGAAGATCTGTGCGAACTTTTCCGAGACCGCCCGAAATCCGGGCCATTGCTCCCGCGGGATGCCCAGGATTCTGGCGATCACGTTGATCGGCATCGGAACCGTCAGTGCCGGAACCAGATTGACGGTTCGTCCCGCATTCAGGCCGGCGACCGCCTCATTCGCCAACGCACGGATCTCGGCCGTCCAGGTCTGAACGGCACGTTTGCTGAATAAGGGCGCGACGACGTGCCGCAGTCGGGTGTGATCCGGGGGGTTGCTGAAGATCACCATGTTGGCTACGAACGAGCGCAACATGATGCCATCCCGCGACGAGAAGATGTCACTGCGCCGCACCGCGGAGTGCACGTCGTCATAACGCCCGAGCATCCAGACGCCGAGCCGCTCGTTGACGACAACAGGATGCTCGCGCAGACGCGCCAGTGCAGGGTACGGGTCGGCGATGTTCGCCGGCAGGGTTGGATCGAACGAGGTGCGCGGCACCGCGGCAGGCGCTGAATTCGGCCGCGGTCGCCGCAGGTCCCGGTATCCACCGGTGGCGACGGGACGCCACAGATCGCCGACGGAACTGTACGCAGCCGACACGAGGGCGCGCGGGCTAGGTCTGAGGAGATCGGTTGCCACAACGACGACGTTATGCCCAGCTCAACAGTGCGGGAAGGCCCGAACCGGACAAGTATTTGATATTTTCAGACACGTGGCGACCTCGTCGGCGAACTGGGATGTCGCCCTGTCCTCCGCTACGGGGCGGCACGTTCTGGAAACCGCACGACGGCACGGACTTGTCCCGGCCGTCTGTCTGGCGGGTAGCGGACTCACCGCTGCGGACCTCGCCGATCCGGCAGCCGAGGTGTACGCCTCCCAGGAGCTGACGATGATCCGCAATCTGATTGCGCGATTGGGTGACCAACCCGGTCTCGGCATGGAAACCGGAATGCAGTACAACTTGGCCGACACCGGCATCTTCGGCTTTGCGTTGATGGCCAGTCCGACCTTCGGGGACGCGATCGACGTCGCGTGCCGCTACGCCGCCCTCACGGATACCTATCTGCGCCTGGTCGCCCCGGCGGTCGATGACGTCGAGGCGGTCCTCGTCTTCGATGACGCGCGGGTGCCCCGGGACGTTCGGCGATTCATGCTGGAGCGGGACTTCGCGATCATGTTGCGGCTGTTGCCACTTCTGCTGGGCGTCAACCACCCGCCCTTCACCGTGCGAGTGGAGTTCGCGGACCTGCAGTTGCCGGTCGAGACGGTGCAACTCGACAAGCTGACCGTAATGGTGGAGAACACCTCGCGCAGTGCCTTGGTGATGCCGGCGGCCCTCATCGATCTGCCGATGCCAGCGGCCGACGCGCAGACCGCGGCGATCTGCATCCGGCAGTGTGAGGACCTGCTGAACCGGCGTCGTGTCCGCACCGGGGTTTCCGCGGCCGTCCGCACGCGAATCATTCAGGACTCCAGAGCAATTCCGCCGATGAGTGCCGTCGCGAAGGATCTGTGCATCACCGAGCGAACCCTGCATCGTCGGTTGGCCGCGGAAGGTACGAGTTACCGCGCGCTGCTCGACGAGGTCCGTGCCGCGTTGTCGACTGAATTGCTCCGGTCTGGGCTGACGGTCGGGGAGACCGCACGCCGCCTCGGCTATGCCGAGACGGCCGCATTCACCCGCGCCCATACCCGGTGGTGTGGGCATCCGCCTAGTCGGCATAGGTGAAATCGGCTGCGCTGCTTGATCTTGGCCAGTTGTTGTCGGTGCCCCTCCATAGAATGCGGGGTATGTCGGGCAGTACGTGTACGGAGATCGTCGAGGCTCTCGACGGTCTCGAATCGTTCGCGGATCGACTGTGTGAGTTGACCTTTGAGGCGCCAGGTACCACGGAGCTGTTGGTGACCCGGGAGCGCCTGGAGCGCATCACCCGAAAGTTGCGGGTGCCCGGGCATGCCGTCATCAACCAGTTGGCGGTGGTGGCCACCAACGCTGAACTCGGCGGCACGCTGGGTCAGGCGTTGTCCAACCGGCTGCGGGTCAGCAAGTCTGAAGCCAATCGGATGATCAACCAAGCCGCGGATCTGGGTCCGCGCCGGGCGCTGACCGGTGAACCCTTGGGGCCGGCGCTGCCCGAGGTTGCCACCGCCGAACGTAAAGGGCTGATCGGGACCGAACAGGTGGAGATCATTCAGAAGTTCTTCACCAAACTGCCCACTAGCGTCGATGCCGCCGCGCGCACCGAAGCCGAATACAAACTGGTGGTGATCGCCACGGGGTTTCGCCCCGACCAACTGACCGACTACGCCCGCGTCTACAAAGACTGCCTCAAACCCGACGGCGACTTCATGCCCGACGAGCCCGAACGCGCTCGCAAACGCGGCATCACTCTCGGCCGCCAACAAGCCGATGGAATGTCGAAGATCAGCGGCATGATCACCCCGGAATGCCGTGCCACCCTGGAACCGGTTTTGGCCAAACTCGGCGCTCCGGGAATGTGCAACCCCGACGACGCGTCCCCGATCATCGAAGGCCGAGCCTCTGAAGAGGCGGTGGGCCGCGACGCCCGCAACCGCGACCAGCGCTACCACGACGCCCTGCAGACCGCGGCGCGGATCTTGCTGGAGTCCAAGACCTTAGGTCAACATCACGGTCTGCCGACCAGCATCGTGATCACCACCACGCTGGCCGAGTTGGAGGCCGGCGCCGGACGCGCCCTGACCGCCGGGGGCACCCTGCTACCGATGGCCGACGTGATCCGCTTGGCCTCGCACGCACACGACTATCTCGCGGTGTTCGATAAGGACAAGACCCTGGCGCTCTACCACGGCAAGCGCCTGGCCTCCCCGGAACAACGCCTGGTGCTGCTCGCTAAAGACCGCGGCTGCACCGCACCCGGCTGCACCGTGCCCGGATATTGGACCCAAGTCCACCATGTCGAATCATGGCTGGAAACCCGACGCACCGAAATCGACAATCTCACGCTGGCCTGTGGGCCGCACAACAGGATGGTCGAACTACTCAACTACTACACCTGCAAAAACAAACTCGGCGACACCGAATGGCACCCACCCGAACACCTCGACTACGGCCAACCCCGCACCAACTGCATGCATCATGCCGAACGAAAACCTGACCCTGAAGACGCGGAAAAACCTACCCGCGCAGAGACTTCGGCGGAATCGTGGAAGTCACCAAGGAGGCTGCATCGATGGTAAGCGGTCGGTAACCCAGCGTCGGCAACCGCGCTGTCATCGTCGCGACAAGATCGTCCTGAACGGGCCCGGACAAGCCGGTCAGGAATGCCCACTCGTGTTCGACGCTGCCGAAATAGACCACTGTGCCGAACGTTTCGTGGAACCGCCGCCAGGACTGCCGCAGCGTCTCGTCGCGCCACAGCGTCGGACAGCCGGCCTGACCGACGACGACACGGCCGATCTCGCGACACCGCTGCAGGAAGCTCTGCTCGTACAACCGATTGTGCTGGGCGGGTTCGGCGTGCTCGTCCGGAAGGTCGATCACCACAATGTCGTACGGCTCGGTGACGTGCTCCACGAAGTCCCAGCCGTCCCGGTAGTAAACGGCGATCGGGCCCAGTCCTCGCTCTGCCCTGCGCAATTCGTCCACCGAGTAGCCGTAGGGTAGGTGCTGCGCGCATAGCCGGACCGCCGCACGGTCGATATCGACGTGGTCGACCTGGGTAGCACCGGCGGCGACGGCCAGCTGGCTCACCACCCCCTCGCCGGAACCCACGACAAGCACCCGATCGATCTTGTCGGCCAGCAACAGCGCGGGCACCAGGAGCGCCTCGTGATAGACCAGCTGACTGAATTCGGTGCTCTGCCGGTCACCGTCGCTGAACAACGCGATGCCCTGCCGGGTGCGGCCGATCACCAGATGCTGATAATCGGTGTGTACGTCGCAGACGACGCCGGACAGCTGCCAGTGGCGAGTCAGCCCGGGCGCCAGTGGCTCCACGATCGTCTGGCCCACCTCGGTAGCGGCGTCGAAATAGGTTGGCAACGGCGAGAATCCGTTGAAGTTCACCGATGCATAACTGGCGGTGTACGCACCGGCGTGCTCGATGCGGACCCGATCACCCGGCTCGAGCGTGACCGGTAGCGGACAACGCTGGTAGAGCACGTCGTCGCCGTCGCACGTCGGGCCCGCGACCACGGCATCCTCGACCGGGTCGCCGTCACGCACGGTGCGGAACCGGTAGCGGATGTACTCGTTCTCGGTTTCGGCGAGTCCGCCGTAGCGGCCCACGTCCAGATACACCCAGCGCCGTCCGTCGGTACCGGTGCGCACCGACACCACCTCGCATTCGAGGGTGCCGGCGGTCCCGACGATTCCACGCCCCGGTTCCACGACGAGTTGTACTGCACGCGAACCGAAGTGTCGTTGCACCGCCGATCTGATGCCGAGCGCGACAGCCTCGAGCGAGGGTGCCTGCGCCAGGTAACCGATGGGAAACCCGCCGCCCACATTGATCGTCGTGAGACCGGGGACTTCATCGAATAGCTGAGCAGCACAAGCAATCCCAAGTTCCCACGCACCGACGTCGAGTTGTTGTGAACCAACATGGAAGCAGACACCCCGAGCCGCCAACCCCAGTTCACCGGCGCGATGCAGCAAGTCAGACGCGGCATCCGGCGCACACCCGAACTTGTCACCGAATGGCGTCACCGACGGCGGAAAGACCGGCGCGATACGGCATTCCACCTCCGCGCCGGGCGCGTGCTCGGCGATCGTCACCAGATCGGTTGCGGTGTCGAACGCGAACCGACGGACCCCGCGCGCGTGTGCGCGGGCCACCGCGGCCGACTTCTTGATCGTGTTCCCGAACGCCAGCCGCGCACCCTCGATTCCGGCTGTGATGCAGGCGTCGATCTCCCCCGTGGAGGCGACGTCGAACCCGGCGCCCTGGCCGGCCAGTGCCCGCAGAATCGGTGCGGCGGGATTGGCTTTGACGGCGTAGCGAATCTGCGCATCGGGCAACGCCACCCGAAGCGCCCGGAAGTTGTCGCGTACCCGATCCAGATCGATCGTCAGGTACGGGGTCTCGGGCACCCGGTCAGACTAGTTGGGCGGATGGGCGGGCAGGGAGAAGTGTTCCGGCGGAACGTTCGGACCGCTCGGCGGTTGCGTCGAGAGCGGCGTGGTGATCCCGTCCATCACTTGGGTGATGTTGCCGGTGAGGCGCTCGAAGTTGAGCGTCCCGTGCTGGAAGTTTTGCGTGATCTGCAGCGGTTCGTGAATCTCGGCGCTGGTGGGCAGACCGAGCGGCCCGCGCTCGTAACTCTGCGCCGCCCATGCGTCGTAGAGGGCGCCGGTGACCGGCTGCACGCCGGTGGCGGCCGACCAGTACATCGCGCCCTTGACGAAGGTGGCGAACCGCGATCCGCCGGCCCCGTCGTCCTCCGGTGATGTCGGGGCGCCCAGCACGCTGCTCATGCCGCCCATCTGCTGCCAGTGCTGGTAGATCGCGCCACCCTCCAGAGCCTTGATCAGCTCCTCGGGCGGATCGTTGAAATGTGCTGCAATGTCGCGGATCTCGTCCATCAACGCATACGCCGCATTGCCGGGGCAGTCGGTATTCCCGACGTCGCGATGGGTGAAGACGGCAGGCAGTTTCGCCACCGCGCCGGCCGGAAAGACGGTGTAGGAGCCGCCTTCTGATTCGAGGTCCACCGTGCCCTTGGGGTCGACTTCCGCCATGCTCAACCGCCAGCCGAGCAGTCGGCCCACGGTGCGCAGCTGGATCGGGGTGGGTGCCACGTCGTCGAAGTTGCCGATCATCGCCACGCCCCAGGTCTCGCGGTTGAAACCGCCGGTGTGGAATCCTTCGACCGCCTTGGTGAGGCCGCCGGCACTGCCCTCGAACACCTGACCGTACTTGTCGACGAGTGCGTTGTACGCGATGTCGCACCAGCCCAGGGTTTTGCTGTGGTAGGTGTAGATCGCCTTGACGATGCCGGCCGATTCCAGCGGCGAATAGTCGTTGCTACCGGCGGTGTGGTGCACTACTCCGGCCCGGACCGCGCGGTCGTATTGCGGGCTGCCGCAGCGCAACGATTCGTCGGCGCCCCACTGGGCACGGCTAGTGATGGGCGGCGCCTGGCCCGGCATCAGCACTCCCGCCGGGGGATTCCAGTGCTGCTCGGCGGGCGCCTGCGGCGGCGAGATGAGGACCGCGGTGATGTTCTGCCCGAACGGTTGTTCCTTGGTGACCGGCCGGTAGCCCAGCCCGGTTCGGTCGGCGGGCGCCGGCGGCGCCTGAGTCACCGGTGCGTCGACCGGCCTGGTGACGGCGATCTGCACGGCGGTGGTGGTGCCGACGAAGACCGGGTCGGTGCTGCGCGGGTCGTCGGCCGAACCCGATCCGGCGGGCGCCGCAGTCTGGTACTCCGTTTGATACCAGGGCCCCCAGGACCCGTCGGCTCGCCTCGCCCGCACCCGGGCGGACGTGCCCGCCAGGTCGCCGGTGAAGGCGACCATGGCGAACGGCACGTCCTGGGTGAGTTCGCGGACCGTCACCCCGCCGCCGAGCCCGATCAACGGTTGCTCGGCCAGCCGGGTGTCCGCGGCGGGTGGTTCGACGGGAGATCGGGTGGGCATCCCGAGCAAGACCCAGGACACGATGACGACCGTCGCCGCGAATGCGGTGACAAGCATGGTCGGTGCGTGACTGCGGGCCACCAGGCGATGTTACGTGTGTGACGAATGTTTCTACTGAGGCGACACGGCTTTACCCGCCAGAAACTGTCGACGACACCGCAGAGGATTGGGTGGGACTCTGCGGTGTCGTCTGGTGACAGGTTCGGACGGTTGTTACACCGGTGGTACGGCGGCGGCCGCTGCCGGGATGGCGCCGGGCACCGCTGCTACCGCGCCAGGCACGGCAGCCGCTGCACCGGGCACGGCCGCCGCGGCACCGGGTATCGCGGATGCGGCGCCAGGTATCGCCGATGCCGCCCCCGGAATCGCAGACGCGGCACCGGGAATAGCGGCAGCGGCGGGAATGCCGGGAATCGAGGGAAGTGCGGGTGTGGCGCCGGCGGCCGCCGGAGCGCCAGCGGCGCCGCCCTGAACACCCTGCATGATGGCCGGCATGATCAGGCCCTTGAGCAGGTCGATGGCTTGGCTGGCACCCAGCTGGTTGGCCGCCTGCATCAGGTCGCTGACCAGTCCGCCGCCTCCGCTGCTGCCGGTGGCCGCCGGGCTGACCGGCGAGAGGCCGGTCCCACTGCCGCCGCCGCCGAGGCCCGAGGTGTCGCCCAGGATCGGATAGGTGCCGTCGGCGCCGGGGTCCAACCCGACCGGTGCCGCGATCGGCACCTCACCGGTGCCGGCGGCGGTGGCCGGGCTCAGACCGGTCGTGCCGGACAGTCCCGGTGCCACCCCGGTCGGGCTGGTCAGCCCCGGGTCACTCAGTGCCGGGTTGGCGCCCGCTCCGGTTGCACCGAGGGTCGGTGCCAAACCGGTGGCCGGTGACAACGAGGTGCCCGGCAATCCGGGTGTGGTCGGTGACAGGCCCGGGCTCAGACCGGTGCCACCGAGGCTGGGACTGGCCAGACCGGGCGTGGTGCCCAGCCCGCTGCTGGCGGAGGTGCCGCCCAGCGCAGGAACCGGCGGCAGGTTGACCCCGAACTGCGAGAGCCCTTGCGACAGCGCCGATATCAGCTCGCTGGGCAGGTCGGCGACGCTGGCTGCGCGCTTGAACTCGTGGTGTTCCACCGGCGTGGTGGTGGCGGTCGATTCGTAGACAAGGAAGTACGCGCACGGACTCGCGACCGCCAGGGCGGCGACTGCGCTCATGGCTGTCGAGAGCTTGCGTCGGCGTCGGTTCGGCACGGAAGTCTCCTCAATGTGATCGGGGTGCAGGCATGAAACCCGCACCACTGATGGTACGAGTGGGATTGATGTGACTGGTGTGACGAGACCTAATCGTGAGGTGAGTGGTTCACAGGTGTGACGTTCAACCGACGGCTCGCCGTGCGGCGCGGCCGTACCTGGGAAACCCGCGCCTGCAGGACCCGCCAAAGCAAGTTTCGGCGGCACGGTCGGATACCCTAGGCAACCGATGACTTCTCCTTTCGGTCGCTACGACCTCTTCGTCGTCGGCTCCGGATTTTTCGGCCTGACGATCGCCGAGCGCGTGGCCACCCAACTCGACAAGCGGGTTCTCGTCGTTGAGCGGCGCCCGCACATCGGCGGCAACGCCTATTCCGAACCCGAGCCGCAGACCGGAATCGAGGTGCACAAATACGGTGCGCACCTGTTCCACACCTCCAACAAGAAGGTGTGGGACTACGTGCGGCAGTTCACCGAGTTCACCGACTACCGGCACCGGGTGTTCGCGATGCACAACGGGCAGGCCTATCAGTTCCCGATGGGGCTCGGCCTGGTCTCGCAGTTCTTCGGGCGTTACTTCACCCCGCAGCAAGCGCGTGAGCTGATCGCCGAGCAGGCGTCCGAGATAGCCACCGCCGACGCGCAGAACCTGGAAGAGAAGGCCATCTCGCTGATCGGCCGGCCGCTCTACGAGGCGTTCGTCAAGGGCTACACCGCAAAGCAGTGGCAGACCGACCCCAAGGAACTGCCAGCGGCCAACATCACCCGGCTGCCGGTGCGCTACACCTTCGACAACCGGTACTTCAGCGACACCTACGAAGGTCTGCCGGTCCACGGTTACACCGCATGGCTGCAGAACATGGCCGTCCACGAGCGGGTCGAGGTGCGGCTGGACACCGACTGGTTCGACGTGCGCGACGAGTTGCGCGCGGCCAGCCCCGACGCGCCCGTGGTCTACACCGGGCCGCTGGACCGCTACTTCGACTATGCCGAGGGCCGGTTGGGCTGGCGCACCCTGGATTTCGAGCTGGAAGTGCTGCCGATCGGCGACTTCCAGGGCACCCCGGTGATGAATTACAACGACCCCGAAGTCCCCTACACCCGCATCCACGAGTTCCGCCACTTCCACGCCGAGCGCGATTACCCGACCGACAAGACGGTGATCATGCGGGAGTACTCCAGGTTCGCCGAAGACGACGACGAGCCCTACTATCCGATCAACACCGAGGCCGACCGCGCCCTGTTGGCCGCCTATCGGACCAGGGCGAAGTCCGAGACCGCAGCAGCGAAGGTGCTGTTCGGCGGACGCTTGGGCACCTACCAGTATCTGGATATGCATATGGCCATCGCCAGCGCTCTGAGCATGTACGACAACGTCCTCGCGCCGCACCTGCGCGACGGCGCACCCCTGGAGGGAGCGTCGGTATGAGTGCCGCCAGCCTGCTGTCCCGCATCATCCTGCCGCGCCCGGGGGAGCCCCTCGACGTGCGCAAGCTGTACCTGGAGGAATCCACCACCAACGCGCGGCGTGCCCACGCGACCAGCCGCACCTCGCTGCAGATCGGCCCGGAGTCCGAGGTGTCGTTCGCGACCTACTTCAACGCCTTTCCGGCCAGCTACTGGCGGCGCTGGTCTGTCTGCGAAACCGTGGTGCTGCGCGTCGAACTGACCGGCGCCGGCCGCGTCGACCTCTACCGCACCAAGGCCACCGGGGCGCGCATCTTCATCGAAGGACACCCGTTCGCCGGCACTGAGGACACCCCCGCGCTGCTGGAGATCGAGGTGGCGCTCAAGCCGTTCGAGGACGGCGGCTGGATCTGGTTCGACATCACCACCGACACCGCGGTGACGCTATTGAGCGGCGGTTGGCACGCCGCGACGCAGGCGCCGGGAATCGCCAACGTCGCCGTCGGGATCCCGACGTTCAACCGGCCCTCCGACTGTGTCAACGCGCTGCGCGAACTCACCTCTGATCCGTTGGTGGACGAGGTGATCGGCGCGGTGATCGTGCCGGATCAGGGCACCCGCAAAGTCCGTGACCACCCGGACTTCCCCGCCGCCGCGCAGCGCCTCGGCAGCCGGCTGTCCATCCACGATCAGCCGAACCTGGGCGGCTCCGGCGGTTACAGCCGGGTGATGTACGAGGCACTGAAAAACACCGACTGCCAACAGATCCTGTTCATGGACGACGACATCCGCATCGAGCCGGACTCGATCCTGCGGATCCTGGCGATGAACCGGTTCGCCAAGGCGCCGATGCTGGTGGGCGGTCAGATGCTCAACCTGCAGGAGCCCTCGCACCTGCACATCATGGGCGAGGTGGTGGATCGGACGAACTTCATGTGGACCGCCGCGCCGCACACCGATTACGACCACGACTTCGCCGAATACCCGCTCAACGACGACGAGGACAAGAGCAAACTGCTGCACCGTCGCATCGACGTCGACTACAACGGCTGGTGGACGTGCATGATCCCGCGTCAGGTCGCTGAGGAACTGGGTCAGCCGCTGCCGCTGTTCATCAAATGGGACGACGCCGACTACGGGCTGCGTGCCGCCGAGCACGGCTATCCCACCGTCACGCTGCCCGGTGCGGCGATCTGGCACATGGCGTGGAGCGACAAGGACGACGCCATCGACTGGCAGGCCTACTTCCATCTGCGCAACCGGCTGGTGGTCGCCGCGATGCACTGGGACGGCGACGTGTCCGGTCTGATCCGCAGCCACCTCAAGGCGACGCTGAAACATCTTGCCTGCCTTGAATATTCGACGGTCGCGATCCAGAACAGGGCCATCGACGACTTCCTGGCCGGGCCCGAACACATCTTCTCCATCCTGGAATCCGGGCTGCCGGAAGTGCATCGCCTGCGCAAGGAGTATCCCGACGCGGTGGTGCTGCCGGCGGCCACCGAGTTGCCCCCGGCGATGTACCGCACCGCGGCGATGAAGCCGCCGGTGAACCCGGTGACCATCGGCTACCGGCTGACCCGCGGGATCCTGCACAACCTGAAAGCCGCCGACCCCCAGACCCATCGGCGTCCGCAGTACAACGTGCCCACCCAGGACGCGCGCTGGTTCCGGTTGTGCACGGTCGACGGGGTCACCGTCACCACCGCGGACGGGTGCGGCGTGGTCTACCGGCAGCGGGACCGGGCCAAGATGTTCTCGCTGCTGCGGCAGTCGCTGCGCCGCCAACGTCGGTTGGCTCGCCGGTTCGACGAGATGCGGCGGGTGTACCGGGACGCGTTGCCGGTGCTGTCCAGCAAGCAGAAGTGGGAGTCGGTGCTGTTCCCGATGTCGGACGCGGCCGCGCACCATGGCTGAAGCCCTGCCGCCAGGGGAGCCGCCGTCCGGCGAGATCGCCGCCATGGTGGCCGTCCAGTCGATGCTGGCGCAGCGGCCCGGAGTGCTCGGCACGGCGCGCGCGCTGTCGTATTTCGGTGAACACAGCCTGGGTTGGCTGATCGTATCTGCGCTCGGGGCTTTCCGGTCGCCGCGCCGGCGCCGGGAGTGGCTGGTCGCCGGGGCAGGCGCATTCGCCGCACATGCGGCGGCCGTAGTGGTCAAGCGGGTGGTGCGGCGTCAACGACCGCGGCATCCGGCCGTCGCGGTCAACGTCGCCACCCCCAGCAACCTCAGCTTCCCGTCGGCGCACGCCACCTCGACGACGGCCGCGGCAATCCTGCTGGCCCGGGCCGCGGGTCTGCCGGCGGCGGTGGTGAGCGTGGCCCTGGTGGCGCCCATGGCGCTGTCCCGAATACTGCTGGGCGTGCACTATCCCAGCGACGTGGCCGTCGGCGTGGCACTGGGCGCCGGCGTTGCCGCGACGGCCGTCCGGCTGGACAGCGCGGCGCAACAGAGGTGGCTGTGATGAGCAAAGACGTAGCCGACGAAACCAGCGAGCAGACCAAGGTGGCCGGACCGCCGGGCAACCTGGTCACCGGAGTGATCAAGGCGATCCGCCCGCGGCAGTGGGTGAAGAACGTGCTGGTGCTCGCGGCGCCGCTGGCGGCGGCGGGCCGGGGCCAGCGCTACGACTGGGCGGACATCGGCAGCAAGGTCGGGGTGGCCTTCGTGGTGTTCAGCCTGGCCGCTTCGGCGGTGTACCTGGTCAACGACGTGCGCGACGTCGAAGCCGACCGCGAACACCCCACTAAGCGGTACCGGCCGATCGCGGCCGGGGTGGTGCCCGAATGGCTGGCCTACGCGTTGGCGGTGGTGTTGGGCGCCGCATCCCTGGGCATCTCGTACTGGTTGACCTCGAACCTCGCTGTGGTGATGGCGATCTACCTCGCCATGCAGCTGGCCTACTGCTTCGGCCTCAAACACCAGGCGGTGCTCGACGTCTGCATCGTGTCGTCGGCGTACCTGATCCGGGCCATCGCCGGGGGCGCGGCCACCAACACCCATCTGTCGCAATGGTTTCTGCTGACCGCCGCCTTCGGGTCGCTGTTCATGGTGGCCGGCAAGCGTTACGCCGAACTGCAACTGGCCGAACGCACCGGGGCGCAGATCCGCAAGTCGCTGGAGAGGTACACCAGTACCTACCTGCGGTTCGTCTGGACGCTCTCGGCCACCGCAGTGGTGCTCTGCTACGGCTTGTGGGCGTTCGAGCGGGACGGCGACAAGGGCTCCTGGTACGCGGTGTCGATGATCCCGTTCACGATCGCGATCCTGCGTTACGCCGTGGACGTCGACGGCGGTCTGGCCGGGGAACCCGAGGACATCGCGTTGCGCGACCGGGTGCTGCAACTGCTGGCGCTGGCGTGGATCGCAACAGTGGGTGCTGCTGTTGCTTTCGGCTAGTCAACGTTTCCGGGCCATCCAGGCCGCAGCGCGGCAGACGGGAGAGCTCCGTCGGCCTGCGGTCCGTCGGGTCAGGTGGCCGGTGTTCCCCTACACCGTCACGGTGCGGGTCAGCCTGTGGATCAGCGTCGCGGTCGTCGCGGTGTTGTTCGGTTGGGGGGCCTGGCAGCGCCGCTGGATCGCCGATGACGGGCTCATCGTGTTGCGCACGGTGCGAAACCTGTTGGCCGGCAACGGGCCGGTGTTCAACATGGGCGAGCGGGTGGAGGCCAACACCTCCACGGTCTGGACCTACCTGCTCTACCTGCTGAGCTGGGTGGGCGGGCCGCTGCGGTTGGAGTACGTCGCGCTGGCCGCGGCGCTGACCCTGTCGGTGCTCGGGGTGGTGCTGCTGATGCTGGGGACGGCCCGGTTGTACGCGCCGAGCCTGCGGGGTCGCCAGGCGATCCTGCTGCCGGCCGGGGCGCTGGTCTACATCGCGGTGCCACCGGCCCGTGACTTCGCCACCTCCGGTCTGGAGAACGGGCTGGTGCTGGCATACCTGGGCCTGCTGTGGTGGATGATGGTTTGCTGGGCTCAACCGCTGCGGGTCCGCCCGCAGAGCCGGGCCTTCATCCTGGCGCTGGCCGTGGTCGCGGGGTGCAGCGTGCTGGTGCGACCGGAGTTGGCACTGATCGGCGGGGCGGCGCTGATCATGATGCTGATCGCGGCCCGCAACTGGCGTCGCCGGGCCCTGATCGTCATCGCCGGCGGCCTGCTGCCGGTGGGCTACCAGATCTTCCGGATGGGGTACTACGCACTACTGGTGCCCGGGACCGCGCTCGCCAAGGACGCCGGCGGCGACAAATGGTCCCAGGGCATGATCTATCTGGACAATTTCAACCAGCCCTACCTGCTCTGGCTGCCGCTGCTGCTGCTGGTCCCGCTCGCTGTCGTGCTGGCGGGCGCGCGCCGGCGGCCGTCGTTCTTGCGGCCCACGCTGGCGCCGGACTACGGCCGGGTCGCCCGGGCGGTGCAGAGCCCGACGGCTGTAGTGATCTTCATCGTCGTCAGCGGCCTGCTGCAGGGGTTCTACTGGATCCGCCAGGGTGGCGACTTCATGCACGCCAGAGTGCTGCTGACGCCGTTGTTCTGTTTGCTGGCTCCGGTCGCGGTGATACCGGTGGTGATCCCGGACGGCAAGGATGACAGCCGGGAGACCGGGTACTGGCTGGCCGGGGTGGTCAGCGTGCTGTGGCTGGGCGTGGCGGGGTGGTCGCTGTGGGCGGCGAACTCGCCGGGCATGGGCGACGACGCCACCCACGTGACCTACTCCGGCATCGTCGACGAGCGTCGCTTCTACGCCCAGGCCACCGGTCGTGCGCACCCGTTGACCGCGGCCGACTACCTGGACTACCCGCGGATGGCCGCCGTGCTGGTGGCGCTGAACAACACCCCGGAGGGGGCATTGCTGCTGCCGTCGGGCAACTACACGCAGTGGGACCTGGTGCCGATGATTCCGCCGGGCAGCGCCCCGGGCATCCCGGCGACCCAGAAACCGCAGCACGCGGTGTTCTTCACCAACCTGGGCATGCTGGGCATGAACGTGGGACTCGACGTCCGGGTGCTCGACCAGATCGGACTGGCGAACCCGTTGGCCGCGCACACCGAGCGGTTGAAGCACGGCAGGATCGGTCACGACAAGAATTTGTTCCCCGATTGGGTGGTGGCCGACGGGCCGTGGGTGAAGTGGCCGCCGGGGATCCCGGGCTACCTCAGCCGGCAGTGGGTGGCCGAGGCGGAGGCGGCGCTGCGCTGTCCGGCCACCCAGGCGGTGTTGAACTCGGTCCGCGCACCGATGAGTGTGCGCCGGTTCGCGTCCAACGTGCTGCACGCCTACGAGTTCACCAAGTACCGCATCGATCGGATCCCGCTGAACGAACTGATCAAGTGCGGGCTCGAGGTGCCGCAGGTGCCGCCCGATCCACCCCGTGATTGACCGCGGTAGTAGAGGTCACCGAGAATTTTTTTCGCCCGCCCCCACTCCGGCGGCCGGCGCCCCGGGCCCGAACCCGACAGCTAAATCGAATCAGAGCCGTTACCAGCACGCACTCGACAGTTGGCACACGGGTGAACCCCGCTGTCCGACGCGGATTCAGTGGCGTCAACGATGTCAAAACCGCTCCGAAAGGGGCCGGTGGCGGCGTCCCGGAGGAGAGCGTCTCCCGCAACGTGTGGTTGACTACAGAAGCACTGCAGCGCCGCGTGCGTGCAGTCTGACCCAATTCGGGACGCGCCCCCAAGCACATCGATGCGTAAGGACGTGCCACAAGGATGAGGATGAGGAAAGCAAGGATGAAGCTTGTTGACAAGTTTCGTGGCGCCGTGACAGGTATGCCGCGCCGACTCGCGGTGGGTGCTGTCGGCGCCGCCATGCTGGCGAGTCTGGTCGGTTTCGTTGGCGGCTCGGCGACTGCGAGTGCGTTCTCGCGGCCCGGCCTGCCGGTGGAATACCTGCAGGTGCCCTCGGCGGCCATGGGCCGCGACGTCAAGATCCAGTTCCAGAGCGGTGGCGCCAACGCCCCGGCGCTGTACCTGCTCGACGGCATGCGCGCCCAGGAAGACTTCAACGGCTGGGACATCAACACCCCGGCGTTCGAGTGGTACCTGCAGTCCGGCCTGGCGGTCGTCATGCCGGTCGGCGGGCAGTCCAGCTTCTACTCAGACTGGTACAAGCCGGCCTGCGGTAAGGCCGGTTGCACCACCTACAAGTGGGAGACCTTCCTGACCAGCGAGCTGCCCGCTTACCTCGCCGCCAACAAGCAGGTCAAGCCGACCGGTAGCGCTGCGGTGGGTCTGTCGATGGCTGGTTCGTCCGCGTTGATCCTGGCCGCCTACCACCCGAACCAGTTCATCTACGCCGGCTCGCTGTCGGCGCTGCTGGACCCGTCGCAGGGGATGGGCCCGTCGCTGATCGGCCTGGCCATGGGCGACGCCGGTGGCTACAAGAAGGACGACATGTGGGGTCCCACGAGCGACCCGGCCTGGGCGCGCAACGACCCGACGCTGCAGGTGGGCAAGCTGGTGGCCAACAACACCCGCATCTGGATCTACTGCGGTAACGGCAAGCCGTCCGAGCTGGGTGGCGACAACCTGCCCGCCAAGTTCCTCGAGGGCTTCGTCCGCGACAGCAACATCAAGTTCCAGACGGCCTACAACGGCGCCGGCGGTCACAACGCGGTGTTCAACTTCGACGCCAACGGCACGCACGACTGGCCGTACTGGGGTGCGCAGCTGAACGCGATGAAGGGCGACCTCCAGTCGACGCTGGGGGCCACCCCCGGAGCGGGTCCGGCCACTGCGGCCCCCGCCCCCACCGCGGGCACCTAAACCGCGCTGATCGAAACGCAACTGACGGCGGCGACCCACCCGGGTCGCCGCCGTTGGTCGTTGGCCAGTCAGCGCCCCTTTATCCGATCGATACCGGTGTGGTTAGCTACCTTGCGGGCTGTCTGGCTGTCGCGTACTCGATGGAGGTGGACATGAGGGGTCTGTCGGTGCTGCTGAGGCTGCTCTGCGTTGCCGTGTTGGCAATCGCATTCGGCGGTCTGACGGCAGGAGGGGCACTGGGCCCGGTGGGCCCGGCCACGGCCGCCCCGTACGAGACCCTGATGGTGCCGTCGGCGGCGATGGGCCGCGACATCCCGGTGGCGTTCCTGGCCGGTGGACCGCACGCGGTGTACCTGCTGGACGCCGCCGACGCCCACCCCGACGTCAGCAACTGGGTCACCGCGGGCAACGCGATGAACACCCTGGCCGGCAAGGGCATCTCGGTGGCGGCCCCGGCCGGTGGCGCGTTCAGCATGTACACCAACTGGGAGCAGGACGGCAGCAAGCAGTGGGACACCTTCCTGTCCAGTGAGCTGCCGGACTGGCTGGCCGCCAACAAGGGCCTGGCGCCCGGCGGACACGGCGTGGTGGGCGCGTCTCAGGGCGGGTACGCCGCGATGGCGCTGGCGGCCTTCCACCCCGATCGCTTCGGCTTCGCCGGCTCGCTGTCCGGGTTCCTCTACCCGTCGGAGACCTTCACCAACGGCGCGATCCTGGCCGGGTTGCAGCAATTCGGTGGCGTGGACGGCAACGGCATGTGGGGAGCCCCGCAGCTGGGTCGGTGGAAGTGGCACGACCCGTGGGTGCACGAGGCGCTGCTCGCCGCGAACAACACCCGCGTGTGGGTCTGGAGTCCGACCATGGGCGGCGCCAGCAACCCCGCAGCCATGCTCGGCGCCCAGGATGCAGCGATGGGCAACAGCCGGTCTTTCTACCAGCACTACCGCGAGGTCGGCGGCCACAACGGGCACTTCGACTTCCCGGGCGGCGGCGACAACGGATGGGGCTCCTGGGCGGGCCAGCTGGGCGCCATGTCCGGCGACATCGTCGGCGCCATTCGCTGACGATCTTCGGGCCGTAGGGCAGCCGGTACCGTGTAGGGAGCGCGGCGGAGGGCGGTCGTTCCGCACGCCGCGCGGGTGACTGGTAGAGCGCGACGCTGCGCATGCCGCGCGCAGACTCACCCAGCCCCGACCCGGACTCTGTTAGCAGGAGAACATGGCCAAGAACGCTGCCCGCCGCCGCCGACACCGCCGCCTTGCCTGGTTGGCTGCGGGTTCGATGGCATTGGTGGTGGCGCTGGTCATCGTGGCCGGGGTGATGCTGCTGCGTCATCGGGACACCGCGCCCAGCGCCGTCCCGCCCGGCGTGCTGCCGACCGGTCCGACGACCTCCCAGCACCGCAAACCCCGGCCCGCCACGCAGGACGCGTCGTGCCCCGACGTGCAGCTGGTGTCGGTGCCGGGCACCTGGGAATCGTGGCCGACCGATGACCCGCTGAACCCGGTGCAGTTTCCGCGGGCGTTGCTGCTCAACGTGACCGGCCCGATCAGCCAGCAGCTCCCGGCCGGCCGGGTGCAGGCGTACACCGTCCCGTACACGGCGCAGTTCCGCAATCCGCTCAGCAACGACGGTCAGATGACCTACAACGACAGCCGCGCCGAAGGCACCCGCGCGACGGTCAAGGCGCTGACCGACATGAACAACAGATGCCCGCTGACCAGTTATGTGTTGATCGGCTTCTCGCAGGGCGCGGTGATTGCCGGCGACGTGGCCGGCGACATCGGCAACGGGCTGGGACCCGTCGACGAGGACCTGGTCCTGGGTGTGACGTTGATCGCCGACGGCCGGCGTCAGGGTGATGTTGGCAACAACATTCCGCCCACCCCACCGGGGGTGGGCGCCGAGGTCACCCTGCACGAGGTCCCGGTGCTGGCCGGGCTCGGCCTGACCATGACCGGTGCGCGGCCCGGCGGCTTCGGTGCACTCAACGCCCGGACCAATGAGATCTGCGCTCAGGGCGATCTGATCTGCGCGGCGCCGAAGGAGGCGTTCAGCCCGGCCAACCTCCCGACCACGCTGAATACGCTGGCTGGCGGCGCCGGGCAGCCCGTCCACGCGATGTACGCCACCACCGATTTCTGGAGTTCCGACGGTCTGTCGGCCACCCAGTGGACGTTGAACTGGGCGCAGGGTGTGCTGGACAAAGCACCCCATCCCAAGCACGGCTGACCGGTCCCGCACGGCGGGCAGTTAGACACACTCTCTAGTGCGGCGGCACCGAGCAGGATAAGGCGTACCTTGTGATTTGGTCAGCTGTGCGCCGCCCCTTAACATTAAGAGAAAATTAAGAGCATGTGGTTGACCCGATCGGGTCAGAGTGGGCAACGACGAGCGCCCAAGCGTCAGTCGGTGCCGGCCCGCGCGCGTAGCGATAGTCGGCGTAGTTGGCCGAGAACAGTTCGTCGGCTTGGCCGACCTTAGAAGGTTTTCGACAGGAGAGTGCGGCATGGCGTACCACAACCCCTTCGTGGTGAACGGCAAGATCAGGTTCCCCCAGAACACCAACCTGGTTCGGCACGTCGAGAAGTGGGCCAAAGTGCGCGGCGACAAGCTCGCGTACCGCTTCCTGGACTACTCCACCGAGCGCGACGGCGTCGAACGCGACATCTTGTGGTCGGAGTTCAGTGCCCGTAACCGCGCCGTCGGGGCCCGGCTGCAACAGGTCACCCAGCCCGGTGACCGCATCGCCATCCTCTGCCCGCAGAACCTGGACTATCTGATCGCGTTCTTCGGCGCGCTGTACTCGGGCCGCATCGCGGTACCGCTGTTCGACCCGGCCGAGCCCGGGCACGTCGGCCGGTTGCACGCGGTGCTGGACGACTGCACCCCCTCGACCATCCTCACCACCACCGACGCCGCCGAAGGAGTGCGCAAGTTCATTCGGGCCCGGTCGGCCAAGGAACGGCCCCGCGTCATCGCCGTCGATGCGGTGCCGAACGAGGTCGCCGCCACCTGGCAGGAGACCGAGGCCGACGAGACCACCATCGCGTACCTGCAGTACACCTCCGGTTCCACCCGCACCCCGACCGGTGTGCAGATCACCCACCTGAACCTGCCGACCAACGTGCTGCAGACGCTGGTCGCCCTGGAAGGCGAAGAAGGCGACCGCGGTCTGAGCTGGCTGCCGTTCTTCCACGACATGGGCTTGATCACCGCGCTGTGCGCGCCGGTGCTGGGGCAGAGCTTCACCTTCATGACGCCGGCCGCATTCGTGCGGCGTCCCGGCCGCTGGATCCGCGAACTCGCCCGCAAGCCCGGTGAGACCGGCGGTGTTTTCTCGGCCGCACCGAACTTCGCGTTCGAGCACGCCGCGGTCCGCGGGCTGCCGAAGGAAGGCGAACCGCCGCTGGACCTGAGCAACGTCAAGGCGATCCTGAACGGCAGCGAACCGGTGTCGCCGGCGTCGATGCGCAAGTTCTACGACGCCTTCCGGCCGTACGGATTGCCCGAGACCGCCGTCAAACCCTCCTACGGCCTGGCCGAGGCGACGCTGTTCGTCTCCACCACCCCCAGCGACGAGCCGCCGACGATCATCCACGTCGACCGTGACGAGCTGAACAACCAGCGCTTCGTCGAGGTGTCTCCCGACGCTCCCAGCGCCGTCGCCCAGGTGTCCGCGGGCAAGGTCGGCGTCGACGAGTGGGCGGTGATCGTCGACACCGACACCGCCAGTGAGCTGCCGGACGGCCAGATCGGCGAGATCTGGCTGCACGGCCAGAACCTGGGCATCGGCTACTGGAACAAGGAAGCCGAGACCACCGAGACGTTCAAGAACATCCTGAAGTCGCGGATCAGCCAGTCCCACGCCGAGGGCGCCGCCGACGACGGGCTCTGGGTACGCACCGGTGACTACGGCACCTACCACAACGGGCACCTCTATATCGCGGGCCGGATCAAGGACCTGGTCATCATCGACGGCCGCAACCACTACCCGCAGGACCTCGAGTACTCCGCGCAGGAGGCCAGCAAGGCGTTGCGGACCGGCTACGTGGCCGCGTTCTCCGTCCCCGCCAACCAGCTGCCACAGAAAGTGTTCGACGACCCGCACACCGGCCTGACCGCCGACCCCGAGGACACCTCCGAGCAGCTGGTGATCGTCGCGGAGCGTGCCGCCGGGACGCACAAGCTCGACTACCAGCCCATCGCCGACGACATCCGGGCGGCCATCGCGGTGCGCCACGGCGTGACCGTGCGTGACCTGCTGCTGGTATCGGCCGGAACCATCCCCCGAACCTCGAGCGGCAAGATCGGTCGCCGCGCGTGCCGCACCGCCTACCTGGACGGCAGCCTGCGCAGCGGCGTCGGATCGCCGACGGCGTTCGCCACCTCCGACTGAAGGTAGCCATGTCTGATCTGAACGAGTCTCAGGAGAACACGCCTGCCGCAGGAATGACCGTCCCCGAAATGCGCCGCTGGTTGCGCGAATGGGTGGGCAGGGCCGTCGGGAAGTCTCCCGACGACATCGACGAGTCGGTGCCGATGGTGGAGCTGGGGCTGGCCTCGCGCGACGCCGTGGCCATGGCCGCCGACATCGAAGACCTGACCGGTGTCACTTTGTCGGTCGCGGTCGCATTCCAGCACCCCACTATCGAGTCGCTGGCGACCCGGATCATCGAAGGCGAGCCCGAGACCGCTGACCAGGGCGGCGACGACGCGGACTGGACGCGTAACGGACCCGCCGAGCGCGTCGACATCGCGATCGTGGGTCTGGCCACCCGGCTGCCCGGCGACATGAACTCGCCCGACGAGACCTGGGCGGCGCTGATGGAGGGCCGCGACGCCATCACCGACCTGCCCGAAGGCCGCTGGTCGGAGTTCCTGGAGGAGCCTCGGCTGGCCGAGCGCATCGGCAAGGCGCGCACCCGCGGCGGCTACCTCAAGGACATCAAGGGCTTTGACTCCGAATTCTTCGCCGTCGCCAAGACCGAAGCCGACAACATCGACCCGCAGCAGCGGATGGCGCTGGAACTGACCTGGGAGGCGCTCGAGCACGCCCGCATCCCGGCGTCCAGCCTGCGCGGCGAGTCCGTCGGCGTGTACGTCGGCGTCTCCAACAACGACTACGGCTTCCTGGCCATCTCTGACCCGACCGTCGCCCACCCCTACGCGATCACCGGTAACTCGAGTGCGATCATCGCCAACCGGGTGTCGTACTTCTACGACTTCCGCGGCCCCTCGGTCAGCGTCGACACCGCCTGCTCGAGTTCGCTGGTGGCCATGCACCAGGGCGTGCAGGCGCTGCGCAACGGTGAGGCGGACGTCGTCGTCGCCGGAGGTGTCAACGCACTGATCACCCCGGCGGTGACGCTCGGCTTCGACGAGATCGGCGCGGTGCTGGCGCCCGACGGCAAGATCAAGTCGTTCTCCGCCGACGCCGACGGTTACACCCGGTCCGAGGGCGGCGGCATGCTGGTGCTCAAGCGGGTCGACGACGCCCGCCGCGACGGTGACCAGATCCTGGCCGTCATCGCCGGCAGCGCGGTCAACCACGACGGCCGGTCCAACGGTCTGATCGCGCCGAACCAGGACGCGCAGGCAGACGTGCTGCGCCGCGCATACAAGGACGCGGGCATCGATCCGCGCACCGTCGACTACATCGAGGCGCACGGCACCGGCACCATCCTGGGCGACCCCATCGAGGCCGAGGCGCTGGGCCGGATCGTCGGCCGGGGACGTCCGGCGGACCGTCCGGCCCTGTTGGGTGCGATCAAAACCAATGTGGGACACCTGGAGTCGGCGGCCGGTGCGGCCAGCATGGCCAAGGTCGTGCTCGCGTTGCAGCACGACAAACTGCCGCCATCGATCAACTTCGCCGGTCCCAGCCCGTACATCGACTTCGACGGGATGCGGTTGAAGTTCGTCGACACCGCGACCGACTGGCCGCGGTACGGCGGGTATGCCCTGGCCGGGGTGTCCAGCTTCGGCTTCGGCGGCGCCAACGCGCACCTGGTGGTGCGCGAAGTCCTGCCCCGCGACGTGATGGAACGGGAGTCGCGCGAGCCGGAGCCGGCCGCGCCCCAGGTTCCCGTCGTCTCCGCCGGCGGCGACCTCGCCGAAGGTGAGGGTCACGCGCTGCGTTTCGACGAGTTCGGCGAGATCATCTCCGACGAAACGTCGGCCGCCGAGGTGGAGTACGAACTGCCGGGCATCACCGAGGAAGCGCTGGCGCTCAAGGCGGCCGCGCTGGAAGAGCTTGCGGCACAAGACCTTCCGGAGCCGCTCTATCCACTGGTGGTGTCGGCGTTCCTGACCTCGCGCAAGAAGGCGGCCGCCGCCGAACTGGCCGACTGGATGGAATCGCCCGAGGGCCAGGCGTCGTCGCTGGAGTCCATCGGTCGTGCGCTGTCGCGGCGCAACCACGGGCGGTCCCGGGCTGTGGTGCTGGCCCGCAACCACGACGAGGCGATCCAGGGCATGCGCGCGGTCGCCGAAGGCAAACAGAAGCCGAATGTGTTCAGCGCCGACGGGCCGGTGACCAACGGTCCGGTGTGGGCGATGGCCGGTTTCGGTGCGCAGCACCGCAAGATGGCCAAGAGCCTGTACCTGCGCAACGAGGTGTTCGCCCAGTGGATCGAGAAGGTCGACGCACTGATCCAGGACGAGCGGGGTTACTCGGTGCTCGAGTTGATCCTGGACGACTCGCACGAGTACGGCATCGAGACCAGCAACGTCACCATCTTCGCGATCCAGATCGCGCTGGGTGAGCTGCTCAAGCACCACGGCGCCAAGCCCGCCGCGGTGGTGGGCCAGTCGCTGGGCGAGCCCGCGTCGGCCTACTTCGCCGGCGGTCTGTCGCTGGCGGATGCCACCCGGGTGATCTGTTCGCGCTCGCACCTGATGGGCGAGGGCGAGGCCATGCTGTTCGGCGAGTACATCCGGTTCATGGCGATCGTCGAATACTCCGCCGACGAGCTCAAGACGGTGTTTGCCGACTTCCCCGGCCTGGAGGTGTGCGTGTACGCCGCCCCCAGCCAGACCGTGATCGGCGGCCCGCCCGAGCAGATCGACGAGATCGTCGCCCGGGCGGAAGCCGAGGGCCGGTTCGCCCGCAAGCTGCAGACCAAGGGTGCGGGCCATACCTCCCAGATGGATCCGCTGCTCGGTGAGTTCGCCGCGGAGCTGCAGGGCATCACGCCGATGTCGCCGACCGTCGGCATCTTCTCCACCGTGCACGAGGGCACCTTCATCAAGCCCGGCGGCGAACCCGTGCACGACGTCGCGTACTGGATGAAGGGGATGCGGCACTCGGTGTACTTCACCCACGGCATCCGCAACGCCGTGGACAGCGGGTTCACCACCTTCCTGGAACTGGCCCCCAACCCGGTCGCGCTGATGCAGATCGGGCTGACCACCGCCGTGGCGGGTCTGCACGACGCCCAGCTGATCGCGACGCTGGCCCGCAAGCAGGACGAGGTCGAGTCGATGATCTCGGCCATGGCCCAGCTCTACGTGTACGGCCACGACCTGGACGTGCGCACCCTGTTCCCGCGGCCGGCCGGGCCCGCCGGACCCGACGACTTCGCCAACATCCCCCCGACGCGGTTCAAGCGCAAGGAACACTGGCTGGATGCGCACTTCGCCGGCGACAGTTCGGTGCTGATGCCGGGCAACCACGTCGCGCTGCCCGACGGTCGGCACGTCTGGGAGTACGCGCCGCGCGACACGACGGATCTGGCCGCGCTGGTGCGATCCGCCGCGACGGCGGTGCTGCCGGATGCGCAACTGACCGCCTCGGAGCAGCGTGCGGTACCCGGTCCGGGTGCCCGGTTGGTGACGACTTTGACCCGCCATCCCGGCGGTGCCTCGGTGCAGGTGCACGCCCGGATCGACGAGTCGTTCACGCTGGTCTACGACGCGTTGGTGACCCGCGGCGGTGCGCAGTCGGTACTGCCCGCGGCGGTCGGCGCGGGCACGGCCGTGGTGGCCGCGGAGACCGCGGTCCCGGAGGCGCCGGCCGACGAGGACGCCGAGACGCTGACGGACAGCCTGACCAACCGGTACCTGCCGTCGACCGTGGGCCGGTGGTCGCCGGATTCCGGGGAGACCATCGCCGAACGCCTGGGCACCATCGTGGCGGCGGCCATGGGTTACGAGCCCGAGGACCTGCCGTGGGAGGTGCCGCTGATCGAGCTCGGCCTGGACTCGCTGATGGCGGTGCGGATCAAGAACCGCGTCGAGTACGACTTCGACCTGCCGCCGATCCAGCTGACGGCGGTGCGCGACGCCAACCTGTACAACGTCGAGAAGCTGATCGAGTACGCGATCGAGCACCGCGAAGAGGTCGCGGCGCTGCACGAGCATCAGAAGTCGCAGACGGCCGAGGAGATCGCCCGGGCGCAGGCCGAGATGCTCAGCGGCGCGACGCCGATGTCGGTGACGGCGCCCGCGCCGGATCCGCAGGCCGAGCCCGAGACGCAGGCCGAGCCCGCAACCCCGGCCGAGCCCGCGCCCCAGGCCGAGCCCGCGACCCAGGCCGAGGCCGCATCGGTCCCGCCGCCGTCGGATGTGCCCATCCCGCCGCCCCCAACCGACCCGTCGGGACCGAAGGGTGCGAACGTGGCCGCGGTGTCGGAGGCGCTGAGCCAGGAAGCCGTCGCCAAAGCACTGAACTCCGACGTGCCGCCGCGCGACGCCGCCGAGCGGGTCACCTTCGCCACGTGGGCGATCGTCACCGGCAAGTCCGCGGGCGGCATCTTCAACCCGCTGCCCAAGCTCGACGAGGACAAAGCGGCCAAGATGGCGCAGCGGCTGTCCGAGCGGGCCGAAGGCCCGATCACCGTCGAGGACGTGCTGAGCTCGGCGAACATCGAAGAGCTCGCCGACAAGGTGCGTAACTACCTCGAGGCCGGGGTCATCGACGGCTTCGTGCGCACCCTGCGCGCGCGGCCCGAGGGCAGCTCCACCCCGCCGGTGTTCGTCTTCCACCCGGCCGGAGGTTCCACCGTGGTCTACGAGCCGCTGCTGAACCGGCTACCTCCCGACACCCCCATGTACGGGTTCGAGCGCGTCGAAGGGTCCATCGAAGAGCGTGCCGCGCAGTACGTGCCGAAGCTGATCGAGATGCAGGGCGACGGGCCCTACATTCTGGTCGGCTGGTCGCTGGGTGGGGTGCTGGCCTACGCGTGCGCGATCGGGCTCAAACGGGCGGGCAAGGACGTCCGGTTCGTGGGCCTGATCGACGCGGTGCGCGCCGGTGAGGAGATCCCGCAGACCAAGGAAGAGGTCCGCAAGCGCTGGGACCGCTACGCCAAATTCGCCGAGAAGACGTTCAACGTCACCATCCCGGCGATCCCTTACGAGCACCTCGAGGAACTCGACGACGACGGCCAGGTGCGGTTCGTGCTCGAAGCCATCAGCCAGAGCGGCGTGCAGATCCCGGCCGGGATCATCGAGCACCAGCGCACGTCGTACCTGGACAACCGCGCGATCGACACCGCGGAGATCCAGCCTTTCGACGGCCACGTCACGCTCTACATGGCCGATCGTTACCATGACGACGCGATCATGTTCGAGCCGCGGTATGCCGTCCGCAAACCAGACGGTGGCTGGGGCGAGTTCGTTTCCGACCTCGAGGTCGTGCCGATCGGTGGCGAGCACATTCAGGCCATCGACGAACCGATCATCGCCAAGGTGGGCGAGCACATGAGTCGCGCCCTGAAAGAGATCTGACGAGATCCAGCCGGACGAGCAAGGTAGGCGCGTAGTGACGGGTACAGAACCGACTCCGGTGATACACACGACCGCGGAGAAGTTGGCGGAACTGCACCAACGGCTGGAGCTGGCCAAGGAACCCGGCGGCGAGCAGGCCGTGGCCAAGCGGGACAAGAAGGGCATCCCCAGCGCCCGCGCCCGGGTGCATGCCCTGGTCGATCCGGGGACGTTCTTCGAGATCGGCGCGCTGTGCAAGACCCCGGGCGATCCCAACGCCCTGTACGGCGACGGTGTGGTCACCGGACACGCGCTGATCGACGGTCGCCCGGTCGGGGTGTTCTCGCACGACCAGACCGTGTTCCAGGGCACGGTCGGGGAGATGTTTGGCCGCAAGGTCGCCCGGCTGATGGAGTGGTGCGCGATGGTCGGCTGCCCGATCATCGGGATCCAGGACTCCGGCGGCGCCCGGATCCAGGATGCGGTCACCTCGCTGGCCTGGTACGCCGAGCTGGGCCAGCGGCATGAGGCGCTGTCCGGGGTGGTGCCGCAGATCTCCCTCATCTTCGGCAAATGCGCTGGGGGAGCGGTCTATTCGCCCATCCAGGACGACCTGCTGGTCTCGGTGCGCGACCAGGGCTACTTCTTCGTGACCGGGCCGGACGTGATCCGCGAAGTGACCGGGGAGGACGTCACCCTCGACGAGCTCGGCGGCTCCGACGCGCAGGCCCGGTACGGCAACATTCACCAGGTCGTGAACTCCGAGGCCGAGGCGTTCCAGTATGTGCGGGAGTTCCTGTCGTTCCTGCCGTCCAACTGCTTCGACAATCCGCCGGTGATCAATCCCGGGCTGGAACCGGAGGTCACCTCGACCGACCTCGAGCTCGACGCGATCGTGCCGGACTCGGACAACATGGCCTACGACATGCACGAGATCCTGCTGCGGATCTTCGACGACGGCGACTTCCTGGACGTCGCGGCCCAGCACGGGCCGGCCATCATCACCGGGTTCGCCCGGGTGGACGGTCGCCCGATCGGCGTGATCGCCAACCAGCCCATGCACCTGTCCGGCGCGATCGACAACGAGGCCTCGGACAAGGCGGCGCGGTTCATCCGGTTCTGTGACTCCTTCCAGCTGCCGCTGGTGTTCGTGGTGGACACCCCCGGTTTCCTGCCTGGCGCCGAGGAGGAGAAGCGGGGCATCATCAAGCGCGGCGGCCGGTTCCTGTACTCCGTGGTGGAGGCCGACGTGCCGAAGGTGACCATCACGATCCGCAAGTCCTACGGCGGCGCGTACGCGGTGATGGGCTCGCGGCAGCTGACCGCCGACTTCAACTACGCCTGGCCCACCGCGCGCATCGCGGTGATCGGCGCCGAGGGCGCCGCGCAGTTGCTGATGAAGCGCTTCCCCGACCCCACCACGCCCGAGGCGCAGCAGATCAAGAAGGACTTCATCGAGGGCTACAACCTCAACATGGCGATTCCGTGGACGGCGGCCGAACGCGGCTTCATCGATGCGGTGATCGACCCGCACCAGACGCGGCTGTTGCTGCGCCGGTCGCTACATCTGTTGCGGGACAAGCAGAATTGGGCGCGGCTGGCGCGCAAGCACGGCCTGATCCCGATCTAGTGGGTCGATCAGCCCGATGAACGCGCGCCGTTGATGTGCAGCGACACCCAGTCGACGACCTCGCGCACTGTCTCGATGGGGGCATCGGGTTCTTCCAGCGGGGTCTGCAGGTGGTTCTCCAGCGTGGCAACGAGTTCCATCTTGCGGGGCGAGTCGTAGCCCAGATCGTCGACGAGGTGCGAATCGATCGTCACCGGCGCCAGGCGGTCCGGGGCCAGCGATGCCACCACCGAAATGATCTGTTGTTCCAGCACACTCATAGCGGTACGACCTCTCCGAACATTTCCCGGGCGGCGACGTGGCGGATCTTGCCCGACGGTGTCTTGGGTACCCGGCCCTTGCCGACCAGCAGCACCGTGGGGCTCAAACCCGTTGCGCCGCGCACTCGTTGAGTGATCTGCCGACGAATGTTCTGACAGATGTCCTCGGGGTAGTCCGCGACGGTCTCGGCGACGATCCGGATCTCCTCCCGCCGGTCGGGCAGCGTCACGCCGAACGCGACGACGCCGCCGCGCCGGACGCCTTCGGCCGATGCGGTGAGACGCTCGATGTCGGCGGGAAAGATGTTGCGCCCGGCGACGATGATGACGTTTTTGAGCCGGCCGCACACCACGATCTGGCCGTCCTCGGTCAGGTAGCCGAGATCACCGGTGTGGAACCAGCCGTCGTCGTCCACCGCGGCGACTTCACCGGCCACGGTGAGATAGTGCCGCGTGACGGACTCGCTGCGGATCGCGATCTCGCCCATCTCGCGCGGTTGCCGCGCGGTCCCGGCCGCGCCGGCGATCCGGACCTCCATACCGCTGATCGGTGGTCCCAGCACCGCCAGTCGCTTGGTCGCGGTGTCACCGGCATCCGCCGGTACGGCCAGCCCACGATTCTCCAGCTCTTCGGAGGACACCGTGTCGTAGGACAGCGGTTCGTCGACCGGCGAAAATGACACCGCCACTGTGGCTTCGGCGAGCCCGTAGGCTGCTCCGACCGCCGAGGCGGGCATGCCGAAGCGTCCCGCTTGCTGCGCGAACTCCACCATGGTCTCGGGGTCGATTGGTTCCGCCCCGGTGACGACGCAGCGCAGGCTGCTCAGGTCGTAGGTACCGTCCGGAACGGCGTTCAGTCGGCGACTGGCGATGAGGTAGGCGAAGTTCGGTGCCGCAGTGACGGTGGCCCGCTGCTCGCTCGCGACCCGTAGCCAGTTCAACGGCGATCTCACAAACTCGGTCGGCGGCAGGATGACGGCGTGGGTGCCGAAGAACATCGGCGCCAGCAGGTAGGCGATCAGACCCATGTCGTGCGACAGCGGCAGCCAGCTCACGGTGGTGTCGGACTGTGCATCCAACTTCACCTCAGCCACCATCGACGCGATGTTCGCGTACAGGTTGCGATGGGTGATGGCAACAGCTTTCGGTTCACCGGTGGAACCGGAGGTGAGCTGGTAGAGGCCGATGTCGTCCTCGCCGGGTAGGCCGTCTTCGTCGCGGAATTCGAAATCCGGCCATTGCGGCGGTATCTCGACCACCCGGAAGCCCGCCGCACGCAGCGTCGCGGCAGCCATGCCGAAAGGTTCGCCGACGAGCACGCACTGGGAGTCGAGCATGCTCAAGGCACGTTCCATACCGGCGTGCCAGTCGGCGAGGCCGGCTTGGGAAGTCGGCTGCTGCAGCATGGTCACCGCTGCGCCGAGTCGCCAGACGCCCTGCAGGATGGCGGCGACGTCGAGCGGGTCGGCAGCCAGCACGCTGACCCTGCTGCCGTGCGTCACCCCTGCGGCGGCCAGCATGCCCGCCACGTTGCCTGCCGTGCGATGGATATCGCGCCAGCTCGTGAACCTCAGATCGGTCACGGTGCCGGAACGCAATCCAGTTGTGGAATGTGCTGCCACCGCACCGATCTGGTCGGTGAATCTGCTCATGTCGGCTCCAGGTCCCTAACTCTTGGCGCCGAGTACCGCCGCGGCGATGACAGCTACCGCCCGGTCGATCTGAGCGGGCGAGTGCGCCGCCGACACGCTGCAGCGCAGCAGGCTGTCGTTTTCGCCCACGGCCGGGGCGACCGCGAGCGCACAGAAGAGGCCGTTGTCGTACACCTCGTTCCACGCCGCGATGGCGTGGTCCTCGCGACCGATCCAGACCGAGACGTGTGGCGCCACCGCCTGCGACCCGTCCGACAACGTGATGCTGCTGCCCGCCGACAGGCCGTGCGACATCAGGCCGTCGCGCAGCCGACGGGCGTTGGCCAGGACAGCTTCGGCGCGCTGGGCGCCTTCCGGGCTGCGAATGATCTCCACTGCGGCCAGGCTCGCCGCCAGCGCCGCCGGGGCGGCTGTGGCGGTGAATGTGTGTGAGCTGGAGTGCAATCGGAGGAAATCGATCAGGTCGCGTGAGCCGGCAATGAAACCACCGGTGGACGAGATCGCCTTCGACATGCTGCCCATCACCACGTCGACGTCTGCCAGGCAGCCGTACTCCTCGGCGATGCCGGTGCGCCGTGGCCCGAAGACACCGAGGCTGTGCGCTTCGTCGACGAAGAGTCCGACGTTGTACCGGTCGGCCAGGGCGACGAGTTCTGCCATCGGCGCCACATCGCCACGCATGGAGTACAAGCCGTCGATCGCGATCATCTTCGTTCCGCCGCGGTCCGCGGTGCGAATGAGGTTCTTCTCCAGCGAACCCAGGTCGTTGTGGTCGAAGAACCGGGAACTGGCTCCGGACAAGCGGATACCGGCGTGAATAGAGGTGTGCGCCTCACTGTCCGGATACACCAGATCGGTGGCACCGACCAGCGCGGTGATCGCACCGACGTTGGCCAGAAAGCCGCTGTTGTAGACAAGCGCCGCTTCGGTGCCGTACCAGTCGGCCAGCACTTCTTCCAGCTCGACCTTGACGCCCAGCGTGCCGCAGAAGGGCGGGGCACCGCCGCACGAGGAGCCGTACTTCACCGTCGCCCGATTCGCGGCTTCGATCAAGCGGGGGTCACCGCCCAGGCCCAGCGCATTGTTCGAGCCGAGCATGATCCGGGACTTTCCCCCGATGGTGGACGTGGCACCCGGGGTGGATTCCATCAGCCGAAAGAACGGCAGCCTATTACCTGCTTCGTAGGACCGCATACTGGCCAATCGGCTATCTCGTTCGGCGCGCGGATGAATACCGAGTCGCGAACTCTGACGCTCGTTGCCGGCACGCGGGCGGTCCGGGGCCGCGGCGGCGGACCCGACGTTGCCGGTCACGACCAGTGCCCGGTGTCGGGCAGCCGTCCACCGTCGAAACCCGCACCGTCGAAGCCGGTTTGGGGGAAACCGAACCTGAGACGCCTACTCCTGTATGCCACTCACCCATCCAATCTGGTCGGTTGGATTGCCGTCCGTGCAAGCATGAAGGACTGTACGAGCTTCAGCATGGATTCGTATCTCTTTCGCCGAGAAACAAATGATTTAGGTCCCTGCGCCAATGCGCAACATTTCACGGTTGTTTTGCGTATAAAGGATCGTCCGGAGTCGTGATTCGTCCGCGCAGCGCACGAGTGGTTACGTGTAGTTATCGATAGGGGCCTCGATGATCCGCTTCCTCCGACGCATGTGGATACCGATCGTTGTGGTGCTGGTGGCGGTCGCCGGGACGGCCACGGTCCTTCGGTTGCACGGTGTTTTCGGGTCGCAGCACCGCGTCTCGAAAGCCGGCGACGTCGACGCAATCGTCGAGTTCAACCAGAAACACGTGCTGTATGAAATCCTCGGTCCGACAGGGCGAACCGTGACGGTCAACTATCTGGATGCCAGCGGCCACTCACATGAGGTCGACGACGCGACGCTGCCGTGGTCGTTGCCGATCGTGACCACCTTGACCGCGGTGGTGGCCAATGTGGTTGCGCAGGGGGACAGTGACAACATCGGTTGTCGCATCACGGTCAATGGTCAGATTCGAGATCAACAGATGGTCTCCGCTCATCACGCTCAGGCCAGTTGCCTGGTGAAATCGGCGTGAGCGGCGACGGTTCGCCCGGCCGACTGGATGCCTTCGCGCGGATCCTTCGCCGGTTTGCCGTGCCGGTGGTGTTGTTCTGGATCGCCCTGACCGCTGTCGCCAACGTCGTGGCACCCGAGTTGCAGGAGCTGTCCAAGACGGAGTCGGTGTCGCTGAATCCCCCCGACGCACCGTCGATGATCGCCATGAAGCGCATCGGCAGGGATTTCCGCCAATTCGATTCCGACGCAACCGCTATGGTCGTGATCGAGGGCCAGCAGAAGCTGGGCGACGAAGCGCACCGGTTCTACGACCGGTTGATTGCCAGACTGTCGCAGGACCGTGTTCACGTCGAACACATCGACAACTTCTGGGCCGACCGGCTGACTGCCGCGGGTTCGCAGAGCGTCGACGGCAAAGCCGCCTATGCGCAGCTGTATCTGGCCGGCGATATCGGTGGATCGCGGGCCCGGGATTCCATCCTGGCCGTCCGCGAAATCGTGGACGGCCTACCGCCGCCGCCGGGGCTGCGGGCTTACGTGACAGGTCCGGCTCCGCTGTCGGTCGATCTGGACGCGTACGGAGACCGCAGCCTGCAGAAGATCACCATCGCGACCGTCGTGGTCATCGCGATCATGCTGCTGCTGGTCTACCGTTCCATTTCCACCGTTGTGCTGATACTCGCGACGGTCGGCATCGAACTGGCGGCGGTCACCGGCGTCATTGCTGTGCTGGCCAGCAATAAATTCTTCGCCCTCACCACGTTCGCGACCAGTCTGCTCATCCCGGTGGCGATCGCCGCCGCCACCGACTACGTCATCTTCCTGGTCGGGCGCTATCAGGAGGCCAGGGCTGCCGGCGCGGACCGAGAAGCGGCCTATCACAGCATGTTTCGCGGGACTGTCTACGTGATCTTGGGATCGGGCACCACGGTCGCCGGAGCACTGTTCTGCCTGAGCCTGGCCAGGCTGCCCTACTTTCAGAGCCTCGGATGGCCTTGCTCGATCGGGCTGCTGGTAGCGGTGGTGGCGTCGTTGACGCTGGCTCCCGCCGTGGTCTGGATAGCCAGCCGCTTCGGGGCATTCGAATCCAGAACGACGAACCGGACCCGCTGGTGGCGCCGGGTGGGCACCATCGTGGTCCGCTGGCCCGGGCCGGTTCTGGTGGCGACGGTGCTGATGTTGATGGTCGGACTGCTCGCGCTGCCGAAATACGAGACCAACTACAACGACCGCTATTACATCCCCGGGGCGGCGCCGTCCAGTGTCGGCTACCGCGCGGCGGACCGCCATTTCGCGCAGGCACGCATGGAACCGGAGGTCCTCATGATCGAAGCCGATCACGACCTCCGGAATCCCACTGACATGCTGATTTTGGACAGGATCGCCAAGAACGTCTTTCACCTGCCCGGTATCGCTCGCGTGCAAAGCATCACCCGGCCGCTGGGCGGACCGATCGACCACACCTCGATCCCGTTCCAGATCGGCATGGAAAGCGCGATGACGCAGCAGAACCTGAAGGGGCTCAAAGACCGGGTGGCCGACATGACCAAGTTGACCGATGCGATGCAGCAGATGATCGAGATCACTGAGCGCACCGAAAGCTTGCAGCGCCAGCTTGCCGACACCACCCACGAGATGAACCTGCGCAGCCAGCGGATGCGGGCAACCGCCAACGAATTGCGCGACCGGCTCGCCGATTTCGATGACGTATGGCGGCCGGTGCGCAACTATTTCTATTGGGACCGACACTGTTTCAACATCCCGGTGTGCTCGTCGCTGCGCTCTCTCTACGACGCCACCGACGGCGTCGACAAGCTCACCGAAGACCTCGGGAGCTTCGCCGACAGTCTCGCGCAATTCGACACTCTCCAGCCGCAGCTGCTGAGCCAGGTTGCTCCGATGATCGCGACCATGCGACTGGTCAAAGACCTTGCGCAAACTCTGACGAGCAGCTTCTCCGGGATGGTCACCCAGATGGAGAAGATGGCGCGCAACGGAACCGTGATGGGCGAGGCATTCGATAACGCCAAGAACGACGACTCGTTCTATCTGCCGCCGGAGGCCTTCGAAAACCCGGACTTCCAGCGCGGTCTGACCCTGTTCCTGTCGCCCGACGGTGACGCGGCGCGGTTCGTCATCACCCACCAGGGTGACCCCGCAACGGCTGTGGGCATCTCACACATCGACCCGATCATGCAGGCCGCGACCGAAGCCGTGAAGGGAACTCCCTTGGCCGAGGCCGACTTCTACCTGGCCGGCACCGCCTCCACCTACAAGGACATTCGGGACGGCTCGACCTACGACCTGCTCATCGTCGTGGTGGCGTCGCTGTGCCTGATCTTCATCATCATGCTGGCCATCACCAAGAGCGTCGTGGCCGCCGCGGTCATCATCGGCACGGTCACGCTCTCGCTGGCCTCATCGTGTGGACTTTCTGTCCTTGTCTGGCAACACATCCTGCACATGCCGCTCAACTGGTTCGTTCTTGCGATGGCCGTGATCGTCATGCTCGCGGTCGGCTCCGATTACAACCTGTTACTGGTGGCGCGCTTCCAGGAAGAAATCGGTGCCGGCATCAACACGGGCATCATCAGATCGATGGCCGGCACCGGCCGGGTCGTCACCACCGCCGGACTGGTGTTCGCGGTGACCATGGGCGCGATGGTGAGCAGCGATCTGCGCGTCATCGGGCAGATCGGCACCACGATCATGATCGGGCTGCTGTCGGACATCCTCATCGTCCGGTCGTTCATGACGCCGGCTATCGCGGCGCTGCTGGGCCGGTGGTTCTGGTGGCCGCAGGTGGTCCGCTCCCGAGCGGTTCAGACCCGGCGCGCGCCCTCGCCCGAGCAGCAGCCAGTGGGTGCTGGGCTGCCCAGCTGAGCGACATGCCGGACCCGGCAACGGCTCAGCGTGCCAGGGCGCCGTCCACCAGTTCGTCGAAGCGGTCCAGCGCTTCGTCGGTGTCGGCGTCGAGGCCACGCAGCGGCCCTCGATCGGCCAGGTAGCGCTGCGCGTACAACCGCGCCACCAGTGCCTTGCGCTCGGCGCCGCGGGTCTCCCGTTCCCAGGCCGCCTGCTCGGTGAGCAGCGCACCCGCGTACACGTCACCCATGAACTGCGCGAGCGGGAACAGTCGCGCCTCGGCCACCGGCGCGTCCAACTTCTCCCACGCCGTGATCGCGCCGTCCAGGTCGTCGATCCGCTCGGCGACCAGACCCGTCGTCGCATCGTCGTCGGACACCGACACCGCGTCGCGCAGCCGCGTCAGCAGGGCTTCGTGGGCGCGGGTCTGCACGATCCCGCGCCGCACGTCCAGGCACAGGATGTTGTCCGGGCCCTCCCAGATGGTGTTGACCTGCGCGTCGCGCAAGAGCCTTGCCACCGGCCAGGTTTCGATGTAGCCGTTGCCGCCGTGGATTTCGATGGCATCCGAGGCGGCGGTGATGCCCAGCCGACTGACTTTCAGTTTGGTGACCGGTACCGCGATGCGCTGCCGGATGCGGCGGGGCTGGCGGTGATTGGCGGCGCCGATGCCGTCGAACACCAGCGCCTGAGCGGCTTCGACATCGACGATCAGTTCGGCGAGTTTGCGGCGCATCAGCGGCTTGTCGATCAGCGGGCCGCCGAAGGCGTGGCGCTGCGTGGCGTAACACAGGGATTCGACCAGGGCGCGACGGGCGTTGCCGAGCGCGAACAGTGCGATGCCGAGGCGGGCCGCGTTGGTCAACTCCATCATCCGGCCGAGGCCCCTGCCGTCGGATGGGCCGGCGTGATCGGCGGGTTCCCCGGACAGGAGGAAGGCCTCGGCGTCGACGAACTCGACCTCGCCCGAAGCCACCGACCGGGTGCCGAGTTTGTCCTTCAGTCGCCGCACCCGGACCCCGTTGCGAGAACCGTCCCGACGGGTGCGCAGCACCAGGAAGTTGGCGACGCCCCGGCTGGAGTCGGGTGCGCCGTCGGGCTTGGCCAGCACCACGAACGCCTCGCCGGCACAGTTCGACGCGAACCACTTGAAACCGTTCAGCAGCCAGGCGTCACCGGCCCGGCGGGCGGTGGTTTCCAGCGCGCCCAGATCCGAGCCGCCGGTGCGTTCGGTGAGCAGCTGCGCGGTTTCGCCGGCCCACTCACCGGAGTCGAACTTGGCCAGCACATGATCGCGCACATCCGGTGGCGCGAAGGCGGCCACCAACGACTGCACCATCCCGCCGCCGGTGCCCAGCGCGCAACCCATGCCGATGTCGGCCTGGTCGAGCAAGTAGTTGGCGGCAAACATCGGCAGCGACGAATTGAACCCCGCCCCGCGCGAGGCCGTGCGCAGTGCCCGTTGGGCATCCAGCACCGCCCGCTTGGACTGCAGGAACGATTCGGGCATGACCACCCGGCTGACGTCGTGGCCCCACCGGTCGTAACGTTCCAGCCGCGGCGGGTTGCGGTCGGTTTCGTCGGCCCAGCGGGTCACCGGGCCGCCCATCAGCGCGCCGATGCTCGCCAGGTGTGGCTCGGCGATCGCCAGTTCGTCCGGCGTGAGGTAGTACGCCATGGTGAACTGCAGCGTGGGGTCGGTCAGATACCAGTTGAGTCCGGTTGCCCCGCTGTAGTTTTCGGTCCGATACCGCTGCGACTTCTCCGATGTCCAGAACGGCAGCCGGTCCACGGCCTCGAGGTCGTATTCGGTCATGCCGCGACCGTATTACAGAAACTCGCCGGCGCCGCCTACACGGGTGACACGAACTCGCTGGTGTAGAACTCGCCTGGTATCTGATCGTGCGGATTCGCCGTCTCGACGATGACCCACACGCCGGTGGTGCCCGGTCGCAGGGGAGCGGTGATGGTCACGTGCCCCTGACCCGATGCGTCGGTGTCCAGACCGGCGAATGTGGTGCCGGGGTCGCCCGGACCGCAGGTAGCCGACGACGGTCTCGGCGCCTGGATCAGGCCGACGTCGAAATGTGTGCCCGGAGCGGTCGCGATCACCATGTCGATATCGGCGACCGTGGTGGACCCGGAGGTTTTGAAGTTGGCGACGCCGTGCCCGAGTATTGTCTTCGGCCTGATCAAGGCGGTCGAGATGAGGCTGAAATCGCAATTACGCAGGTCAGGGTTAAGTGGTACGCGTGAGGCGGCCGACGCCGTTCCTGTCCCCAGCGACACGAGCGAAGCGCCCAGAACCGTTATTGTCGCGGCGGAAAAACCCAACCGGTTCAGTATGCGCAATTTGCCACCACCATGTCGTACCCGATGAGCCCGATCCAGGACTTATCTATTGACCAGATTCGTCCAGTTCAATCCTGCAATTTCTGGCGGTTCGGCGCAATTGTGGCAGCGGTCCTGATTTTCCGGCGTCGCACATATCCAATTCAGTGGGATCTCAACGTTTTTCGAGCAAAATCAGGGCGCTGAACTGCGGCTTCGATAGGTAAACGGTCCCTGGAATTTGCTTTACAAAACTAACTTAATGTGGCTTTTTTGCCGGGTCCGTCAATTTAACGATTTTCGGACAGCACCAGATAATCGGTAAGGACATTCCCCACCGTCATGGCGCCCAGGGCGGTGGGATGTAGCGGCACCGCCCGATTCCGGGTCACGTAACCCTCGACGTATCGTTCGGCCGGCACTGCGCACATGTCGTGCCCGGCCGAAAGTTGACGGGTGTCGAAATATTCAATTCTTTTCTCCGCCGCGAGGCGTCGTTGCCGGTCGCCGAGTTCGTCGATTTTGGCCTGCAGATAGTTGGCGTCGTGCGGCAGGATGGGCTGTTCGGGATAACAACCACCGGCCCGCATCAACAGCCCGTATCCGACGAGGATGATCCGCGCTCGGGGCGCCTGGGTCCGCACCGCGTCGATCATCGCCGCCCATACCGGTATCTGGGCGTCGATCAGACCGGAGATGCGGTCGACGTCGCCGACGACGAACTTGCCGGTACACGGACTCGGATTCGCGCCGGTCGCCTCGCAGGATTCCGCGTCGCCCGCCAGTCCGACGTCGTTGGCGCCCACCGTGATCGTGATCAGTTCCGTATTGGGGGCGACGGCATCGAGCTGACGGTCGACCGGACCCTGGGCGGTCTGCTGGGACCGGCTGTAGATGTCGTCGGTCGTCGCCCCGCTGCAGGTGACGTCGCGAAATGTGGCGGCACGCAGCCGTCGCGCCAACACGGCCGGGTAATTGTTGGTCGATTTGTGGCAGCGCAGCGGTGCGGCCTGCTCCGGCACGCCGGGCGCCGCCGCGAACGAGTCGCCCAAAGCCACGTACCGCGACCGTGCGGCCGAACCGGGGCCGGCCGGCGGCGGCGGGGCGCAACCCAGGCACACGCAGCCCACCAGTGCGGCGATGACCAGGCGAGCGGACCACATGCAGCCCAGTGTTACATCCGGACCCGATCAACACCCCTGGTGTAATGACCGGGTGCGCTACGGGATATCGAGGCGGCGGTTCGGTGTCGCGGCGGGCGTCATGGCCGCCGGCAGCGTCGCAGCGTGCGGGTCCGATCAGGACGAGCCGACGGCCACACCGTCCACGCCACCGCCGCCCGGCGGCGCCGAGGTCTCGGCCCGATCATTGGGTTACACCGTCACCGTGAACAAGCCCGGCGGCGCACCCGGCTACCTGTTCTTCGTCGCCGGCACCACGGCCGCTGACCCGGGCGCCCGAGCCGGCCGCACCGTGGTGCTCGTCGTCGCCGATCGCAGCGGGAAGGTGGTCTGGCACCGTGAACTGCCGCCCGACCAGACCGCGGGCAACCTACGGGTGCAGACCTGGCGGGGGCGGCCGGTGCTCACCTGGTGGCAGGGCACCCGAGTCGGCAGCCACGGTGCCGGCGTCAACTACATCGCCGACGAGCACTACAACGTAATCGACACTCTCACCCCCGGCGGAGACCTCGCGTCGGACATTCACGAATTTCGGCTCACCCCGGACGGCCATGCCCTGATCAGCTGCTACCAGGAGGTGACCACCGACCACACCGCCATCGGCGGTCCCAAAGACGGCAGGATCTACAACTGCGTCGCCGCAGTGGTCGACGTGGCGTCCAAGCGGACGCTGTTCCGGTGGGACGCGCTCAGCCGCGTGCCGGTGGCCGATTCACCCGCCAAATACACCGCCGGCCAAGTGCTGGACCCCTACCACCTGAACTCGATCGCGCTGGATCCCGCGGGCAACCTGCTGCTCAGCATGCGGGCGCTGTCCACCGTATTCAACGTCGACCCGCGCACCGGGGCGATCAACTGGCAACTCGGCGGCAAGCACTCGAGTTTCGAACTCGGCGACGGTGTCGAGTTCGCCTTCCAGCACGACGCCGAGATGCCGGACGCGGAGACGCTGACCTTGTTCGACAACCACTTCGAAGGTAGCCGCGCCCAACCCGGCGGGAGATCGGTCCCGAGCAGCCTCAAGTGGATCCACCTGGACTTCACCGCGCGCAAAGCCAGCCTGATCCGCGCCCAGCCACACCCCGGCAACCTCAGCGCCGGCGCCATGGGCAACCTGCAGCAACTGCCCGGCGGCAACACCTTCTCCGGTTGGGGTACCGCCGGACACCTCGCCGAGTTCGGGCCGACCGGGGAGCTGATCTACGACGCCACGCTGCTGGATGGCACCTATCGCGCCTTCCTCGACGTCTGGGTGGGCGACCCCGTCGGCCCGCCGCAGTTGATCTTCACCGACAGCGGCGTCCGCGCCAGCTGGAACGGCGCCACCGGGGTGACGCGGTGGCGACTGCTGCACGGGCCGCTGAGTGACGCGATGATGGAGGTGGCCACCGTGGACTGGACCGGCTACGACACACCGATTCCGTTAGGCGCCAAGGCTGACGGGTATTACCGGCTGCAGGCGCTGGACGCGGCCGGCGCCGTCGTCGGCGAGTCGCCGCCGCTCCCGCGGGGACGTTAGGCGCGTTGGTCTGGCGCTGAGCCTGAATGCACGGCGCCGAGCCTGAATTCACGGTGCCGACACGCGGACGGTGCATGACCTGAGTACAGGCTCGGTGGATCAGTCCGGGCTACGGCTTGATCCGGATCTGTCCCGGCGACCACAACCCGCTGCGCGTCGCCTCCCCCAGATCCAGCCGTGCCGGCGGCGCGTCGACCAGAGTGTCGAACTTGCGCAGCGACCCCCAGTCCCGCGCCCAGTCCCGGGACAGGTACGTGGCCATCACGTGCGCGTTGAGCAGCAGGTCGGTGATGCCGAGCAGGCCGCCGTTGGTGCCGTCCTCCCAGGTGTCGGTGTCCAGCTTCTTGGCGTTGTAGTCCGGCGTGATGCGGAACCGCGGGATCTCGGTGACGCCGTTGGTGTGCAGCATCGGCTGCTGGCAGGGGAACGCCAGCCCGACCGCCCAGTCCAGCAGCACCGGCTGCGTTGAGCCGACGTATTCCTGCAGGGAGCGCAGTTCGGGCACCCGCGGCGGAGTGATGGCGATCCAGTCCTCCGGGGTCAGCGACAGGTCCTCGGCCACCACCCGCACCGCGATGGCGTCGGCGGGCATCTTGTCGCGGGCGAACCGCAGGTTGCGCCACGCCTTGGGCTGCTCCCCGTACAGGTCGTCCGGCACCAGTCGCCCGGCCGGGACCAGCGGGCCGGCGCCGGGACGGGCGTACTCCAGCACCACCGTCTGGCCGGTGGTGTAGTGGTGCAGCACGCTGTTGCCGGTGATCTTGCCCGCTGCGGTGATCACCACCAGCGGATGACCGTCATCGGGTCTGGGTAGCGAGTACCACGCCGAAGCGAGTTTGCTCTGCTGTTGGGCGCCGGTGGTGTAGGTGCCGGCCAGCGGCACCTGCGCCGGATTGAGTTGGTAGGGCAACGGCACCGTCGAACCATTGATGCCGGGGGTCTTGAGCTTGGTGGGCGCGTCCCAGTCATGGTCGGTGCCGGGCTGGTTGGGCTTCATCACCGCCGCCTCGGCGACGGTGTGTTCGGGCACCCCGTTCGGCGAGAAGCCGACGGGATCGGTGCCACCCAGCGGACCCAACGGTCCGTAGTCGCCGGGTAGCGGCGTCATGAAACCGTCGTTGGGATTCGGCTCGACGAGTACGTCGTCGGCCAGTCCGCAACCGCCGGTGAAGGCACGCAGGTTGGACCAGCCGTTGGAGTACGTGGGGTACTGGCGCACGATCCCGATGCCCATCGACGCGACGAACACCAGCACCATGAAGCCGGCTGCCAGGGACACCGGAGCGGTGGTGAGCAACCGGGCCAGCTTGCCCTCGCCGCTGTCGCGGGGCGCGAAATGCAGCCACGCCGCGTACACCGCGGCCAGCGCGAACAGCACGAAAAACATTGTGCTGACGGTGATTCCGGCGATCTTGGGCATGGTGCTGTTGAACGGCACACCGTAGCTGGACACATACCACCACCCGTTGGTGGTGGCGAAGGACAGGGCCACCACAAACAACACCGCAGCCAGGAAAGCCATCCGGTTACGCGACCAGCGCAGCACCGTTGGCGACACCAGCACCGTCGTCAACCCGGCCATCGCGGCACCCACCGCAGCGAACAGGCCGAAGTGATGCACCCACTTGGTGGGGGCGAACATCAGGAAGAACATGGTGCCGAAAATGACGCCCATCAGCCGCCAGGCCGGCCCGCGGGCCACACCGGGAATCCGCTTGCGGCGCAACATGATAAATACCCCGGTGAACAGACACAGCGCGGCGATCAGGAACCCGAACCGACGCGACAGCGACCCGTCCACCGTCGGCAGGAACAGGTAGTAGTAGCGCAGGTTTTCGGTGTACCAGGCCTGGCTCGGTCCGATCTTGCTGCGAACCCTGGTGGCTTCCAACACCGTTGACAGCGTCTGGTCGGCGAACACCACCGTCAGGATGATGGTGCCGGCGGCCAGCATCGGCGCCAGCAGCGGCAGGGTGCCGCCGACCATGCGCCGGCGTTTGGCCAGGATCCGCAGAATCGGCCGGCCACCGGCCACCAGTGCGGCTACCGCGATCAGCCCGGTGGGTTGCACACCCAGGGTGAACGCCGCGGTGATGATGGCCAGCGCCGCCGGGGTCAACCGGCTGTAGCGCATCGACCGCTCGATCAGCACATAGGTGACCAGCGAGCCGAGTGCGATGATGCCCTCCGGCCGCAGGCCGTTGTTGAACGGCATCCACGCGGTCAGCAGCACCATCGCTGCGGCCCAGTTGGCGGGTTTGCTGGCCGCCACCGCCGGACCGAGCCTGGGCAGCACTTCGCGGGACAGCAGCAGCCAGCACACCAGCCCGGCGAACAGGTCGGGCAGCCGCATCCAGATGCTGGCGTCGCTGACGTGGGTCATCAGCGCCAACAGGTTGTAGTACCAGCCGAACGGGTCTTCCGGACTGCCGAACCAGCGGAAGTAGTTGGACATGTAACCGGCCCGGTCGGCGACGCGGGCCATGCCCAGGATGTAACCGTCGTCCGAGGAGTTGGCCCCGATCACGTGCCACAGCAGGAACGCGAAGATCATCACGCCGTCGAGCAGAGTGAACGTGCGCCAGTTCGCCGGTATCCAGCGCCGCATCCGGTGGCCGTCCAGCTGGTCGAGGCGCCACAGCGCGATCAGCGCGACCATGGTGGCCACGATGGCCCCGACCATCGCCAGCAGCTTCAAGGTGGTCGGGGTGGTGGAGAACCGGGTGTCGATGGTCGCCGAGAGTTTCAGCTGCGGCGGCGCCGGCCCGCTGAGGTCGGTGAACACCCCGACGATCTGCGGGCGCAGGTTCGGGTCGGGGAAACCGCCGCGCAGCGGCCCGCCACCGGGATCTTTGAGCCCGATGAACTGGGCGAAGGTGCCAGCGTGCGTGGAGGAGATGTCGATGCGCTCGCAGTTGGGGGAACGCATCAGCTCGCGCGGCACCGACAGGATCACCACGTTGCGGTCGGTGACGTCCACCCGCTTGGCGCTGACCACCACGAACAGCGCGTTGAGGTTGGCGTCCTTACCCTGCTTGGGCGCGGTGCCCAGGATCACGCCGCCCTCAGCTGGCATGTCGCGTTCGATGCTGCACGGCACCGAGGCTTTGAAGTCGACCGGTGTCAGTGAGATCAGCGGTGCGGTGACGCTATTCAGTTGACCGTTCTGCGGCCAGTTGAGCATCGCGGTGGTCTGCACCACCGGCAGCAGCGGTGTCGCGACGGACAACACGAACCCGATCAGCCCGGCGATGGTCGCCACCCACCGGGTCGCTTTCACGTGGCTCGCGCCCGGGTCTGCGCCGGGGTTCGCGGCGGTCATGGCAGCGCCCTGATGGGTCCCTGCCGGCTCCAGCCGGGGACGGTGACCACACCCTGGTCGACGACGGCATCCGGCGCCCGGTCCGGCGGGACCAGCCGGTGGAACTGCTCCACCGATCCCCAGTCGCGATACCAGTCACCGCTCAGGTACGTCGAGATCGTCGACGTCCACTGCAGCGCCTGGGTGAACATGAACGGCCCGCCGGTCTGGGCGGACTGCCACAGGTTCGACGACACCGCGGTCTGTTTGTGGTCGGGCAGGATCCGGTAATCCGGGAGTTCGGCGATGCCGAGATGTTCGGAGAACGGCCGCTGGCAGGGGAAGTTGGCGGCGGTCGCGATGTCCATCAGCACCGGCCGCTGCGAACCGATCAGCTGCTGCAGGGGCTGCAGTTCCGGCACCCGGGGCGGGGTGAACGCGAACCACTGTTCGGAGCTCAGGTTCGGGTCGTAGGCCACGATGCGCGCCAGGTTCGCCTCCGGCGGGGCCCAGGCGAACGGGAAGCGCAGGTTACGCCAGGCCGGTTGCGGCCCGAGATCGATGGGGAACACCTCACCGAGTGGAGCGATGTTGCCGTCGGGTTTGGCCACACCCCACTGCAGTTTCAGCGACTGGCCGTACATGAAGTCGCCGTCCTCCTTGTAAGACCAGATGGCCCCGGCGGCCGAGACCACCACCAGCGGCCGGTCCGGCCTGCGTGCCGGCAGCTGGTACCAGGCTGAGGTGGCGCGCGCGGCCAGGTTGTTCTCGCCGTAGCTGCCCATCACCGGGGTGGTCGCGGGGTTCAGCCCGAACGGGAGCGCGGCGTGGGAGCCGTTGACGCCGACGGGTCCCTTGCCGCCGGCGGTGCCCGCCAAGTCGGTGATGGCCGCGTTGGGTTTGTTGGGGGAGGCGTCGGAATTGACCACCCCGGGCTTGCTGACCACGGGGTCGGATTGCAGATTCTCGCCCACGCCGTCGGGTTTGAAGCCGAACGGGTTGACCCCGCCCAGCGGACCGTCCGGCCCGAACTGCTGGTTCGGCGCGGGCTGCAGCATGCCGGCGTTGGAGTCGGGTTCGGCCAGCACGTCGTCGGCCATCGCGCAGCTGCTGCTCGACTCCAAGGCCCGCAGGTTGGCTTTGGCCGTGGTGTAGAGCGGATAGCGGAACACCGCGCCCTTGGCCATCGAACCGACCTCACCCAGCACCATGATCACCGCCACCACCAGCAGCGGTGTGGAGGCCAGCACCCGGTTGCGCCGGTTGTTCTTGACCTCGGTGTGTCCGGCTGAGACTTTCCGGAAGTCCATCCGGAAGTGGTACCAGGCGCCCAGCAGGCCGGTGAGAATCGACAACGTCAGGAACATCGACGTCACCGGGTGGCTGGCCACGACCGGTTGAATGTCGTACCACGGCACGCCGTAGTTGCCGACGTAGAACCAGCCGTTGATGCCCGACGTAGCCCACGCCAGCACGAACAGCAGCGCGGTGACGTACAGGGCCAGGTTGCGGCGGCTGTGCAGGCCGATCCGGGCCACGCTGAAGCTGGTGACCGCACCCAGCGCGCCGGCCAGCCCGGCGAAGACGCCGAACTGGATCGCCCACTTGGTCGGGGTGAACGTCAGCAGCAGCAGGCCGATCGCCGTGCTGCCGATCAATCGCCAGGCCGGTCCGGAGGCCAGTCCGGGCACTCGGCCGCGCCGCAACAGCACGAACAACATCCCGAACATGCACAGCAGCAGGATCAACGCGGCGAACCGGCGCGCCATCGAACCGTCGGCGTTGCTCTCCACGGTGAGGAAGTAGTAGCGCAGGAAGTCCTGGTACCAGGCGATCGTCGGCCCGACCGTGTACTTGATCCGGGCGGACTCGGCCACCGTGGCCAACGTCTGCGACCGGAACACCAGCACGGTGATCAGCGACAACGCCGCCGCCAGCACTGCCAGCGGGGCCAGCACGCCGTCGACGGCGCGGCGCCGGCGAATAGTCTGCGCGATGGCGCGGGCTCCGGTCAGCAGCGGTGCGACCGCGATCAACCCCTGGGGGGCCAGCGTCACCGTGAACACCGCGACGATGATGGCCACCGCGGCCGCCGCCAGGCGGGCCAGGCCGATCGACCGTTCCACCATCATCCAGGTGATCAGCACACCCAAGGCGATCAGCGGCTCGGGCCGCAAGCCGTTGTTGAACGGCAACCACGCGGCGATGAACACCGCGCCCGCGGTCCACACCGCGACTCGGTTGGTGGCTAGTCCGCCGGCGCCCGGCCCGAGCCGGCGCAACACGCAGTGGCTGATGATCAGCCAGCAGGCGATGCCGGCCAGGGTGGCGGGCAGCCGCATCCAGACCCCCGCCGTGCTCACCTGCGTCATCGTGGACAGCACGCTCAGATACCAGTCGAACGGCGCGTCCGTCGTCCCGAAGTAGCGGTAGTAGTTGGCGACGTAACCGGCCTTCGGCGCCACCCGGGCCAGGGTCAGGTTGTAGCCGTCGTCGGAGGTGATGGCACCGATCAGATGCCAGCCGAGCAGCGTCGCGATCACCCCGGCATCGGCGATCCAGGTGGCCAGCCCGACCCGCCCGGTCCGGGGCCGCTGCCCGCGTGGGCGGTAGCGCGCCAACCAGGCGACCGACGAGCGCCAATGCCGTACCGAATCGCCGCGGCCGAGCCGGTCCAGCGCGCCCAGCGCGCCGATGGCTACCAGGACGGCCAGCACTCCCAACACCATCGCGACGGTTTTCAGCGCGGTGGGCGCCAGGATGAACCGGGTGTCGACGTCCACTCGGGCCGACAAACCGGGCTGGGGCGGCACTTTCAGGTCGGTGAAGATACCGCCCACCTGCGGCTTCTTCTCCGGGGGCAGCTTGCCCGCCGCGTTGGGGATTCCGACGAAGTCCGCGCCCGCGCCGCCGGCGTCGGCCCAGACATGCAGCACTTGGCAGCCGCCGGCGGCGATGGCCGCCCGCGGCGCCACGGCGGCCACGGTGTCGCGAAACGCGACGACGACGGTGTCCTTGTTGGCCCGGACGAACAGGCCGTGCTTGCCGGTCTGGAAGCCGTCCGCCGGCAAGGTGGACAACACCAGCCCGCCGTCAGCGGGCAGGGTGGCCATCGCCGAGCAGGGGATGGAGATGTCGAGTGCCCGAGGTGCGCCGGAGACCAGCGGCGCCGTGATCTGGCTGATGTTGCCGTCCTGGGTGCCCTGCGGCCACCGGATGGTCGCGGTGGTCTGCCGCACCGGCAGCAGCGGGACCAGCAGGCACAACAGCAGACCGGTGACCCCGGCGACGACGGCGATCAACCTGGCGATCCGGTGGGATCGCTCATTACCGTCGGGGGACACGAGGCTCGATCGTAGGCGACGCCGGTCAGTGCGTTGAGGATGCAGGGCCGCTGGGGGGCTCTGTGCCTGACGCCAATGCGGCCTCGTCGTCGACGGCTAACCGCTAGTCTTCGGTTACCGGCAGAGCACCCTGGGGGACGACGTGGGCAGGAGCGAATACCGTTTCGCCACGCGTGCGCTGCGTGAAGGACGCTTGATGAGGCCGTTCCGAGCGGCCGCCGCGGCGTGCTGCTTCTGTCTGGCCGGTCTGGTCGTGGCGGTTCAATTCGTGCCGAGCGGTCCCGCGGGGCCGCTCGCCAGCTGGGTGCAACTCGGTATCGCCTGCACCGGTGTCGCCTACGGCGTGGTGTGGCTGCTCGGCCACTGGCCGAGATACCGGCAGGCGCTGGCCTTCGCGATGTGGGGGGACGTGGCGATTGCCGTTGCGGCCGCGACCATGGCGACGCCCGAATCGCGCCTGTGCGCCACGCTGTATCTGGGTCTGATCGCTGTCTTCGCCGCGTTCCTGCTGGGTACGGCTGCGCTCTTATGGCATTGCGGATTCGCCACCGGGGTGATCGGGGGGATCACCGTTTGGGCGGTGATCGTCGACGACGCCGACGCCTTCGGCCTGTTCGTCTACTACATGCCCGCGCTGACCTGGGTGGTCGTTGTGCCCCTGACCGGCGTGGTGTTGATCGAAGGTGGTCGCCGGGCGATCCGCCGCACGGCGCGCTCAGCGCACTACGATCCGCTGACCAGGCTGCGCAACAGACGCGGACTGAATGCCTCGTTCGAGGTCGCGGTTCGACGACAGCCGCCGGGCGCCACGGTGGCCGTCGCGGTGTGCGACATCGACCGGTTCAAAGCCCTCAACGACGCGCACGGCCACTCGGTCGGCGATGCCGCCCTGATCGCGTTGGCTCTGAAGCTGCGGTCGATCGCACGTGCCGAGGAGATCACCGCACGGATTGGCGGCGACGAGCTGGTACTCGTCGTTTTCGGAAACGAGACCGACGACATGGCTGCGCTGTTGCACCGGCTCGACGCTATGACGTTCACCCGGATCGACGCGGTCTCCCTGAGCGCGAGCGTCGGCGTCGCGGCGCACGCGGCCGCCCAGGATCCGTACTTCTCCCTCGATGATCTGCTGCGGAAAGCCGACGCAGCCATGTACGAAGCGAAGCGGGCCGGCGGCGGAAGCCTGCACCTGCACCGTGCGGCCCAGCCGAAGCCGTCCGATGCCGCCGACAGCGCGAGGGCGTGACCGCGGTCAGCTCTTGCGCAGCGGCGCCGGATCCCACAGGCCGCTGCGGGTGACCGTGCCGAGTTCGAGGCGGGCGGGCACGGCGTCGGGGTAGAACGGCGACAGCCGCTGCAGCGCGCCCCAGTCCCGGAACCAGTCGTCCTTGAGATAGCTGGCCACCGTGGTCGCGCGGGCCAGCAGTTCGGTGATGCCCAGCGGGCCGCCGCCGAGGTGATCCATCACCGGGGAGTTGGCTTCGGCGCCGAACCGGTCGGGCAGGATGCGCCACTTGGGCGCCTCGACGACGCCGTTCTGGTGGCCGAACGGCCGCTGGCACGGGAACGCCAGCCCGACCAGCCAGTCCAGGAACACCGGATCGTTGGGGCCCACCACGTCCTGCAGCGTGCGCAGCTTCGGGACCCGGGGTGGGGTCAGGCCGATCCAGTGCTGCGGGGCCAGGTCGTCGTCGTCGGCCACCAGGCGGATCTGCGTGGCGGAGTCGGGGATCGCGGACAACGGCGTACGCAGGTTGCGCCAGGCCGGGACCGCGCCCACATCCGCGAATCCCATTGAGCCACCGTGCTTTCCGGCGGCAGCCTGTTCATCGGTGGCCCACTGCACCTGGACCTCGCGCGGGTCGAACCGGCCGGCCGCCGTGACCACCAGCAGCGGCGTCTTGCTGCGCTGATCCTTCGGTGGCAGCCGGTACCAGCCCGAGCGCAACGTGGCGGGCACCTGGATTCCGGAGCGCCAACTGCCCAGCACCGGGACGCGGGCCGGTTCCAAGTTGAACGGCAGGCTCGCCCGGGAACCGTTGATGCCCGGCGCGGCGGTGGTGCCGCCCTCGGTGCCGGGGTCGCTGCCGGTGACCACACCGTCGTCGCTGGCGAAATTACGGTCGCCCGGCCGTTCCATCACCGGGTCGGCAGAGACGTCGGCGGGAATTCCGTTGGGCGTGAAGGCTTCCGACAGACCCGCACCCAGCGCGTCGGCGACCGGCGCACTCACCGGTTCCAGCATCCCGGCCACGGGGTCGAGTTCCACCAGTACGTCTTCGGCCAATCCGCAGGTGCGGCCGGTCAGCGCCTGCAGATTGGAGCGGCCCACCGTCCAGGCCGGGTACTGCGAGATCATCGCCGAGGTGAGCGAGGCGACTTCCATCAACACCAGCAACCACGTCGCAACTGCCAACGGGGACTGCAGGATTCGCGAAATCGGAGCGCCGACACGGGTCTGCTGGAATTTGCCGGGCCGGTCGTCGTCGGTGGTTTTGAAGTGGAACCACGCGGCGATGAGCAACACCACCACGGTGAGTTCCAGCAGCGCGGTGGTCAGCGACCAGCGCCACTTCGGGAACGAATTCGACCACGGCACACCGAAGTTCGACACATACCACCAGCCGTTGACGCTGGCGAACGACATGGCCATCACGAAGATCACCACGGCCGCGAACATGGTGCGGTTACGCCGAGACCGCATCGCCGCACCGGTCACCGCCACCGCGGCCAGCGCGCCCAGCGAACCGGCCAGCCCGGCGAACACCCCGAAGTGGTGTGTCCACTTGGTGGGGGTGAACATCATCGCCAGGAACGAGATGATGGTGATGCCGATGATGCGGCGGCTCGGGCCGGCCGCGGTGCCGGGGATGCGGCCCTTGCGCAGCGACATCGCCACCGCGATCGCCAGCGCGACCAGCAGCGCCAGCACCGCGAAACGGCGCGCCACCGAACCGTCCGGGCTGGGCATGAACAACCGCTCGTAGCGGATGTGCTCGTCGAACCATTTCAGGCTCGGCCCCACCGCCTGCTTGAGCAGGCTGGCCTGCATCTCGCTGGCCAGCGTCTGATCGCGGAAGATCAGGATCACGGTGACGGTGGTGGCGGCCAGGATCGGCGTCACCAGCGGCAGGATCCCGAACTGCTTGGAGCGCCGGTGCAGGATGGTGCGCAGCGGGCCGATCGCCACCAGCAGCGCACCGATGGAGGCGATACCGGTCGGTCCGGAGAACAACGTCAACGCGCCGATGATGCACGCCATCGCCACCGGCAGCAGCCGGCTGGTCGCCACCGCGCGTTCCACTGAGCACCAGGTCAGCAGGATGCCCAGGGCGATGATCGGCTCGGGCCGCAGGCCGTTGTCCAGCGGGAGCCACACCACCAGGAACATCCCGGCCGCCGTCCACGCCGCGGCCCGGCTCTTCTTGACGGCGTGACCCAGTCGGGGGATGACTTCCCGGCTGATCACCCACCAGCAGGTCAGCGCCATCACCAGGACCGGCAGCCGCATCCAGATGCTGGCCGTGGTGACGTGCGCCCAGATCGCCAGCAGGTCGTAGTACCAGCCGAACGGCGCCTCGGGCGTGCCGAACCAGCGGTAGTAGTTCGCCATGTAGCCGGCGTGTTCGGACACCCGGGCCATGGTGAGGATGTAGCCGTCGTCGGAGGTGTTCGCGCCGACGAAGTGCCACCACCCCAGCACCGCGATGACCAGCACGTCCAGCCCGCCGACCGACCACCACCGCGACGGCAGGAACCGGCGGTGGCGGGTGCCGTCGGCGGTGTCCAGAATGTGCAGCGCGATCAGCGAGGCCGCGGTCATCAGCAGCCCCAGGACCATCGCGGCCATCTTCAGCGTCGTCGGGCTGGTGCTGTAGCGGCTGTCGACGGTCGCCGAGAAGCTCAGACCCGGGGGCGCCGGCCCGGACAGGTCGGTGAACACCCCCACGATCTGCGGCCGGAAGTCGTACCCGCTTTTCTCGCCGCGCAGCGGCCGTCCGGGATGCTCGGTCGTCGGACCCTGCTTGAGTCCCACGAATTCGGCGATGACCCGGTCCGCGTGCGCGGTGAACGTCATGCGCTGGCAGGACGGTCCCAGCACCTCGCTCATCGGGGCGGTGACCACCGGCACGTTGCGCACGATCAGCACCAGGTCGTCGTTGACGCGTTGCAGCAGCAGCCCCCGGTCGATGGCTTTGGGGGCCTGTTTGGGCACTGTGGACAGCAGGACCGTCTTGCCGGCGTTCTGCGGACCGGCCAGCCCGGCGGCGGCCTGGCAGGGCACGGTGATGTTCAGGTCGGTGGCCACGTAACTGATCAGCGGCGCATCGACGCTGCCGAAGGTGCCGTTCTGCGGCCAGTTGAGCTGGGCGGTGGTCTGCTTGACCGGTAGCAGCGGCGTTGCCAGGGCCAGGGCGGTTCCCAGCAGACCCGCGACGACGGCGACGAGCCGAGCGATTCGGTAGTTTGCTCCCGGTTCGCTCACGGAGGTAGATGCTAGTTGTTGAGCGGCGGCGGGTGCCGTGTCGGTCGCCATCAGCCGCTCGGCCTGCGGACGGCCACCACGAACGGGCCGATGGTCTCGACGGCGAAGCGCGGATCGCTGAATAGCGCCGCTTTGAAGTCCACGGTGTAGCGACGGACGTTGGGCTGGTTGGGGTAGACGTCCTCGGCCAGGCGAAGCGTGTAGGTGTTGCCGGCGCCGCGGCGCATCAGGAAGACGGTCGGTGGTGGCCAGGGCAGCGTGTCCAGTGCCCGGATCAACTCGTCCGCGGTCTTGAGCTGGGACCAGCTTTCGATCGCGCCGGCCCGCTTGTCGAACTGCGCCAGCGGATTCGCATAGTGCGACGTCAGACCCTGGAAGCCCCAGTAGGGATAGAACGACAGGAAGCTGTAATCGGCGGTGAGCACCACGGTCTGATCGCGCGGTTTGCCGGTCACGTGCTGGATGGCGGCGTCGACGGCCGCGTAGTACTTCTCCGCGCCGGGCGGGCGCCGGTCGCCGCGCTGGCCGTCGCCGCCGGTGTCGGTGTAGGCGATGGTCAGGTCGGGCCGCAGCACGTCGGGAATGTCCTGGCTGAAGGCGATGGCCCCGGTGAGCCCGATCGCCGCGGCGACCGGGAACCACGCGCGACGGCGCCTGGTCAGCGCGTGCACGCCGTCGATGAATCCGAAGACTCCGGCCGCGACCAACAGCACCGACAGGGTGGGCTGCAGCCGGAACGAGAGCAGGGTGGTCCGCGCCAGGGTGGTCAGCATCGACAGCAGCGACCACAGGTAGACCGCCAGCACGCCGATGGCCAGCCCGCCGGCCCGCACCGAGCTGCGGGCCCGGATCACCAGCCACAGCGTGCCCAGCAGGCACATCGCGCCCAACAGCGAGAACTGCAGCATCGGGAAGGTCAGCTGGGCGCCGTCAGGCGGCAGGTAGTGCTGGGCGCTGCCGGTGTTGCTGACCGGGTCGCGCAGCGCGCGCGACAGGAAGGGCAGCCAGGTGATGGATCCGATCACCGCCGCGATCACCGCCATGACGGCCAGTCGGTACAGCGGGTCCAGGGCGGCTCTCTTGTCGGTGCGCCATCGCGCAGCGGCCAGGCCGAGCGCCATCAGCGTGACCGCGAATGCGGTGTAGCCGAACAGCAGGGTGTACCAGGTGGCGGTGAAGCCGAGGAACAATCCGGCGCCGACGACGGCCGCCCAGCCCGCTGTCCCGCCGAGCGTCACGCCAGCGTGGCTCTCGTCGTCGAGCGTCACGCCAGCGTGGCTCCCGTCGACTGTCCCGCCGGCTGTCCCGCCGAGCGTCACGCCAGCGTGGCTGTCGTCGTCGAGCGTCACGCCAGCGTGGCTCCCATCGACTGCCCCGCCAGCTGTCCCGCCGAGCGTCACGCCAGCGTGGCTGTCGTCGTCGAACGTCACGCCAGCGTGACGCTCGACCGAGGGGCGGGCAGCCGCCCGCAATCCCGACCAGGTCAACACCAGCACCGGCGGCAGCAGCACGGTGATCATCGCGGCGTAGGGCTCCGGGGAGCTGTAGGCCAGCGTCACCGCCGCGGTGGCGGTGGTGACCAGCAGCGCGTACTCGAAGCGGATCATCCGCCACCACAACACCAGCGCGACAGCAACAGCGACAGTGATCGAGGTGATCGCCCACGGCTTGAACGCTTCCCAGCCCGGCGTCCCGGTGAGTGCCGCCGCCCGTCCGCCGATCCAGAACCAGCCCGGCGGGTAGAACGGCGGCAACCCGAGGTAGGTCATGTCGCGCAGCTGCGGACTGTCCGTCAGCCGGGTCAGGTATTCGGTGCGGAACTGCTGGTCGACGGAGATCCCGAACAGGTACAGCTTGGTGGCTCCCAACGGCATGCCGAGCGTGACAACGGTGAACGCCGAGACGAACACCAATCCGCCCAACCGGGCCAGCCGGCGGAACCGGCCGTGCCGCCACACCAGCCCGACGGCAAGCAGCCCGGCCAGGCAGCCGACCTGGCCGACGGTGGTCAACGCGTGCAGCTGGTTGGACGACGGGAACGCCGGCCACTGCACCCGCGAAATGGCCGACAGCGACACGACCGCTATCACAATCGCCACGAAGGCCGCAGCGGCCATCTGGCCCACGGTGGCCAGCGCATTGCGCATGGTCAGATGGGCAGCTTGCGGAAGATGCTCCGCGGGACGTGCCGCAACACCATCATCACGTAGCGGAATGTTGCCGGCGCCCAAACCAATTCCTTACCTTTAGCGGCAGCGGTGACCGCGAGGTCGGCGACGTACTCCTTGTCGACGGTCAGCGGCGCTTCTTTGGCGCCGGTCGCCTGCCAGTATGCGATCGTCGTGGTGGTGCGAACCTGGCCGGGACGGATCACCAGCACCCGGACGCCGAACTCGCGCAGTGCTTCTCCGAGCCCGAGATAGAAACCGTCCAGGCCGGCCTTGGTGGAGCCGTAGACGAAGTTCGACCGCCGCACCCGCTCCCCGGCGGCGCTGCTCATCGCGATGATCTGGCCGAAGCCCTGGGCCTTCATCTTCTCGCCCAGCAGTACACCCACCGAAACCGCTGCGGTGTAGTTGACTTCGGCGATCTGAACCGCCTTGCGCTGGTTCTGCCACAGCTCCTCCGCGTCGCCGAGCAGGCCGAACGCCACGATGGCGACGTCGACGTCGCCGCCGGCGAAGGCTCGGTCGATGACTCCGGGATGGCTGTCGGTGCTGGTGGCGTCGAAGTCGATCCATTCGACGGATTTGGCGCCGGCCGCCGTCATCGCGGCGGTGGCTTCCGCCTTGCGGGGATGGTCGGGCAAGTCCGCCAATATGATTCGCGCGGCAGCGTTGCGCAGATAGCGTTCGCAGATGGCCAACCCGATCTCGGAGGTGCCTCCGAGCAGCAGGATGGTCTGCGGATTACCGACAGCGTCCAGCACCATCTAGAGCAGCTCCAAACGTCGGGCCATGTCAGAGGCGAACACCCCTGACGGGTCAACCTTGCGGCGCACCGCAATCCATTCGTCGATGCGCGGATACATGGCGTGGAACGTCTCGGCGCTCACGCGGGAATCCTTGGCGGTGTAGACGCGGCCACCGAATTGCAGTACCCGGCGGTCGAGTTCGTTGAGGAACTCATTGATGCCGGGCTTGTTGGGGAAGTCCATCGCGACGTTCCAGCCGGCCATCGGGAAGCTCAGCGGTGCGCGATTGCCGGGGCCGAACAGCTTGAACACGTTGAGCGCCGAGTAGTGGCCCTGGGTCTGGATCCAGCGGATGATCGCTTTGAACTCGTCCATCGCATCAGGTGGGACCAGAAACTGATGCTGCGCGAAACCCATTGGCCCGTAAGCATTGTTCCAGCCACTGACCAGGTCCAGCATGTGGTAGAACTGCGACAGGTTCATGATCTTGCCGCTGTAGGTGCCACCCAGCCGGTAATACACCTCGCCGATCGCCATGAAGGACAGCTTGTTCATCGCACTGACCGGAAACACGTTCGGCACCGTAAGCAGTTGCGGTGCATCGAATTTCAGCGGATTCTTGGCCAGCTTCGGGGGCAGTTGATCCAGCGTCGCCAGACTGCCGCGGCTGACCGCAGCCCGGCCGAGCTTCGGCGGCGGACTGATCAGGTCGAACCAGGCGCTGGAATAGGTGTACTTGTTCTCGCTGCCGTCGAGGTGCACGGCGACGGTCTCGTCGAGGTCCTTGGTCGCCACGCCGTCGGCGATGAAGTACGCCGTCTCGGTCGGTGTCATCTCGATGGTGGCCCGCAGGATGATGCCGGTCAGGCCGTTGCCGCCGACGGTCGCCCAGAACAGCTCGGCCTGCTCGCCGTCGGGAGTGAGGCGGCGGATCTGCCCGTCCGCGGTGAGCAGGTCCATCGACCGCACATGGTCGCCGAAGCTGCCCGCGCTGTGATGGTTCTTGCCGTGGATGTCGCAACCGATCGCCCCGCCGACGGTGACCTGTCGGGTTCCGGGCAGTACCGGGACCCAGAGCCCGAACGGCAGCGCCGCCTTCATCAGCTGATCGAGGCTTACGCCGGCCTCCACGTCGACGATCCGAGTGTCGGCGCTGATCGAGTGGATGCGGTTAAGCCCCGTCATGTCGATCACCAGGCCGCCGCCGTTTTGTGCGTTGTCGCCGTAGGACCGACCCAGGCCGCGGGCGATCACGCCGCGGCCGCCGGCTTCGGCGACGCGGGCGACTGCCTTGGCCACCACTTCGGGATCACGGGTCGAAAGCACATCGGCCACCGACGGCGCGGTGCGGCCGAACCCGGTCAGCCGGGTCGGGGTGGTCGGTATATCAGCGCTGAACATCGTCCAAGAGGGTACCGCGAGCCCGGGTGACGACGATGCGGGACGCGAGCGTCCGGGTGCGGCGGCGAATCGAACGCTGAAGCCGGCTCAGCGAACGCGGAAGATCACGGTGCGCTGCACCACGAAGTTGATGACCGTCGCGACACCCTGGGCGATCACGAACGCGACCGGGATCGCCCAGCTGCGGTAGTGCAGCAGCGCCAGGCACAGGTGGTTCAGACCGACCTGCACGGCGAAGGTGACTCCGTACAAAGCCATGACGGCGGCGAACCGGGAACGGCTCGGCGCGGCCTGGAACGTCCACCGCCGGTTGATCAGATAGGCGGTGATGGTGCCGATCACCACGCTGATGAACTTGGACAGGTCAACTTGCAGACCCACACCCTTGTAGAGCGCCACGTAGACGCTGAAGTCGACGATGGCCGCGAACACGCCGGTGATGACAAAGCGCAGCGCCTGGGTGGTCAGGTGCAGATATTTGTGCTGGTCCTCACCGGCCGGCACGGCGTCAGGTTCGGGCGGGAGCGTCGTCAACTGGGCAACTTCACCGAGATCAGCTCCACCTGGGTGGGGCCCTGCGGGGTGGAATAAGTCACCGTGTCGCCGGCTTGGTGGCCGGCCAGTGCCTGGCCCAGCGGGCTGCGGGCGGTCAACGTCTCGGCTTCGTGACCCACCGGCGTCTCCTCGACGATCGAGATGACGTGCATCGTCACCACCTCACCGTCGGCGAACCGCAGGGTCACCTCGGTTCCGGCCGGCAACGCATCCGACGGATCGGTGTCGGCCGGCCCGGCCTTCAACCGTCGGTCCAGTTCGTTGATCCGATCCGCGAGCACGGCCAGTTCGTCGGCACGCTGGATGGCTTCGGCGGCGTCGCCATGGTCACCGACCATGCCGCGGTCATTCTTGACCTCGACCTCCAGCCGGTCGCGCCGCTGCCTGAGCCGGTCCAGTTCGGCAGCGAGGTTGTCGCGCGCCGCTGCTGCCAGGTCAGTTGACTGGGCTTCCTCGCTCACCTGCGCCGCCTTTTCGCCCTGTGAAGTGCCGTCGGAGATTTGTGGCTTTCAGTGATACACCACAACTATCCCGGCCGTCACTGGTATTCCGCGCGGCAGGGACCCCGTTGGCTAGCGCTGAGCGTTCTGAGCAGGCAGCGCCGTCAGCGTGATCACCTCGTTGCCGCTCTCCCGGGCGGCGATGCGCGACACCCAGGTCCGGCCGCCGGTGGCGTGCGCGAGGGTCCGCTCCACGGTGTCGAACGTCCAGGCTGCCGAGGCTTCGGTGGCGGTGCTTTCCACGATCCGGATGTCGACCACACCGCGGTCGGCCAGCAGTTCGAACAAGTCGCGTTGCGGGTCGTTGGCGGCGATCAGGGTGGTGTGGCCGAACTGCCGTCGCAGCGCGGCGCGGATGTGTTGGAGCACCTGCCAGTCAAGTGCCGGTTCGGTTCCAGCGCAAGCGAATTCGATGTCGAACGCGAGCTCGAAACCGTGCAGGAACAGGTGCTTGCCGTCGTCGGACCAGGAACGACGGCAGCACGACAAGGCACCGAACCGCTTCCGCAGATGAGACCGCGCCACCCTGCCGATCGGGGCGTCGTCACGATGCATCGTGGCGGTATGGACGGTTTCAGCAACAGCTAGATCGGTCATGGTCATTCGGCCGCTAATTTGACGAGCTCTTGTCTGGTGCGGGTGAGGAAGTCGCGCTGGCGCTCGGCGCTGTGCCGCAATGCGCCGTAAAACGCCAGGGTGGTGGTGTCGGCGTGCGGCGCGGCGCACGCGTAGGCGCCCTCGACCAACACGCCCACCCCGTACGGGGCGAGTTCGTGGTGCACCCACAGGCCGATCCGCGTCGCCATGCGCTGCTGGACCTGGATCCCACTCGAGCACGCATCGACGATCCGGGTGAATTCCGGATGCTTCAACGGCTTTCCGCTGCGCAGGTAGCCGATGTGCACGGCACCGTGGAACGGCAACAGGTGCTCTTCGCACAGGGAATGAAACGGGATCGGGCGCACCAGTTCGAGATCGACTTCGGCGGGTGGTGCAACGTCACCACCGATCGGATAGTGCAACAAGGTGTCGACGGCGAGCGAGGTGCCGTGGTCATGACGCAGCATGCGGCATAGCCTCGGACCGCATCCTTGGCGGATCCTCAAAGGATTCTTGGCGACGGCGGCCCTTGGCTAGCCGTTGTTGCCAGGCGAGCCATTCTGTCCGTCGCCGCCGACCTGACCCGGCCCACCCGTGCCGCCCGTCGCGCCGGTGCTGCCGCTCAAGGCGCTACCGGCTCCGCCGCTGCCGCCGCTGCCGGCCGCACCCGCCGCGCCACCGCGACCGCCCGCGCCGAAATCGCCGCCACTTCCGGCGGTTGCGCCGGTGCCGTTGGTGCCGATGGCACCACCGTTGCCGCCGTCGCCACCCACCCCGCCGGTTCCTCCATTACCGCCAACGCCCCCGATTCCGCCCGCGCCGCCGCTGCCGGCGAGCAGTCCGGCGCCACCGCCCTGACCTCCCGCTCCGCCGGCACCGCCGTCGCCGCCCGCTCCACCGGCGCCGCCGTCACCACCATCGCCGCCGTCACCTGCCACCGGGTTGCCGGTGGTGCTGATTTGGGCGGCACCGCCGTTGCCACCGTTGCCGCCGTTGCCGCCGAAGTCGCCACCACCTCCGCTACCGCCGAGGCCGCCCGCACCCCCGTTGCCACCGTTGCCGATCAACAGTCCGCCGCGACCGCCACTGCCTCCGGTGCCGCCGACGCCGCCGGCGCTGCCGGACATGCCCGTCCCGCCGAAACCGCCGTCACCGCCGTCGCCGCCGGTCGGCCGCGTGAAGTAATTCGCCGTAGCCGTCGCGTCGCCGCCGGCCCCGCCGTCACCACCTTGGCCGCCGTATACCCCGCCCGGTGCGCCGAATCCGCCCCGACCGCCGGTCGCCAAGGCGAGACCCGACGTGCCGGCGTTGTCATTCATGAAGCCAAGGCCACCGTCGCCCCCCGCACCGCCAGCTGCACCGGCGCCAGCCTCGCCACCGTTACCACCGGCGCCGCCTAGCCCGATCATGACCTTTCCACTGCCTGAACTGCTCGTGGCGATGCCTCGACCACCCTCTCCGCCGGTGCCGCCGCCGACTCCGGGGCCTCCCGCTGCGCCGGTGCCGCCGGTGCCGCCGCCGCTGATGATGGTCGTTCCGCCGTCGTTGAATTGAAGGTGCCGAAGGCGCCGGTCGCTGCCGTCTGTCCGGTGGGCGTGGGGTTCACGCCACTGGTTCCGGCCAGTCCCTGGCCGCCCTGACCACCGTGACCCCCGCTGCCGAACACCGCGGCGTTGCCGCCGCTGCCGCCCATCCCGGCCAGACCGCCGTTGAAACCGGCAACCGCGGCCCCACCGGTGCCGCCGGCGCCCCCGTTGCCGTAGAGCAAGCCGCCGGCGCCGCCGGCGCCGCCCACAGCACCCAGCCCGCCCCGGCCGCCGGCTCCGCCGTTGCCCAGCAGACCTGCGCTGCCACCCGAGCCCCCGGCCACTCCGGTGGCAGTGCTGTCTCCGCCGGCGCCGCCGTTGCCGAACAGCAAGCCACCGGCACCGCCGGCCTGCCCGACCCCGTTGACCGTTCCGCCGGCGGCGCCGTCACCGATCAGCGGACGGCCGAGCAGTAACTGGGTGGGGGCGTTGATCACCCCGAAGACCGCCTGTCCGGCGGCGTCCAGCGGCGCGGCGCTAGCGGCTTCGGCTAATGCATAAGACCCGCCGGCCGCATTGAGTGCCTGCATGAACTGGCTATGGAAAACCGCGGCCTGTTCGCTCAACGACAGGTAGCCCTGGGCGTGTGCGCCGAATAACACCGCGACCGCTTCAGACACCTCGTCGGCGGCCGCGGCCAGTACGCGGGTGGTGGGGCCGGCCGCTGCCGCGTTGGCGGACTGGAGTGCCGATCCGATGTCGGCCAGTCCGGTGACGGCCGAGGAAAACGCTTCCGGGACAGCGACCAAGTAGGACACCGCATCTCCAATCCGATGTGTTCTGCCCACCCCGCAACAATGTGGCGGATCGTAACCGGTGCAGCGACACCATGTCCGGCGTTTTGGCGAAGCCGATCTGACGCTCAGACCCAGTAGGGCACCCGGGCGCGGTACTGCCGCATCGCGATCGCCGCGAGCGCCCAGCCGACGATCGTCAGGACCACGACCACCGCCCAGTGCCGCAACTCCTGGTGTGCGCCCAGCAACGGTGCCCGCACGATGTCCAGATAGTGCAGCAGCGGATTGAGTTCGACGATCTTGGACCAGTTGCCGGCACCCTGGTGGCGCAGCGTGTCGTCGTTCCAGATGATCGGCGTCATGAAGAACAGCAACTGCACCAGCGAGTTCAGCAGCGGGCCGATATCGCGGTAGCGGGTCGCCAGAATGCCGAAGCACAGCGACACCCACACCGCGTTGAGCATGATCAACGCCAGCGCCGGAAAGACCGAGAGGTCCGCCCACGACCACGGCTTCGGGAAGATGATCGCGACCACGACATAGATCACGATGTTGTGTGCGAACAGGATCATCTGCCGCCACACCAGCCGGTACACGTGCACGCTCAGCGGCGTCGGCAACTGCTTGATCAGCCCTTCGTTGGCGACGAACACGTCGGCGCCCTCCAAGATGGCGGCATTGATCAGGTTCCAGATGATCAGGCCGAGCGTGACGTACGGCAGGTGCACCGACAGGTCCAGATGGAACAGCTTGGAATACAGCCCGCCCATGGCGACTGCGGTGGTGCCGGTGGCGATGGTGATCCAGAACGGTCCCAGCACCGAGCGGCGGTAGCGCTGTTTGATGTCCTGCCAGCCCAGGTGCAACCAGAGTTCGCGGCGGTGGAAGCCGGCGGCCAGATCGCCGCGGGCCCGGGCGAACGTCTTGGACTGCGCCGCCGCGTCGATGAACGTCATGCCGAACCTCCGGGCCGTCCGAACTGTTCGCGCCGCCCCAGGCGGCGCAGCCGACACCATTCCAGCAAACCCTCAGGGTCGCGTCGGGTCACCAGGAAGAACCAAGCGAACCGCACCCATTCCTGGGGCAGCAACTTGCGCAGACCCGGCTGGGACAACACATAGCCGCGGTTGCGGTAGGTGAAGTACCGCTTGCTCGGGTTGTCCGGGTACTGGGTGTGCATGCGCCCGCCCAGGATCGGTTTGAACTCGTCGGATCCACACGGGTGCAGATAGGTCGCATCCAGACAGGTGCCGAACGGCAGGCCGGAGCGGACCAGCCGACGGTGCATCTCCACCTCGTCGCCGCGGATGAACAACCGCAGGTCCGGCACCCCGACCGCTTCCAACGTCGAGGCCCGGAACAGGGCGCCGTTGAACAGCGACGCGATACCGGGCAGCAGGTCCTGACCCGGCGCGGTGCGCAATTCGCTTGTCCGCCTGCGCCATACCAGACCGCGGCGCAGCGGAAAGGCCAGCTGGTCGGGGTCGTCGATATTGCATACCATCGGTGACACTTCGGCCAGCCGGTGCTTTTCCGCGCAGGCCAACAGGGTCTGCAGCACGTCGGGTCCGTGCGGGTACCCATCGTCGTCGGCTAACCACACCCAGTCCGCGCCGTGCGCCAACGCAAGGAGCATGCCGAGTGCGAAACCGCCTGCGCCACCGAGGTTTCGGGCAGAGTTGAGGTAAAGCTGCGGAATCCGCTGACTGTCCACCAGGCGGCGCACCCGGCTGTCGGCGGAGTCGTCGTTGTCGATGACGATCAGCTTGTCGGGTTGCCGGGTCTGACCGCTCAGGGCGTTCAGCGAGCGAGCGAGTTCCTCAGGGCGCCGATGGGTGACGACCACGGCGAAGACGGAATCACTCACCGCCAGAGGCTCTTTGGGTCAGGTCATCGCGGCGGGTCTCGGCCAGGACCTCGCGCACGTGCCGCGCCGCGTCCTCGCCTTCGTAGGCGCGCACCACATCTTCGATTTCACCCTGCTGCTTGATGACGCCGTGGTCTATCCACATCGCGGTCTTGCACAACCGAGCCAGGAACTCGTTGGAATGGCTTGCGAATACCAGGATTCCGGAGCGTTCCACCAGGCTCTGCAGCCGTGACTGCGCTTTCTTGAGGAACTCGGCGTCCACCGCGCCGATGCCTTCGTCGAGCAGCAGGATCTCCGGGTCGATGCTGGTGACCACGCCCATCGCCAGCCGCACCCGCATCCCGGTGGAATAGGTGCGCAGCGGCATCGACAGGTAATCGCCCAATTCGGTGAATTCGGCGATCTCGTTCACCTTGGCCAGCATCTGCCTGCGGGTCTGCCCGAGGAACAGGCCGCGGATGATGATGTTCTCGTAGCCGGAGATCTCCGGGTCCATCCCGATGCCCAGGTCGAACACCGGCGCCACCCGACCGGTCACCTTCGCCCAGCCACGGGTCGGTTCGTAGATGCCCGAAAGTAGGCGCAGCAGAGTCGATTTCCCGGCACCGTTGTGGCCGACCAGGCCGACGCGGTCGCCGAGTTCCAGCGACATGGTGATGTCCCGCAACGCCTCGATGACCACCACGTTGGAGCTGTTGCGGCCGATCGTGCCGCCCGCCTTACCCAGGAAGGCCTTCTTCAACGATCGCGACTTCGCGTCGAAGATGGGAAATTCGACCCACGCGTCGCGTGTCTCGATGTGCGGCCCGCTCGACACGGCTTACAGATACTGTCCGGTGCCGTGCGCCCCGCCGGGGTGGCCCTGTTTGCCCATCCCGGGCGGCAGCGCACCCTGGCGCATCTGCTCCAGTTGTGCGCGCGCTGCCATCTGTTGGGCGAACAGCGCGGTCTGAATGCCGTGGAAGAGCCCTTCCAGCCAACCGACCAACTGCGCCTGGGCGATCCGCAACTCGGCGTCGGACGGGGGCGTGTCCTCGTTGAACGGCAGCGTCAGCCGTTCCAGCTCCTCGCGCAGTTCCGGGGCCAGACCCTCCTCGAGTTCACGGATGCTGGTGGCGTGGATGTCGCGCAACCGGGTGCGGCTGGCGTCGTCGAGCGGTGCGGCCCGCACCTCTTCGAGTAGCTGCTTGATCATCGTGCCGATCCGCATGACTTTCGCCGGCTGCTCGACCAGGTCGGTCAGCGAGCGTTCGTCGGAGTCGTCGGCGTCCTCAGCCTGACGCAGTGCCATCAACCGCGGATCGACACCGCCGATGACCTCGATACCGTCGTCCTCCGGGCCCGTGCTCACCCCATCACCGTCCTTCACGCGTGCTGTCAGCGGTGCGTCGCCGCGTAGTCATGCCATTCGTAGATCTGGGCGCCGCCGTTGTCGTAGATCAGTGTCCAGTACGGCGACTTGTCCAGTGAGATTAGCCCTTCGGGAATCTTGAACCCGCGCACCGTGGGGCCGCTGGCCAGCACATAACGGATGTTGAGGGCTTTGATGGCTTTGGGGACCCGCTCGTCGCTGTCGCCTTTTCGGGCGTAGGCCCAGATGATGTAGCGGTTGGGCCCCGGGCCCATCTGCACCGGGTAGTCGTAGTGGGTCCACAGCGGATGCAATCCGGCCACCGCGTACATCCAGGCGGTGCCGTCGACGTTGGAATCGGCGATCAGGGTGTCCCGCGCGCCCGGCAGCGTCGCCAGGTACGCCATGGCGTCGAGATCCTGTTGATTGACCATGATCTGGTCGTACTTGTCGCCGAACAGGAACCGGTGCCGTGGGAAGTAGTGCCAGGCACCGCCCACGCAGATGCCCACGATCACCACCGCGGCGGCCGCCCGCCACAGTTCCGGCGGCATGGCTTGGGGAACGCGACGCCGGACCAGCGTGACGACTCCGCCGACGATCGCGACCAGCGCGACGGCCGCCATCAGGGTGAACAGCGGGGTCGTCGCGGCCGCTATCCGGCGCGGGTCTTTGTAGAAGAACTCACCGAACGCGCCGGCGACCCGGCCGAACGGGCCCCAGAGCGGGGTGCCCGCGTCGACGTTGATCACGATCAGCAGCAGCCAGACCGCCAGCGGCCACGGCACCTTCAGCAGTGCCAGCCGCCAGGGGAGTTTGAGGACCCGGCGGTTCCGCCTGATCCCGTCGACCAGGATGATCAGCCCGCCCACAGCGCACAGGAAGCTCAGCGCCCACTGGTAGGGGAAGTCGTTGAGGTGCCGGGAATGCATGAACACCGCGTCGAACAGACCGTGCCGCATGCTCAGGTAGGTGAGGAACGAGTGCCCGGCGATGATGTCTTCCTGCTGCGACACGCTCAGGAACTGCGGCAACAGGATCAGCCCGGCCAGCACGCCGACGCCCAGCAGCGTCAGTAGGTCGGCGAGCCGGCCCCGAACCGGACGCCAGAGCAGCTCGAACAGATACCAGCCACCCAGCAGCAACAGCACGATGATGCCGCCGGTGATGTGCACCGAGAAGACGCCGACCAGGGCCAGCACCGCCACCGGGATGCGGTCTCGGTGGCCGGGGGTCGAGGTGATCAGCGCCATGACCGGGATGGCGACGCCGTAGGCCGCCAGGTTCGGCATCGCCGCGGTGTCGAACTCCACGTAGGGCACCGCGGTGAAGGACGCCGACAGCGCGGCGGCCGTCGCGGAGATCGCCGCGGTGCGCCACTCGGTGGTGTGGCTGCGCAACACTTTCCAGGCGAGCACCGCGGCGCTGACCGGGAACAGCCAGATGGCCGCGGCCAGCGAGCTCAACGTGTACCCGGTGGTGGCGGCCGCTCCGGTCAGCTGGCAGAACACCGCGGCCAGCGCGTGGAACACCGACGGGTAGTACAGCAGCGCGTGTGTTTCGACGTTGCGCAGTTCGCCCATGTGGGTGGACGACGCCTGGCCGGTGTCCAGGATCCAGCGGACTTCGTTGGCGTGCCAGACCGCGTCCCAGGTGCTGGGAATCGTCTGCCAGTGCGGAATGCCGCTGAACGCCGCCCAGCCGATCAACACGACCCCCAGCAGCACTCCGGCCGCGACCAGCAGGCCGGGGCCGGGTTGGACCGCGCACGCCTCGGCCGGTTTGTCCCGGAAACGGGCCAGCAGCAGCGTCAGGATCGTCGCCGCTACGCAGACGACCGCTAGCGCCGCCAGGCCCGTCCAACCGTTCCAGGGGATGCCGAGGGCGCCGTAGGGGATGATCGCCAGCGCCACCACGCCGTACGTCAGCGCCGGTCCGACCGCGATCGCGATCGGCCAGTTCAACTGCGCGATACGTGCGACGATGGCACCCGGCGCGATCAGCAGGATCAATGCGATCAGCGTTCCGAACCACAAGCTCACTCGACTAGTATGGCTGGCCGGGTGTCCTCACTCGGGAAGCCGTAACGGCTGGAACGTCAATGGCGCACCCGCTACCGACAATCCGTTCGCAAAACGGCGAATGTTCTTGAGGACTTTAAGGTGGCTGGCATGGCCTACGACGTCGCCCGGGTGCGTGGGTTGCACCCGTCGCTCGGTGACGGGTGGGTGCACTTCGACGCGCCGGGCGGCATGCTGATCCCTGATTCCGTCGCGACCACCGTGTCGACAGCCTTCCGCCGGTCCGGTGCGACTGCGGTCGGGGCGCACCCGTCGGCCCGGCGCAGCGCCGCGGTGCTGGAGGCGGCCCGCGAGGCGGTCGCCGACCTGGTCAACGCCGATCCGAGCGGAGTGGTGCTGGGCGCCGACCGCGCGGTGCTGTTGTCGTCTCTGGCGGAAGCGTCGTCGGCGCGGTCCGGCCTGGGTTACGAGGTGATCGTCAGCCGCCTGGACGACGAGGCCAACATCGCGCCGTGGTTGCGTGCGGCGCACCGGTACGGCGCCAAGGTCAAATGGGCCGAGGTCGACATCGAGACCGGTGAGCTGCCGACGTGGCAGTGGGAGAGCCTGATCGGCAAATCGACCCGGCTGGTCGCTGTGACGTCGGCGTCCGGCACGTTGGGCACGGCCACCGACCTGCGCGCGATGACCAAGTTGGCGCACGATGTGGGCGCCCTGGTGGTGGTCGATCACTCGGCGGCCGCGCCGTACCGGCTGTTCGACATCAAGGAAACCGACGCCGATGTGGTGACGGTGAACGCGGTGGGCTGGGGAGGGCCGCCGATCGGTGCCATGGTTTTCCGCGACGCGTCGCTGATGAACACCTTCGGTTCGGTGTCAACCAATCCGCACGCCACCGGCCCGGCGCGCCTGGAGGTGGGTGCCCACCAGTTCGGTTTGCTGGCCGGCGTCGTCGCCAGCATCGAATATCTGGCGTCACTGGACGAGGCGGCCCGGGGCAGCCGACGCGAGCGGCTCTCAGTGTCGATGCACTCCGCGGCCGCCTACCTGAACCGGGTCTACGACTATCTGATGGCTTCGCTGCGGTCGCTGCCGCTGGTGATCCTGCTCGGTGTTCCCGAGGCGCGGATCCCGGTGGTGAGCTTCGCCGTCAACGAGGTGCCCGCAGACCGGGTGGTTCAGCGGTTGGCGGACAACGGCATCCTGGCGATGGCCAACGCCAACTCGCGGGTGCTCGATGCGCTCGGCGTCAACGACATCGGCGGCGCGGTCACCGTGGGACTGGCGCATTACTCCACGATGGCTGAAGTCGATCAGCTGGTGCGGGCTCTGGCGTCGCTGGGCTGATTCCGAAACGTGTTGTCTGACAATAGGTTCGGTGCGCCGACGGGGCCGGGGTCCGATGAACCGTTGGGGCACTTGACCGTTATCGATGCAACCGGCGCCGAGCGCCGCGTGCCCATCTTCGATCAGCTGTTCGTCGGGCGGGAATGCGCCGGGATCAGGGCTTCCCGCCGGCTGGTCATACCCGACCCGGAGATCTCCCGCACCCATCTCGAGATCCGCCTCGACCCCGAGTCCGACCAGGCGTTCCTGATCGACACCAGCAGCAACGGCACCTCGCTCAACGGTGTCCGGGTGGAACGAGCGGTGGCGCTGCTGATCAGGCCGGCCGATGAGATCCAGATCGGCGATGTGCTGCTGACATTTCACGCTGAGCGGTTCAACGGGGTGCCCCGGCGGGTGGTGAAGAGCACGCTGGCGCGGATCGGCAAGTCCGCCATGGTGATGGTGGTCGGTGACATCGTCAACTATTCGACGATCTCGCAGGTCACCGACGAGGAATTGATGGCGCGCAGCCTGTACACACTGTGGCGCCAGGTGGGCGGTGTGCTGCGCGCGCACAAGGGCACGCTGAGCCATTACGCCGGTGACGCCCTGTTCGCGGTCTGGGAGGTGCGCCGATTTCCCGACGCCGCCGAGTTGGCCATCGATTTCGCGCTCGCCGCGAACCGGCTCGTCGACGATCTCGCGCCCGAGTGGCCGTTACGCACGCCGGATGGATCTCCGATTCGCATGGGCTGGGGTGTGGTGCAGGGGGTGGCCGCCACGGCCGCGATGACCAGGTCGACCGACGCGGTCATCGGCGATGCGACCAACGTCGCCTTCCGGTTGGCCTCGATGGCGGGGCGCGAGGGTCGGGCACCGGTATTGGCGGCCAGCGGTGTGCAAGCTGCTGTCGTAGACCAGTTCAGTTGGGGCCCAAGTGAAAACGTGCAGATCAAGGGGCGGCACGGGACGGCGACGGTGTACCCGGTGACCGCGCGCAAGGAGCCGGCGGGCTCGTAGTGTCAGACCGTCAGGACGATCTTCCCGGTCACCTTGCCCGACACCATCAGCTGATGGGCCTCGCCGGCCTGCTGGACGGGCAACCGGGCGCCGATGATCGGGCGGACCGCGCCGTTGGCGAACATCGGCCAGACCGATTCGGTGACCGCGTCGACGACCGCGCTCTTGCTGTTCGGGCCGGTCACCGGACGGGCGCGCAGCGTGGTGCCGACGACGCGGGCGCGCTTGGCCAGGAGTTTGCCGATGTTGAGTTCGGCCTTCACCCCGCCCTGCATGCCGATCACGATCAACCATCCGTCGGTGGCCAGCGCGTCGATGTTGCGGTCCAGGTAGGCCGCACCCATGATGTCCAGGATCACGTTGACCCCGGCACCCTCGGTCTCTTGGGCGAGACGCGCGACGAAGTCCTCGTCCTGGTAATTGATCATGATCTGGGCGCCCAGTTCCCGGCAGAAGTCCAGCTTCTCGGTTGAGCCGGCGGTGACCGCCACCCGGGCGCCCAGGGCGCGTGCCACCTGGATGCCGTGGGTGCCGATGCCGCTGCCGCCGCCGTGCAGCAGCACGAGCTGACCGGGACCCAGCCGGGCGGTCATCACCAGGTTCGACCACACCGTGCAGGCGACCTCCGGTATCCCGGCGGCGTCGATGAGGTCAACGCGCGCTGGAATCGGCAGCACCTGCCCGGCCGGTACGGCGACGTACTCGGCGTAACCGCCGCCGGCGAGCAACGCGCAAACCTCGTGCCCGACAGGCCACTTGGAGACACCCGCACCGACATCGGCGATGGTGCCGCTGACCTCCATCCCGATGGTCTCGCTGGCGCCCGGTGGGGGCGGGTACTTGCCGGCGGCCTGCAGCACGTCGGCGCGGTTGACGCCGGCCGCGGCGACCTTGATCAGCACTTCGCCCGGTCCGGCGGTGACGTCGGGGACGTCCCGCCAGGTCAGTTGTTCGGCGGATTCGGCGACGATGGCACGCATGTGGCCACGCTACCGCCCGCTACCCTTATCGACGGTGGCGTGGCAGAGCGGCCTAATGCACTCGCCTTGAAAGCGAGAGACGGCTAACACCGTCCGGGGGTTCAAATCCCTCCGCCACCGCTCGTCCGCCGGCGCCGGTGGAACCTTTGCGCGGCTACCGGACCGGCCAAAAAATTCTGGCTCCATCACTTGCCAGACACTCCATCCCGAGTTATATAAAAAGTGTGTCTACGGACACAGATTTCCTGTCCACAACAATGATGATTGGAGTGTTGGAGGTGGCGACCATGTTGGTACGTAGCGATCCGTTCCGCGATCTCGATCGCTTCACTCAGCAGGCGCTGGGCACCGCAGCGCGTCCGACGGTGATGCCGATGGACGCTTGGCGCGCGGGCGAAAAGTTCATCGTCGAACTCGACCTGCCAGGCATCGACGCCGACTCGTTGGACCTGGACATCGAGCGCAACGTGGTGACCGTCCGCGCCGAACGCCCGGATGTGGAGTCGAGCAAGGAGATGCTGGCTGCCGAACGGCCCCGCGGGGTGTTCTCCCGGCAGCTGGTGCTCGGCGACAATCTCGACACCGACCGCATCGAGGCCTCCTACGACGCCGGCGTGCTGCGTCTGCAGATCCCGGTGGCGGAGAAGGCCAAGCCGCGCAAGATCACGGTCAACCGGACAAACGGTCAGCACGCTCTCAGCGCCTGAGTGGCCGGTCGTATTGCTGACGGAAAGTGGGTCAGTGATGTCGCAGTGCAGCACATGGGCCGCGCGGGAGACACCGCGCGCAACCGCGCCGGCGCCACCGACCGTGGCGCCGGTCCCGGACGACTCGTCGCTGATCGCGCTGATCGCCGAGGTCGACGCCATTCTGTGCGCAGCCGAGCGACGCCTGCTCTGTCAGCCACCGGCACCACCAGCAGTCGGATGCGCCATCGACGAGCCCCGACGTGCTGGTCGGTCTTGGCCGCTGACGGCCTCCGCGCGGCGCGGGGCCGAGCGTCGAATCGATGCCGTGCAGCGCAGTCCTCCGGGCGCCGAATCAGGCATTACCCGGTGAACCGCATCCACAGGGAAGGGAGGTGATGCCATCACCGCGCATACCAGCGGGCCTGCCCGCGACCCGGGCCACATCATGGGCGTAGCCGGCACCCACCGGTGACCAGCACGCCGATGCCCAGGTCGGGCGACGCATACCGGGGCGGGCGGCCCGTCCACCACAACTGTCACACCCGCGACGTTCGAGGAGTTCGAGGAGGAGGCCAGAACATGATCGATGTGATGACGCTGGAAGCCGACCCGGTCGACTGGGCGGAACAACATGACCTGGTGACGCTGCCCGATGACGACTACCCGCGCGTCGGCGACCACAGTCCCATGACGAGCTGGTACGCCAATCCTCAGCTACTCGGGGCGTGACTCAGCGCAGCTCCGCGGCGATGGTGTCCATCAGCGCGGTGTAGCGCTTGAGTTCGGGGTCGCGGCCGGGCTTGCCGCTGCTGATCAGGCCGGCGGCAAGTCCGCGCTGCGGGTCCGCCCAGATCGCGATGTTGGCCAGGCCCAGATTGCCGAACGCCGCCGGCGCGTGGCGCCCGAACGGTCCGAACCGGTCGGTGCCCAACATGTAGCCGGTGCCCCAGCGGGCCGGCATCAACCCGACGGCGAAGTCCGGCCGCAGCCGCCGGGATTGCTGCACCGCGCCGTACATCCGTTCCGGACTCATGATCCGCACGCCGTCGAGTTCGCCACCGCGCCGCCAGATCTCAGCGAAGCGTGACAGTTCGTCGGCAGTGGAGATGGTGTTGGACGACGGCACCACAGTGGTCAGGAACGCCGGGGTGTTGGTGTACGGGATGATCTCGTGCACGGTGCCGCCGATCGCCTTGCGGAAGATCGCCGCGATCAGCGGCGGCAGCGGCCGGCCGGTCGGGTGACTGGGCGCGACCAGCGGGACGTCCTGCGCGGCGACGCCGAAGTTGGTCCACCGGAAGCCCAGCGGGTTGAGGATCTCGGCGGCCAGGATGTCGCGGATGTCCTTGCCGGTGGCTGCGTAGACGATTTCGCGCATCAGCGGACCCCAGGTCAGCGCGTGATAGATGTGCACCAGTCCCGGTCGGTACAGCGGGCGCAGTTTGCCCAACTGTTCCTGTGCGTACTCGTGGTCGTCGGCGCGTTTGAAGTCCGGTCGCGGGCCGGTGGGGAACGGGACGCCCGCACTGTGGGTCAGTACGTGCCGGATCGTGGTGCGGTCCTTGCCGTGGCTGGTGTAGCTGGGGATGTACTTGCAGACGCGATCGTCGAGGGCGAAGACCCCCTGCTCGACCAGCATGTGGATCACGGTCGCGGTGATGCCCTTGGCCGCCGAGTACACGCAATACGGTGTCGTGGTGGTGACCGGGATCTTCTCCGCGTCCGGGTCGTCCGTCGGCGCGTTGCCCCAGCCGTGACCGATTGCGCGGTTGAGCACCACCTGCCCGTTGCGCCGGATGCACAACTGGATGGCCGGGTGCATGCCGCCCTGATACCAGTGCCGTGCGGCCCGCCAGATCCGTTCCACGGCGGCCCTATCGACGCCGGAGTGGTCTTCGTCGCCGACGGCGGTCACTGCGTCCAAATCGGCGGGGACACGGATCTTGCCGTCGGGGGTCTCGGTGGTCGCCACCTTCGTGAGGGTACGTGAAGCGCGCCTAGCCTCGGGGTCATGCGCACACGCTATGTCGAGGTGATTCTGCTCGTTTTCGGCTTCTATTCGGTGGCTCTGGGGTTGTTCATGGCGTTGGCGCCCGGCATCTTCTTCGACACCCTGGGCGCCTTCGGCATCCGCAACACGCACTACATCCTCGACAACGCGTCGTTCGAGTTCCCGCTGGGACTACTGCTGCTGGGCGCGTTGCGGTGGACGTCCTGGCGGGTGCCGGCGCTGGCATTCGCCACCACGCACTGGGTGCTGCATGCCGTCAGCCACCTCGTCGACACCAGGCACCGCGCCGGCGACATGATCGGCTGGCTGGAGTTCGCCGGGCTGGCGGTCTCGAGCGCATGGCTGGCTGCGGCCCTATGGCTGTGTGTTACTCGCCGGTGAACTGCGGGGGCCGCTTGGCGAACGTCGCGGAAATGCCCTCGGTCAGGTCCTTCGACGGCAGGAACGCCGCGTTCCAAGCGGCGACGTACCGCAGGCTCTCCGAGACCGCCGACGTGCGCTGCTGGTCCAGCACATCCTTGATTCCGTGCACGGTCAGCGGCGGGTTGGCCGCGATCTCGGCGGCGGTGGCATGTGCTGCGACCAGCGTCGCGTCGGCGTCGGCATACACGTCGTTGACCAGGCCGATCTTCTCGGCGCGGGCAGCGTCGATGTCCTTGCCGGTCAGCGCGAGTTCGCGCAGGTGCCCGTCGTTGAGGATGAGCGGCAGCCGCGCCAGGCTGCCGACGTCGGCCACGATCGCCAGCTTGACCTCGCGCACCGAGAACTTGGCGTCGGCGCTGGCGTAGCGGATATCCACGGCCGAGATGAGGTCGACGCCGCCGCCGATGCACCAGCCGTGCACCGCCGCGATGGTGGGGGTGCGGCAGTCGGCGACAGCCGTGATCGCGTTCTGCATCCGCTTCACTTCACGGTGGAACACCGCGCGCGGCCCGGCCAGCGCATCACCGGACAGCAGTGGGGTGAACGAGCCGCCCATCGCCGGCACGTCCAGGCCGTAGCTGAAGTTTCGGCCCGACCCGGTCAGGACGATTGCCCGCACGTCGGGGTCGTCGTCCAGCGCCGGAAACAGTTCGGGCAGCTCAGCCCAGAATGCCGGTCCCATGGCGTTGCCCTTGCCGGGACCGATCAGCGTCACCCGCGCCACGTGGTCCTTGATCTCGACGGACACGGATTCGTATGTTTCGGCCATAGCGAGACCGTAGCGTGGCGCTCATGCCCTCAGATTTGCGACCCGGACCGGATTCGCCGCCCACCGACGAACTGGACAGCGCCGAAGCCACCCTCGCGGTGCTGCTACAGGTGCTGCACACCATCAGCCGCGACGACAGCACCAAGCAGACCCCGTGCGGGGAGTACGACGTCAAAGCGCTGACCAAGCATCTGCTGAACTCGATCACCACGCTCGGCGGCATGGCCGGCGCTCAGATCAACGTGCCCGCCGACACCGATTCGGTGGAGAGTCTGGTCGTCGCCGCCGCCCGGCCGGCCCTGGACGCGTGGCACACACGCGGGATGGCCGGCGATGTCGCGCTCGGTGAGAACGCGATGCCCGCCCAGGTCGCGGTCGCGGTGTTCTCGATCGAATTCCTGGTGCACGGCTGGGATTACGCGATCGCGGTGGGGCACGACGTGCATGCGCCGGACTCGCTGTCCGAGTATGTGCTGGGGTTGGCGCAGCGGATCATCCGCCCCGAACAGCGCCGCCAGGCCGGTTTCGCCGACCCGGTACAGGTGCCCGACGACGCGCCAGCGCTGGACCGGCTGGTCGCCTTCACGGGGCGCGATCCCATCCGGGATCAGTCGCGCTCGAGGTAGAAGTAGTAGTAGCGGCCGTCGTCCACGACGCCTTTGCCGTTCATGATGCCCATCACCGCGTCGTCGTCGATCTTCTTGAAATGGTCGTGCACGGGCGCCCCGTCGTAGACCATCGTGGCGGTCACTTCGCCGCGGAACTCCTCCAGCCACAGGCTGGCTTCGCCCTTCATCCGCTCGGTGTTGGAGTATTTGTTGCCGTCGGCGTCCAGGCAGACGAGCGGCTGCACGTCCTGCACCGATTTGAACGTCTTGCCGTACCAGTTGATCTTGGCCAGCGTGCCGACGGCGCGGTGGGCGGTGACGAACTCGCCACCCTTCCACTCGCCGAGCATGCCGTCCAGCGTGGCGGGCTCCAGTGTTGCCCAGAAGTCGTCGAGTTCGGCGTCGGGGATCGTATCGGTACGTTCCTTGAACTCGGTGAACTGCTTGCGCGCCTGACTCATGGGTGTCCTCCTCTGATCCAGCTGCGGGCGAACCGCAGCATCGCGTCGTTCTCCTCGGGGTCGGCGGTCACCGTGACCCGGACACCGTCGCTGCCGTACGGACGGACCACGAGCAGCGCATTGGCGGCTTGCTGCACGAAGTCCCCGGTGCGGGAGCCCAGCGGCAACCAGACGAAGTTGGCCTGCGACGGCGGCAACGTGAACCCGGCGGCGCGGAGTTCGGCGCTGACCCGCACCCGTTCGGCGACGACGGCGTCGGTGCGCGCCAGCAGTTCGTCGGCGGCTTCCAGCGAGGCGATCGCCGCGGCCTGCGAGACGCTGGTGGCGGTGAACGGCACGTAAACCTGGTCCAGCGCGGTGATCACGTCGGGATGGCCGATCGCGTAACCCACCCGCAGGCCCGCCAACCCGTAGGCCTTGGAGAACGTGCGCAACACCACGACGTTCTCGTGCGCGCGGACCAGGCCCAGGCTGTCCGGGGCCATGCCGTCGCGGATGTACTCCACGTAGGCCTCGTCGATGACGATCAGGATGTCCGGCGGCACGACCTTCACGAAGCGGGACAGCGCGTCGGGGTCGACGACGGTCGACGTCGGGTTGTTCGGGTTGCACACGAAGATCAGCCGGGTGCGATCGGTGATGGCAGCCAGCATGGCGTCCAGGTCGAAGGTGTGGTCGGTCAGCGGGATCTGGATCGGCGTGGCGCCGGCGATCTGCACTTGAGGTGGGTACAGCTCGAAGCTGCGCCAGCCGAAGACCACCTCGTCGCCCACCGAGGAGGTGATCTGCACCAACTGCTGGCACAGGCTGACCGAACCGCAGCCGACAGCCACGTGTTCGGGGGCGAAGTCGGGGCCCAGATGACGCGCCAGCGCGGCTTTGAGCTGCACGCAGCCGTTGTCGGGATAGCGGTTGATGTGCGCGGTCGCGTGCTCGATGGCGGCCCGGACGCTGGGCAGCGGGCCGAACACCGTTTCGTTGCTGGCCAGCTTGATCGCCCCGGGCACGGTCTTGCCGGGAACGTAAACGGGCAGCCCGGCCAGCGCGGGCCGCAGGCGGGCGGTCATTTCGACAGCATATGACGCGGCTGTGTACGCTATGCCTCCGGCGGCTCCGGGTTTCCGGGGTCGGGTACCCTTTGGAAGGCCATGGAGGCGTGCCAGAGCGGCCGAATGGGGCTCACTGCTAATGAGTTGTTCCCCTCAAAGGGAACCGGAGGTTCAAATCCTCTCGCCTCCGCCACGCAAGACCAGCTGGACAACTGAATAACGCAGGCGCCCGTAGCTCAACGGATAGAGCATCTGACTACGGATCAGAAGGTTAGGGGTTCGAATCCCTTCGGGCGCGCTCTCTTTGGCTGATTCATCCGTCACCGTCCATGTAGCACCATCGCCCCGCCCGCCGCTGGAAGCGGCTGCGTTCGCGCATTTCCTCGACCCGTCCCGCGGATTCGAACCGGGCGGTGAACGCCACCACCGCGTGCTCGTCGTCTTCGTGGAGGCTTTCGGTCACCTGCAGGCCGATCCAGGTGACCCCGGGATCGAGGACGAGATCGGGCGGCCGGGTCCGCGGGTGCCAGGTCCGGAACAGGTAATCGGCGTCGCCGTGGGCGTAGGCCGAGTACCTGGACCGCATCAATTCCTCGGCCGACCGGGCCTGCCGCTCACCGTGGTGTAGCGGCCCGCAGCACACCAGATAACCCTCGCCGCCGCCGCATGGACACGGCGGACCGAGCAGTTCGGTCACCCGTCCAAAGTAGTCAGCGCTGCCGGCCGCCGATATCTGATACCGGAATTACCTGTTCTGATGCCTGACGGACACCTAATATCCGACGAGTGTTCACTGACGACGCGCGCCGGGTGCCACTGTGGGCCCGGTGGACCCACAGTTGGGTCCCGGCCGTCGTCGCGGTGGGGGTATCGCTGCTGGTAGTCCTGCAGATCGTGGCCGGCACGGCTGGGTTCCAAGGGCCGTTGCACAGCTTGATCAGCGACTATGTCGCCACCCCGAAGTCGACGACGGTGTCGTGGGTCGGCCTGTGCATCGGCGTCGTCGGGGTGTCGTTGCGCTGCCGGATCTGGGCGCTATCGCTGGCCGCGGGGCTCGACGTGGTGTTCGCCGCCGAACGTGCGGTGCGCGGCGCCGCGGTGACGTTCGGCAACGGACCGATGATCGTGCTCACCGGGCTGGTCCTGGTGGCATGGCAGCGCTGGACCGGCGCCCAGCGGGCGACGGCGCTGCGTGGGATCGCGCTGGGATTCCTGGTCATCATCGCGACCAAAGTCGGCGACACCTGGCTGCGCATCACGGCGATGGTCCGGCCGACCGTCCTCGACGAGTACGCCTACCTGGCCGATCACGCGCTCGGGCAACCGTCGTGGGTGATGGGCTGGCTGTTCGAGGCGGGCGGGCCGATCCTCACCGCCGTGCTGCACTGGGTCTACATCGAGTTGCCGCTGGCCGCGATGGTGGTCGTGGTGTACCAACTACGCCACGTGAACTCCGCGGGCTGGCCGCGGCACTTCCTGGTGCGAACGTTCCTGGTGCTCGGCCTGGTCGGGCCGTTGATCTACGTGTTGTTCCCGGTGGTCGGCCCGGAATTCGCGTTCAGCCCGGCCGGCCAGGGCTTTCAAGTGGGCGACTACTGGCCGCATGCACTGCCGCAGATCCGCACGCCGCGGGCGATCGCGTTCGACGACCTGACCGCACGCAACTGCATGCCGTCGATGCACACCAGTTGGGCGCTGGCGACCTTCATCCACTCCCGCCGCGGGCCGCGCTGGCTACGGTGGGGCGGCACCACCTGGCTGTTGGGGACCATCGCGGCCACGCTGGGCTTCGGCTATCACTACGGCGTGGACCTGGTGGCCGGTGCGGTGCTGTGCCTGACGGTGGAGTCGGCGATGCGTGCGCAGGGCAACCGTTGGTCGCGCACCGGGCTGGTGGCGTCCGGGTCGGCGCTGCTGGCGGCGCTGCTGTTGTGTTGCCGGTTCCTGGCGCCGGTGATGGCGCAGTATCCACTGGTGTTCGGCTCGCTGATCGGCGGGGCGACGGTGGCTTTCAGCGTCGGGTTCTACGCCGCTTTCTTTGCCGCCGGCGACGCAACCCGGTCAGGGCCGGGTTGCGATCATCCCCAGCGCACGTTCGAACAGGTGCACCGTCCCGGCATGCAGCTGGTCGCCGACCGCCTTCTCGGCTTTGCCGGCACAGGCCCGCGCCAGCGTGCCCTCGATCACGATGCCGAGCTTGAAACACGCGAGCACCGTGTACCAGGTGAGGTGCGACAGGTCGCGGGTGGTGTTGGCGGCATAGCGCCGCACCAGGTCGTCGGTGCTGGCCAAGCCGTCACTCTGGCCGAGGGCATGACCGAAAACCGATGAGCCGTCGTCCTGCTGCCAGGTGGCCAGCAGCCAGCCGAGGTCCAGCAGCGGGTCGCCGATCGTGGACATCTCCCAGTCGCAGATGGCCACCACGTCGGGGCCGGTGAGGGAGAACATCACGTTGGCGGCGTGATAGTCACCGTGCATGATGCCGGGCTGCCAGGTGGTCGGGCGGTTGGCTTCCAGCCAGCGGGCGACTTCGTCGATGCCCGGGATGTCCGGTCCCGGGTAGCCGTCGTATTCCTGGTAGGACGCCAATTCCGAAAGCCAGCGTGGCACTTGCCGTTCCAGAAAACCGTCCGGCTTGCCGAAATCCGCCAGCCCGGCGGCGACGTGGTCGACCGCGCCGAGCTTGGCCAGGGCATCCGCCATCGACAGGCCCATCCCGTAGCGCACCGCGGGATCCCCGGCGTGCAACGGCGGCAAACCCTCACCGGCGTTGAAGCCCTCGATCGGTTCCATCAGGTAGAACACCGCGTCCCCCAGCACGCTGGTGTCCGCGCACGTCGCGATCAGGTGCGGATGGGGCACGTCCGAGCCGGCCAGCGCGGCAAGCACCCGGGTTTCGCGCAGAATTACGCTGTTGCTGCGGGCGCGCAGGTGCCTTGGGCCACGGCGCAACACGTAGGTCCGGCCTGACCTGGTGAAGCGCAGCATCACATTCTGGGTGCCACCGGTGATCGGAACGACGTCGTGCAGCGGACCTTCACCCAACCCCTGATCTGTCATCCAGCGGCCGACGGCGGCCAAGTCGACGCCGCTCATGCGCCGGCCTGCGCAGTGCACCGGTTTGACACGTCCCGCTCCCTCTGCAGCCTGTCGATCGTCTGGCAAAAAGCGTAGGGGATGCTCGGCCCGCCGCCCGAGGCGCAACCGGCTGGAACAATCGTCCTCGTGCCGCGCACCGACAATGACTCCTGGGATATCACCGAAAGTGTGGGCGCCACCGCCCTGGGCGTGGCTGCGGCGCGCGCCGCGGAAACCGAGAGCGCCGACCCGCTGATCCAGGACCCGTTCGCGCGGGTGTTCCTCGACGCGGCCGGCTCCGGAATGTGGAACGTCTATGCCGACCCGGCGGTGCTTTCCGGCGCGGTCGAGGTGGAACCCGAGGTGCTCGCCCGGGTGCGGCTGATGGTCGACTTCATGGCAACGCGCACCGCATTCTTCGACGAGTTCTTCCTGGGCGCGGCTGACGCCGGTGTTCGGCAGGTGGTGATTCTGGCGTCCGGCCTGGACTCCCGAGCGTGGCGGCTGGACTGGCCCGACGGCACCGTCGTGTACGAACTCGACTTGCCGCGGGTGCTCGGCTTCAAGTCTGCCGCGCTGCGCGAGCACGGTGCGCAGCCCACGGCGCAACTGGTGAGCATTGCCGTCGACCTGCGACAGGACTGGCCAAAAGCGTTGCGGGAAGCCGGTTTCGACCCACAGCTGGCCACCGCGTGGTCGGCCGAGGGCCTGGTGCGTTACCTGCCCGCGCGGGCGCAGGATCTGTTGTTCGAACGCATCGATGTGCTGAGTCCGGCCGGCAGTCAGCTGGCGACGAACGTGCCCGGGCCGGGCTTCCTGGATCCGGACCTGGTACGACGCCAGCGCGCGGACATGGCGCAGATGCGCGCCACCGCGGCGCGGCTGGCCAACGTTGCAGTCAACGACAACGACGACCTGTGGTACGCCGAAGAGAGAACCGCCGTCGCCGACTGGCTGCGTGAGCGCGGCTGGGACGCGTCGGCGACCACCTTCGCCGAGCTGCTGGCCCGCTACGGTCGCAGCGTTCCGGACGATCTCGATCACTCGATTCCGCCGACGCTGTTCGTTGCAGCGTTGCAGCGGTGATGAATTCGCTACGTCGTCGGCCCGGCCTGTTCCAGATCTTTCTTGATCGCTGCGATCGCATCGACCGGGGTGAGGTTCTGGCCCTGGCTGTCCTGCCCCAGCTGCGGCCAGCCGGCGCCCTGCGGTCCGCGCAGCTGATCCCAGATCTCGCGCACCTTGGTCAGCAGTTCGGTCTGCTCCTCATCGCTGAGCGCCATCAGCGGTCCTCCGTTCGTCACGATGCCGCATGCGGCGGCAAATTGTTGCGGTGTCAGTCCATTCGCGGAATTCATGTCACACCGACCGAACGGCGGTGCGCCTTGCGGCAGGTTGGGGCTGTACCCCTGCCCGTCGGTGTATTGGTGTGCGACCTGCCCGGGAAGGTTGGGGTTGGATCCGTAGCCGGCAGCCACCACCCGTAGTCCGGCCGGTCGCACCTGCCACATGTTGTAGAAGTCGTAGGCGTTGGCATAGCCGATGATGCGGGCCGGCGAACCCGCGTAATCGGCCAGGTTCCAATACAACTGGTTGATCCAGCTCGAGCCGTCACCTGGCGGATTACCGCCCGATTCGACGTCCAGCATCAACGCGACCCGCGGGTGCAACCCACCCTCGGCTTCGATCATCGAGCGCACCGTGTCGGCGTTGGCCGACCAGTTCGGGCGTACATAGGTGTAGATGATCGCGAATGTCATTCGCCCACTGTCCAATGCCGCACGAGCCCAGGCGTAATTGCGCGCGAAGTTGTGGTCCCGATAGGTGCCGTCGCAGACCCGGAACGACAACACCTGGTAGGGGTACGAGTCGTCCACCGGCACTTGATATTCCGAGACATCCGCGAACAACGTGTCGGGCACGGTGCCGTTAACCTCCTTGGCCGCAATGGTTGTCGGGACATGTTACCGAGCAGTTCCTCCGCACCCCGCAGCCGGATTGTGCCTATCCGCAGACCGGTGCGCGCTATGCGGACGTGATCATGAGCTGGCTGGAATCTGGGAGCGATCCGTCGGTGCGTGTCCGAGCCAATTGGCTGCCTGAAATCGGCGTCACCGAATTACCCGGGCGGTCGGCACGTGCTGTCTCGCGCGTCGAAAGGCGGGCTGCCAGGTGGCTTGCCGAGCAGTCCGGATAGTACTCCGCCACGCCGCCTTTCATGTTTAGACACAGGTCCAACGGGTAACGCTCATCACACAGAAATTGGTTTCGGGATCAATGGAGGAAATTATGGTGCGCGGTCGCGGAATTCTCGGTGCAATTGTGCTGGTGTGGCTGCTCATCGGAGTCCTCGCGGCCTGGCAGCGCGACTACTTCAAAGGCGAGGCCACTAGCTGTGCGTCAGCGGGAACCGTTGCGGTAACGGTGATTGCGGGTCCGCTGAATTACATGGGAGTAAATCCGAAAGTAACTGACTGCCGCACCCCGCGTTTACCGCAGCCGAGTGCGATGCAAGCAATTGACCACATCCCCTCTATGTAAAGGAATCATCATGATTGTCGTGGGCGCTATCTTGCTCATTCTGGGATTTGTCTTCAACGTGCATTTATTGGCGATGCTGGGCGTGGTGCTGTTGGTCATCGGTGCGGTGATGTGGGCCATGGGTTCGGTGGGCCGGCCGGTAGCCGGACGGCGCAACTGGTACTAATCAGTCATTTCCCGAAGGTCGCGTGATCGCTGGTGCGGTCACGCGACCGTCTTGTTTCACAGCCGACACACAGTGCGGCCATAGCGCCGCCCTAGTGGGTTGTGCGGATACTGGAAGCCGTGGCCTCCCCCCGAACTTCCACCGAGCGCGTTGTCATGTGCCGCGCCGACGGCCAACCGGTCAACGTGCTGGTGGTTGACGACGAACCTGTTCTCGCGGAGATGGTGTCGATGGCCCTGCGGTACGAGGGCTGGAATATCGCCACCGCAGGGGACGGCACGACCGCCCTCGCTACCGCTCGCACCGAACGTCCCGACGTCGTGGTCCTCGACGTGATGCTGCCCGACATGAGTGGCCTGGAAGTGCTGCGCAAGTTGCGGGAAGAGAATCCGCGCCTGCCGGTGCTGCTGCTGACGGCCAAGGACGCGGTGGAGGACAGAATCGCCGGATTGACCGCTGGCGGAGACGATTACGTCACCAAACCGTTCAGCATCGAGGAGGTGGTGCTGCGGCTGCGTGCGCTGCTGCGGCGCACCGGCGTCACCACGGTCGACAGCGGCGCCCAGCTGGTGGTGGGCGATCTCGTCCTTGACGAGGACAGCCACGAAGTGTCCCGCGCCGGCGAGCCGATCTCGTTGACATCCACCGAATTCGAGCTGCTGCGCTTCATGATGCGCAACGCCAAGCGGGTATTGAGTAAGGCGCAGATCCTGGACCGCGTGTGGAGCTACGACTTCGGCGGTCGGTCCAACATCGTCGAGCTCTATATCTCCTATCTGCGCAAGAAAATCGACAATGGTCGCGAACCCATGATCCACACATTGCGCGGCGCGGGGTATGTCCTCAAGCCGGCGCGCTAGACGGCCCCGGGTCTGGTCGCTGCGGCTGCGGCTGCTGGTCGGACAGGTGGCTGTGCTGGCCATGGTGTGCGTCGGCATCACCGCGGCAACCGAACTCGCGTTACGGCACCACCTGCTGGCCCAACTCGACAGTCAGCTCAGCGGCACCTCCTACCGCTCCTCGCTGCTCTACCCCGAGCCGCCGCGCCGTCACGAACCCCGCTACGTCAAAACCGGGCCCGGACCCAGATTTCTCGACGCGCCGGGCCAGCCGGCCGGCATGGTCGCCGCCGTGGTCAGCGACGGCACCACGGTGGACGCCGGATACCTGACCAGCAGCGGTGCGCGGGCCGCGCTGTCCGCGACCGCGAAACACCAACTGGAACAGATTGCCGGTAGCCGCTCGCCGGTGACGCTGGACCTCGACGGACTGGGCCGCTACCGGGTGGTGGCGGCTCCGAGCCGAAACCGGGCCGACGTGATCGTCACCGGCCTGTCGATGGCCAACATCGATGCCACCGAACTACGGATGCTGGTCATCTTCGGCGTGCTCACCTTCGTTGCGCTGGTCGCCGCGACCACCGCCGGGGTGATGATCATCCGGCGGGCGCTGGCGCCGCTGCGACGGGTCGCGCAGACCGCGACCGAGGTCGTCGACCTGCCGCTGGACCGGGGCGAAGTCGAATTGCCGGTGCGGGTGCCCGAGCCCGACGCCAACCCGGACACCGAAGTCGGCCAGCTCGGGTCGGCGGTCAACCGCATGCTCGACCACATCTCCGCTGCACTGTCGACGCGGCAGGCCAGCGAGACCCGGGTGCGCCAGTTCGTTGCCGACGCCAGTCACGAACTGCGTACCCCGCTGGCCGCGATCCGTGGTTACACCGAGCTGGCGCAGCGGATGGGGGACGACCGCGAAGCGGTGGCGCACGCCATGAGCCGAGTCGCATCGGAGACCGAACGGATCACCCGCCTGGTGGAGGATCTGTTGCTGCTGGCGCGGCTGGACTCCGGCCGACCCCTGGAACGCGAACCGGTGGATCTGTCCCGGCTGGCCGTCGACGCGGTCAGCGACGCCCACATCGCCGGCCCGGATCACCAATGGGAACTGGATCTGCCGCCCGAACCGGTGGTGGTCATCGGCGACGAGGCGCGGTTGCACCAGGTACTGGCGAATTTGCTGGCCAACGCCCGCGTGCACACCGGCGCCGGCTCCGTCGTCACCACCCGGTTGAGCACTGAGCCGACGCACACGCTGCTGCAGGTGATCGACAACGGGCCCGGCATTCCGGCGGCGCAGCAGACCGAGGTGTTCGAGCGGTTCGTGCGCGGCGATACCTCGCGTTCCCGGAAGGGCGGCAGCACCGGGCTGGGCCTGGCGATCGTCTCCGCCGTCGTCAAAGCGCACAACGGGATGATCACCGTGCACAGCTCGCCCGGTCGTACCGAGTTCGCGGTGCGGTTGCCGGTTAATGGTCGGCAACCGCCCGCGTCCTCAGCTCAGCCCGTCAGCCCGAGCAGGTGACGTCGATTTCGAAGGACTTCTTGACCGGTGCCATGGGGTTGGCCATGTCCACTCCGGTGGCGGTGCCGCTGATCTTGTAGGCGTTGCCGTTCTTGGTGGCTTCGGCTTTGGCGTCCGGGGTGCCGGGGGCGTACCCGAGCGACACGCCGTTGACATTGCCGAGCGCAACCGACTTCACCTCAGGGGGATTGGCGTCGGAGAGGACCGCGCCGATGCCGGTCGCCGATCCGCCGATCGCGATGTTGACGGTGCCACCCGCCGTGGTGCACAGAGTTGTGCCGGTGACGTGCTGGTCCTGCCCGTCGATCAGCACCTTGGTCCCGGAGGCGCTGGCGCCTCCGCTGGCTGCAGCCGAACTGGAGGATCCACCACTCGATTTCGGCTTGTCATCCGAACACCCCGAAAGACCCGCGACCAGAATGGCCGCCCCCGCCACCGCGACCGTCAGTCCACGCTTCACCTGAGCTCCTTTGCTCGTCGTAGCGACCCTCGTGGTTGAAGACCGCTTCGGCAGTATGCGGCTTAACCGGAGCTGAGGTCTAGCAACTCAGGAAAATCGGCACTGCATGCGGGCTCTTCCGGTGGAATCGCACTAGTGGCAAGGTGGAGACGGTGGACCACAAACCCCCGACCGCAATCATTGAAGCGGCGCATGGCAAACATTCCCTACCATGGGACGACTCAAGGGATTTCGACGACGCCGACCGCGGATTCATTGCCGCACTGTCACCGTGCGTGGTCAAAGCCGCCGACGGCCGGGTGGTGTGGGACAACGACGCCTATTCATTCCTGACCGACTCGGCACCGGTGTCGGTGCACCCCAGCCTGTGGCGCCAATCGACACTGGCCGCCAAACAGGGCCTCTACGAAGTGGTGCCGGGCATCTATCAGGTCCGCGGACTGGACATCTCCAACATCAGCTTCATCGAGGGCGACACCGGTGTCATCGTCATCGATCCGTTGATTTCTACCGAGACCGCCGCTGCGGCGCTGCAGCTGTACCGCACGCACCGTGGTGGGGACCGGCCCGTCGTCGCCGTGATCTACACCCACAGCCACGCCGACCACTTCGGCGGTGTACTCGGTGTCACCTCGCAGGCCGACGTGGACGCCGGCAAGGTGGCCATCCTGGCGCCCGAAGGCTTCACCGAACATGCCGTGCAGGAGAACGTGTACGCCGGTCCGGCGATGCTGCGTCGGGCGACATATATGTACGGCGCGTTGTTGGACCGGGGTCCGCTGGGGCAGGTGGGGTGTGGTCTCGGACAGGTTGCCTCGACCGGCGAGGTGGCCCTGATCGTCCCGACGATCGATATCCGGACCACGGGGGAGACGCACACCATCGACGGGGTGCAGATCGAGTTCCAGATGGCGCCCGGCACCGAGGCGCCGGCCGAAATGCACTTCTATTTCCCGCAATTCCGTGCGCTGTGCATGGCCGAGAACGCCACCCACAACCTGCACAACCTGCTGACGCTGCGCGGGGCACTGGTCCGCGATCCACGTGCCTGGTCGGGGTATCTCACCGAAGCGATCGACACCTTCGCCGATCGCGCCGAGGTGGTGTTCGCCTCCCACCATTGGCCGACGTGGGGGCGGGAGCACATCATCGAGTTCCTGTCGCTGCAACGCGATCTGTACGCCTACCTGCACGACCAGACGTTGCGGTTGCTCAATCAGGGTTATACGGGCGTCGAGATCGCCGAAATATTCCAGCTGCCGCCGGCTTTGGAGCACGCCTGGCATGCGCGGGGCTACTACGGCTCGGTCAGCCACAACGTGAAAGCCGTCTACCAGCGCTACATGGGCTGGTTCGACGGCAACCCCGGCCGGCTGTGGCCCCATCCGCCCGAGGCGCTGGGACCCCGCTACGTCGAGGCGCTCGGTGGCATCGACCGGGTGGTGGAACTGGCAAGGTCGGCCTTCGATGCCGGTGATTTTCGCTGGGCGGCAACGCTACTCGACCACGCGATGTTCACCGACGAGCAGCACGGGCCCGCGCGGGAGCTGTATGCGGACACGTTGGAACAGTTGGGCTACGGCGCGGAGAATGCGACATGGCGCAATTTCTTCCTCAGTGGCGCCACCGAATTGCGGGTTGGCAAATTCGGCACCGCCGGCCAGGTCACCTCGCCGACCCTGTTGTCTCAGTTGACGCCCGAGCAGGTCTTCGACGGCCTGGCCATCCGGGTGAACGGTCCGCGCAGCTGGGACCTCGATCTGTCCATCGACGTCACGTTCGCCGATTCGAACACGAATTATCGGCTGGCCCTGCGCAACGGGGTGCTGGTACATCGCCAGGTGTCTGCCGATCCCGCCTCTGCGAACGTTACGGTCAAGCTGGCCAACAAGATTCGACTGCTGCTGGTCGCGACCGGTGACTTCACGTCGCCGGGCCTGGAACTGTCCGGTGACCAGACGGCGCTGCAGTCGCTGATCGAGGTCCTCGATGTGCCCGACCCGAATTTCGGCATCGTCACGCCGTAACAACGCTTGTCATCCTGCGCTGGTGGCGTGGGCTACTCGAACCTCACCGCCATAGCCGCAGGGTCAACGCCTAGTCGGCGACGTCGATGATCACCTTGCCCAGCACCTTGCGGTCGGCGACGTAGCGCAAGGCGGCCGCGGTATCGGCCAACGGGAACCGCGCGCCGATGTACGGACGAATCTTGCCGTCGGCGAACAACTTTGACAGCTCAGCGATGTCGCGCGCGCACTGCTGTGGGTAATCGTCGGCGAACGTGCGGATTTCCATGCCGCGGACCGTCACGTTTTTGAGCATCACCAGGTTGAGCGGAATGGCCGGGATGGAGCCTGCCGCGTAGCCGAGCGTGACGAACATGCCACCCCGGGCGAGACCGCGCAGGGCCGGCTCGGCATACGATCCCCCGACGGGATCGAGGACGACGCCCGCGTTGTCCCCGGTGAGTTCGCGGATACGCAGCTTGAGGTCCTCGTTGTCGTAGTCGACGGTGGCTTCGGCGCCGCGCTCCCGGCACAACGCCAGCTTCGCCGGACTCGACGCCGCCGCCAGCACGCGTGCCCCCATCGCCACCGCCAGATCGACAGCAGCCAGGCCCACCCCACCGGCCGCGCCGAGCACCACCACCCAATCACCTGTCGTCACCTCGGCCACCGAACGCAGTGCGTGATAGGCGGTGCGGTATGTCACGCCGAACGCCGCTGCGGAATCGAAGTCGACGCCATCGGGAATCGGTTCCGCAATAGCTTCTTCCAGCAACGCCAGTTCGGCGAACGCTCCGAACGTGGTGCCGAACACCCGTTGTCCCGGACGCGATGCCGCACCGGGGCCGGCCGCTACCACTTCGCCGGCAATCTCGTTGCCCGGTATGAACGGTGGTGGGATTTTGATCTGGTATTTGCCGGCGACGAACAGCACGTCCGGAAAGTTCACCGCCGCCGAGTGCACCCGCACCAACAGCTGACCAGGCGCCGGAACCGGGTCCGGCATGTCGGACAGCACCAGGTCTTCGGGCGGGCCGTACGCGCGGCAGACGATCGCGCGCATCAACCGACCCCGAGCCCGCGCAGGCAGAACCGCGAAAGGTGCTGTATGTCCGCATGGCCCGGCCGGTCGCAGGATCCCACGTACCGCCGCATCATCGCCACCGTGCAACCGTAGACGGCCTCGACGTCGCGATCGACGTCGGCGCTGCCCAGCGCGGTGACCGGTTCGACGAGCAGGTCGCGCAGTGGCCGCATCAGCTCCTGGTCGGCGACGTGCCAGCTGGACAGCTGCCCGGTGACCGCGCGACTCATGCTGATCAGGTGCGGATCGGCGACCTGGGCCAGGGTGCCCTCGATCCAACGGGTCACTTTGTCCTGTGGGCGCAATTCCTTGGCCATCTGATGGTCGAGATAGGACACCACCAGCCCCACCCCACGCTCCATCACGGCCAGGATCAGATCGTCCTTCCCGGCGAAGTAGCGGTAGAACGCCTTATTCGACGAGCCCGCTTCGGCCACGATGTCGCTGACGCGGGGCGGATCCGGTGCGACGCGTTCCATCACCCGCACTGCGGCGGCCAGGATGCGCTCCACTTCCTCGGTGGCGCCGTGTTGCCGGTCGTCGAGAGCGCGTTCGACGGCCGCCACGGCTCTGGTGTTCACGGCGAATCGGGCAGCGCGGGAACGCGATCGATCAGGTCGGCGTACTTCTTCAGCGCGGCCTCGCGGCGCACGTGCAGCATCTCGCTGGGCCACTCACCGTCTTCGGCGTCGTAGCCTTTGAGCAGCATCCGCGCCAGGTTCACCTTGTGCGCCTCGGTGGGTCCGTCGGCCAGGCCGAGTGCGATCCCACCGAGCAACGCGTTCACCAGCGGCAGCTGGTCACTGAGTCCCAGTGCGCCGTGTACCTGAATGGCGCGCAGCGCAATGGACTTCAGTACCTGGGAGGCCAGGATCTTGCAGGCCGCGATCTCGGCGCGGGCGGCCCGCTCGTCCCCGGTGTCGATCAACCACGCCGCGTGCAGGACGGTCAGTCGGAACGGGATCAACTCGGTGTAGGAGTCGGCGACGAACTCCTGAACCAGTTGTTTGTCGGCGAGCAGACTGCCTTGGGTGAAGCGGCTTTTCGCGCGGCGCGACATCATCTCGACCGCGCGGTGGGCAACGCCGAGCGACCGCATCGCATGGTGCAGCCGACCACCGGCCAGCCGGGTTTGCAGGATCAGGAAGCCTTGTCCGGCCTCGCCCAGCAGCGCCTCCGGCCCGACCCGCACGTCGTCGTAACGGACCAGGGAATGCCCCGGCTCGTGCGGGTCCGATCCGACCAGGTGGTGGTTGGCCTCGATGGTCAGTCCCGGGGTGCCGGCCGGGATCAAGAAGGTCGACGCGCCGTGGTGGACCGGCACATCGGGGTCGGTGACGGCGACGACGATGAAGAACGATGCCACCGATGCGTTGGAGGAGAAGAACTTTCGTCCGGTGATCACCCAGTCTTCGCCGTCACGCACCGCCCGTGTGGTGAACACCCGCGGATCGGCGCCGCCTTGCGGCTCGGTCATGGAGAAACAGGAGAAGATCTCCCCGGACAGCAGACCCTGCAGGTAGCGGTCCTTCTGTTCGGGGGTGCCGAAGCGCGCGATGATTTCGGCGTTGCCGGTGTCGGGCGCCTGGGTGCCGAAAATGATCGGCGCCCAGGGGCTGCGTCCGAGGATCTCGTTGATCAGCGTCAGCTTGACGGCGCCAAAGCCCTGCCCGCCCAGCTCCGGCCCCAGATGCGGGGCCCACAACCCCTGGTCGCGAACCTGCTGCTTGAGCGGATCGACGATCCGGCGCCGCTCCTCGTTGAGCGGCAGGAATTCGCAGCCCGGGAACAACACTTCCAGCGGTTCGACTTCGTCGCGGACGAAGTCGCGCACCCAGCGCAGCTTCTGCTCGAATTCCGGTTCGGTGGAAAAGTCCCACGACATACGAATCTTCCTCTCGTTAGGGGATGCCGCCGTCGGCCCGCACGATCGAGCCGGTGGTGAAACTCGACGCGTCGGAGGCCAGAAACAGTGCGGCACCGACGATTTCAGTCGGATCGCCGGCACGTTTGAGGGAAAGGTGCTCGAACGGGTTGCGCGTCGCCTGATCCAGATTCCACGCCTTGCTGACATCGGTCAGGAACGGCCCGGCCATCAGTGTGTTGACCCGCACCGACGGGCCGAACGCCTTCGCCAGCGCCTCGGTCATCGCGTTGAGCCCGGCTTTGGCGCAGGCGTACGGAACGATGTCGGGTGTCGGACGCAACGACCCGGCGGTGCTCACATTGATGATCGAACCACTGCCCGCAGCCACCATCCGTTCTCCAACCAGTGCTGAAAGGCGAAACGGCCCTTTGAGATTGAGGTTGATCACCGAGTCGAACAATTTCTCGGTGACATCGGTGAGCTTGTCGTACAGGGGCGACATGCCGGCGTTGTTGATCAGCGTGTCGACCTTGCCGAAAGCGTCGTACGTCGCCTCGACGAGCCCGTCGAGTTGGTCCCAGCGGCCCACGTGCACCTGGTAGGGCAGGGCGGTGCGACCGGTCTGGGACTCGATATCTTTGGCGACGGCCACACAGTTGTCCATGTTGCGACTGGCGATCACCACGTCGGCGCCGCATCGCGCCGCGCCGAAGGCCATCTCGCGGCCCAGGCCACGGCTGCCGCCGGTGATCAGCACTACCCGATCGGTCAAGTCGAAAAGCTGTTCGGCGTAACTCATTTCACCTCCCGCTCGACCGCGCCAGCTCTGCCGCGGTGGCGATGAGCTGGGGGATCATCGCCCCGAACGCGTCTTTGATCTTCGGATCGACTTTTCCGGTCCGCACCCCGGCCGCATATGTCTTTTCCAGCACGATGCCCAGCTTCCAGTTCGCCAGTACCAGGTAGTAGTCGATGTTCTCGGTGGACAATCCGCTGATCGACTCGTAGTGCTGCAAGAGCTCACTGCGGGTCGGCATGCCCCGCATATCCAGATAGAAGCCGTCCGAACGGGGTTGCTCACCGTCGTAGCCGAGCAATGCCCAGGCCAGGTCCAGCAACGGGTCACCGACCGTGGTCATCTCCCAGTCCACGATCGCGGCCAGCCGGGCCGGCTCTCCGTGCGCGAACATCACGTTGGCGAATTGGTAGTCACCGTGCATGATGCCGGCCGGGTAATGCGCGGGTCGATTGCGGCGCAACCACTCCGACGCTTCGTCCAGGCCCGGCAGGTCGCGCACCTTGTAGGCGTCGAGAAAGCTCAGCCACCGGTCGACCTGCCGCTCGTGGAAACCGTCCGGGCGGCCGAAACCGTCCAGACCCTGCGCGCGCCAGTCCACCCGTCCGAGCCGTGCGGCGCCCTCGACCAGTTGGAACGCCAGTTCACGCCGGGCAGTCAGGTCGTGGTCGAACGGCGCCGGCCAGCCGCCGTCCATCGGGCTCCACCCGTCGATCGCGCGCATCAGGTAGAACGGCATGCCGAGCACCGATCCGGTCTCGTCGGCGGCGATCAGTTCCGCGTGCGGCACGTCGGTGCCGTTCAGCGCCCGCACCAACCGGATCTCGCGCACCAGTCCGTCGATACGCGCGGCGTCGGCGCGCGGGCCGGGCATGCGCAGCACCATGCGCTCGGGACCGCGCTGCACCAGGTACAGGGTGTTCTGCGAGCCACCGCCCAGCTGCTCCAGCACCGGTTCCACCCCATGGCCGGGCGCCTGATTCGTATCGAGCCAACGACCCAGCACGCCGGTGTCCAATTCAGTTCTGCTCGCCGTCACCGCACACCCCAATCTCCGTAGGGAGAATAGCATTCTCCGCGCTGCACCGAAGCGGCCAGTGCCATCGTGTAAGGGTTGAGCCATGCAACTGCTCCTGGTCCGGCACGCGTTGCCGCTGCGTAGCGATCACGGCGAAGGTTCTGATCCGGAGTTGTCCGAGACCGGATTTCAGCAGGTGGCACGGCTGCCGGAGGCGCTCGCCCGATTTCCGATCGCCAGGGTGGTGAGCAGTCCGCAGCGCCGCGCGATCCAGACCGCCGATCCCGTCGCGCAGGCCCGCGAGCTGAAGGTCGATATCGACGACCGGTTGGCTGAGTATGACCGCGACCTGCAGTCCTACATTCCGGTCGAGCAGATTCGTACCGAGTTCCCCGACGAGTGGGCGCGCATGTCCCAGGGCCACCTGCCCAGTGGCGTCGACGAGGACGCGTTTCGCGCCCGGGTCCGGTCGGCAATCGACGATCTGGTCGCTGCGGCCGACCCGGAGGAGACCGTCGCGGCGTTCAGCCACGGCGGCGTGATCAACGTGGTGCTGCACGAGGTGCTGGGCACGGCTCGGTTGTTGTCGTTCCCGATCGATTACGCCTCGGTGAGCCGGCTGTTGTTCTCCCGGACCGGCCAGGCGACCGTCGCGGCGGTCAACGGCACCGAGCACGTGTGGGATTTGCTGCCGCGGAATCAGCGGTGGTGATACGACGATGCAGGCTGGGTGCGGCCTGCGGAGGAGTGAACCAATAGGCAATGGTGAGGCGTGGTAAACAAGTTCGGTGACTTCGGTGGACCGCATCGACGGCTTGGACCTGGCCGCGCTGGACGGGTATCTGTGTTCGCTCGGCATCGCACGCGACGGTGAGCTGCGTGGCGAGTTCATCTCCGGTGGACGTTCCAATCTGACCTTCCGCGTCTACGACGACGCGACGAGCTGGCTGGTGCGGCGCCCGCCGCTGCACGGGCTGACCCCCTCCGCGCACGACATGAACCGCGAGTTCAAGGTGGTGGCCGCGCTGCAGGACACCCCGGTGCCGGTGGCGCGCACGATCGGGCTGTGTCAGGACGAGTCGGTGCTGGGCGCACCCTTTCAGGTCGTGGAATTCGTTGCCGGGCAGGTGGTGCGGCGGCGCACCCAACTCGAGTCGCTCGGCCGCCGCGCCATCGACGGTTGCGTCGACGCGCTGATCCGGGTCCTGGTCGACCTGCACAACGTCGACCCGGCCTCAGTCGGGTTGGGCGACTTCGGAAAACCGAACGGTTACCTGGAACGCCAAGTGCGACGGTGGGGTTCGCAGTGGGAGTTGGTCCGGCTGCCCGACGACCGCCGCGACGGCGACGTCTCGCGGCTGCATTCGGCTCTGCAGCAAGCTATCCCGCAGCAGAGTCGGACCTCGATCGTGCACGGCGACTACCGGATTGACAACACCATCCTGGACGCCGACGATCCCACCATCGTTCGGGCGGTGGTGGACTGGGAGCTGTCGACGCTGGGCGATCCGATCAGCGACGCCGCCCTGATGTGCGTCTACCGCGACCCCGCGCTGGACCTGATCATCGACACGCAGGCGGCGTGGACGTCGCCATTGTTGCCCACCGCCGACGAACTGGCCGACCGGTATTCACTGGTCTCCGGGCGTTCGCTGGGACCGTGGGAGTTCTACATGGCGTTGGCCTACTTCAAGCTGGCCATCATCGCCGCCGGTATTGATTTCCGGCGGCGGATGTCTGAGCAGGCCGACGGCCGGGACAGTGTCGACGACGCACCCGAAGTGGTGGCGCCGCTGATCTCTCGCGGACTGGCGGAGATCGCCCGGCTGAGTTAGCGGATGCCGGCGGTCAGGTTTTTCTTTGCCGCGCGGCGCAACTGCAAGATGCGCGCGGTGCCGACGGCCACCGTGAGCAGTCCGCCGGCGACAGCCGCCAGCAGCAGGGCCACCCCCTTGGGCAGGCTCCAATGCCAGCCAAGGAAGGTGAACGACGCGGGCTCGATGTTCTGGGTGACGAAGATCAGCAACAGGATCAGGACCAGGAAGCCCATGAATAGCGACGTCCACAGAGCGCCGGCGCGGGTGAACCGGGAGGCACTGTCCTTGGGTAGCGGACGGGATCGCTCTTCCGGGGTTAGCGCCGGCGGCTCACCGGACGCCTTCTTGTCGAAGGGCGCCGAGCCGGGAGGGTTGCTGCTCATGTCTACATCTTTCTCCCCTTCCACGCGGATTGAAACCAAACCACGCGGGAAAACTTGGATAGTGTCGGCACGGTGAGACTGCTGCGCCGCGTAGCACTTGTCGCGGCAGTGCTGTGCCTGGTCGCTGCCTGCAGCAATCCGGACCCGTTCGGGTCGGGTGCGGGCGGCCCGACGTCTATCGTGGTGGGGTCCGGCGATTTCCCCGAGTCCGAGATCGTTGCTGAGATCTATGCGCAAGCGTTGCAGGCCAATGGTTTTCAGGTCGGACGGCGGATGGGTATCGGCAGTCGCGAGACATACATCCCGGCCCTGAAGGACCATTCCGTGGACCTGGTGCCGGAGTACGTCGGCAATCTGCTGCTCTATTTCGAGCCGAACTCCAAGGCGACGGTCCTGGACGCCGTCGAATTAGAGCTGTACCGACGCCTGCCCGGGGACCTGTCGATCCTCACCCCGGCGCCGGCCTCCGACACCGACTCTGTCACCGTCACCGCTGCGACCGCGGCGAAGTGGCACCTCAAAACCATCGCAGATCTGGCCGCACATTCCGCCGAGGTGCGGTTCGCGGCGCCGTCGGCTTTCGCCACCCGCCCGGCCGGACTGCCGGGACTGAAGCAGAAATACGGACTCGACATCAGCGCAGGCAATTTCGTGACCATCAACGACGGTGGCGGTCCGGTGACGGTGCGTGCCCTGGTCGAGGGCACCGTGACGGCCGCCAACATCTTCAGCACCTCCCCGGCCGTGCTGCAGGATCATCTGGCGGTGCTCGAGGACCCCGAGCACAACTTTCTGGCCGGCAACATTGTGCCGCTGGTGAATTCGCGGCAGAAGTCCGACCGGCTCAAGAACATCCTGGATGCGGTGTCGGCCAAGCTCACCACCCGGGGCATCGCCCAGCTCAACGCAGCCGTATCCGGCAACGGCGGCGTCGACCCGGATCAAGCGGCACGAAATTGGCTGAAGGACAACGGCTTCGATCACCCCATCGGCAGCCGATGATCAGATTCGACGATGTCAGCAAGCAATTCGCCGGTGGCACCACTGCCGTCGACCGGTTGACCCTGGACGTGCCTGTCGGCAAGCTCACCGTCTTCGTCGGTTCGTCGGGCTGCGGCAAGACCACGGCGCTGCGCATGATCAACCGGATGATCGAGCCCACTTCGGGCACCATCACCGTGGACGGTGCCGACGTGTCGGCGGTCAACCCGGTGCAGTTGCGCCGCGGGATCGGCTATGTCATCCAGAACGCGGGTTTGTTGCCCCATCAGCGGGTGATCGACAACGTCGCGACGGTGCCGGTGCTCAACGGGCAGTCGCGCAAGGCCGCCCGCGCCGCCGCCTACGAGGTGCTCGAACGCGTCGGTCTGAATCCCCAACTCGCGAACCGGTATCCGGCCCAGCTCTCCGGCGGGGAACAGCAGCGCGTCGGGGTGGCGCGCGCCCTGGCCGCCGACCCGCCGATCCTGTTGATGGACGAGCCGTTTTCTGCCGTCGACCCGGTGGTGCGGCACACCCTGCAGGACGAAATACTGCGGCTGCAAGGCGAATTGCGCAAGACCATCGTCTTCGTCACACACGACATCGACGAGGCGCTGCGGCTGGCCGACCGGGTCGCGGTGTTCGGCTCCGGTGGCGTGCTGCAGCAGTATGCCGAGCCGGCGCAGTTGCTCGCACGCCCGGCCAACGAGTTCGTCTCGAAATTCATCGGCACCGGCCGGGGGTACCGCTGGCTGCAACTCCTGGACGCGACCGGGCTGCCCGTGCATGACATCGCACTGATCACCACCGGCGAGCTGGCCCGTGCCGAACCGCCGGACGGCTGGGTCCTGGTCGTCGACGACGGGACACCGAAGGGTTGGCTCGACGCCGCCGGATTTCGCCGGCACCGCGACGGACTACCGCTGGCCCACGCCATGACGTCGGTCGGGTCGGTGTTTCACCGCGGCGGCGATCTCAGCCAGGCGCTGGATGCGGCGCTGTCCTCGCCGGCGTCGGTAGGTGTCACCGTCGATGAGGCACGCCGGGTGATCGGCGGCGTCCTGGCCACCGATGTGCTGGCCGCGGCCGAAGCGCTCCGGCGGGCCTGATGCATTACCTGCTGACGCACCTGGACTCCGCGTGGGCGCTCACCGTGATCCACTTGCGACTGTCGCTGGTCCCGGTGCTGATCGGGCTGGCGATCGCGGTGCCGCTGGGGTTGGCGGTGCAGCGCGCCCCGATTCCGCGGCGGTTGACCACCGCGGCGGCCAGCGTGATTTTCACCGTCCCGTCCCTGGCGCTGTTCGTGGTGCTGCCGATGATCATCGGCACCCGAATTCTCGACGAGACCAACGTGATGGTCGCGCTGAGTGCGTACACCACCGCGCTGATGGTGCGCGCCGTGCTCGAGGCGCTCGACGCGGTGCCGGGCCCGGTGCGCGACGCGGCGATCGCAGTCGGCTATGCGCCGATCGCCCGGTTGGTGAAAGTTGAACTGCCGCTGTCTATCCCGGTCCTGGTGGCCGGTTTGCGGGTGGTGGTGGCGACCAATATCGCGATGGTGTCGGTGGGTTCGGTGATCGGCATCGGCGGTCTGGGCACCTGGTTCACGGCTGGATTCCAGACCAACAAGAGCGATCAGATCGTGGCCGGCATCATCGCAATGTTCGTGCTGGCGGTGGTCGTCGACGCGCTGATCGCCGTGAGCGGCCGGTTGCTCACCCCGTGGGAGCGGGATCGTGGCATCACCGGGCCGATCGTGGGAGGTGCCCGGTGAACTTCATCGGACAGGCCTGGTCGTTCCTGACGACGGCCGGCAACTGGGCCGGCCCCACCGGGGTGGCCGCCCGCATCGGTGAGCACCTCGAGTACACCGCCCTGGCGGTGGCGGCATCAGCGGTCCTCGCCATCCCGGTCGGGCTGATCATCGGGCATACCGGCCGCGGGCAGGTGCTGATCGTGGGTGCGGTCAACGGGTTACGGGCGCTGCCGACGCTGGGCGTACTGCTGCTGGGCGTACTGATGTTCGGTCTGGGGCTGGGGCCACCGATCGTCGCGCTGATGCTGCTGGGCATCCCGTCGCTGCTGGCCGGCACCTATGCCGGCATCGCCAGCGTCGACCCGCTGGTGGTCGATGCCGCTCGCGCGATGGGCATGACCGAATCGCAGGTGCTGCTGCGCGTCGAGGTACCCAATGCCCTGCCGCTGATCCTGGGCGGACTGCGCAACGCCACCCTGCAGGTGGTGGCGACCGCGACGGTCGCGGCGTACGCGAGCCTGGGGGGGCTGGGCCGTTATCTGATCGACGGGATCCAGGAGCGGCAATTTCACACGGCGTTGGTCGGTGCGGTGCTGGTGGCTGCGCTGGCGTTGTTCCTGGACGGCCTGCTGGCGGTCGCGGCATGGGCCTCCGCCCCGGGCAGCGGGCGGCTGAGCAGGCCCACCGACCGAATTGACACCGCAGTTGGTGACAAACGTGTCGCGGCTCCCCCGGAGGTCCTACGGTAGAAGGGTGAACGCAGCCCCTTCGGAACCTTCGCGCGCTTTGACGGCGATGTTGACCTGGCGTGCCCAGGATTGTTCGCGCATGGAATCAGTACGAATTCAGTTGTCCGGCAAGCGAATCAAAGCCAATGGCCGCATTGTGGCCGCGGCCACCGAAACCAGTCCGGCGTTCGGTGCGTACTACGAATTGCAGACCGACGAGTCGGGGGCCACCAAACGGCTCGGGCTCACCGTCACGCTGGCCGAGCGGGAGCGCCAGCTCGCCATCGCACGTGACGAAGAGAACATGTGGTTGGTGACCGACCATCAGGGCGAGAAGCGGGCCGGTTACAACGGCGCCCTCGACGTCGACCTGGTGTTCAGTCCGTTCTTCAACGCGCTGCCGATCCGCCGTCTCGGCATCCACCAGAACGCGGAAGTGATCGCGTTGCCGATGGTCTATGTCAACGTGCCGGACATGTCGGTTGACGCGGCGACCGTGAGCTACGCCAGCGAGGGCCGACTGGACGGCATCAAACTTCGGTCGCCGGTGGCCAACACCACAGTGACCGTCGACGCCGACGGGTTCATTGTGGACTATCCAGGGTTGGCAGAGCGGATCTGATCACGCCACCGGCTCGGCCGGCCGCGGCCAGCTGCTGACGCCAGTTCTCTTCGCCGACTACGACGGCGACGATGTCGGAGCGCGGGAAGCTCTCGTAGCGGGTGCGCGCGGCGTGACCCTGGTTGACCAGGTCGGCGACCGAGCCGTTGACTGCCAGCGAGTCGCGGGCGCGGCCGAGCAACTCGATGATCCGGCTCGTCGCCGGCACCAATTGGCTGGTGTTGGCCTCGCACATGGCGCGCACCAGGTCCGGGGCGGTGCCCGCGACCCGGGTCGCATCCCGGAACGAGCCCGCTGCCAGCGCGAAAGCCAACGGCACTTCGGCCGCAGTGACGGCCAGCGCCTCGGCAAGTAGGTGCGGCAGATGCGAGATGGCGGCGGCGGCGGCGTCGTGCTCGTCGGACTTGGCGGGCACCACTACCGCGCCGCAGTCCAGGGCGAGGGTCAGCACCGTCGACCAGATCGCGGGGTCGACGTGGTCGTCCACACTGATCACCCACGGCGCCCGGTTGAACAGCCCGCCGTGTCCGGCGGCCCATCCCGAGTGCGCGGTACCGGTCATCGGGTGCCCGCCGACGAACCGGTCCGACAGGCCGGCTTTGGCTACTTCGTCGAGCACCGCGGTCTTGACGCTGGTGACGTCGGTCAACGGGCAGTCGGGGGCCAGTGCCTTGATATGGGCGAGCATGCTCGGCAGCGCGGGCATCGGGACGGCCAGCACGATCAGCGCATTGCTGTCCGCTGCGCGCCTCAACACGTCGCCGAGGTCGGTGCTGGCATCGAATCCGTCGGCGCGAGCGCCCGCGGCGCTCGCCACGGACCTGTTGTAACCGAAGACCTCGCGGCCCGCGCCCGCGGCAGCCCGCACAATCGACCCTCCGATCAGACCCAGGCCGAGTACACAAACCGGTGTCCCACTCACAGTCCAAGGTTGGCACAACCGCCCGACCGGGCTTCGTCTGGCCAGGGAGACAGGTCGGGGACTAGCGTAAGCGCCCATGGGAGCACAACGGGCTTCAGCAGCAGGCCCGTCCTCGGACGTTCCGGACGGCTTCGGCGTTGCGGTCGTGCGCGAAGAAGGACGGTGGCATTGTTCGGCGATGGGTGCCAAATCGCTGACCAGTCTGTCGGCGGCCGAGACCGAGTTGCGTGAACTGCGCAGCTCCGGCGCCGTGTTCGGGCTGCTCGACGTCGACGACGAGTTCTTCGTCATCGTGCGCCCGGCCCCCTCGGGGACCCGGTTGTTGCTGTCGGACGCCACCGCGGCCCTGGATTACGACATCGCCGACGAGGTGCTCGACAGCCTGGACGCCGATATCGATCCGGATGACCTCGAGGATGCCGACCCGTTCGCCGAGGGTGACCTGGGCTTGCTGTCCGACGTCGGACTGCCCGAGGCGGTGCTTGGCGTGATCCTCGACGAGACCGATCTCTACGCCGACGAGCAGTTGGGGCGGATTGCCCGGGAGATGGGGTTCGCGGAGCAGCTTTCTGCGGTGATCGACCGTCTCGGTCGGTGAAAGTTCCCGTTTCCGACGAGTCGTTGATCCGGGCCGCGTTGGCGGTGGCTGCGACGGCCGGTCCACACGATGTTCCGATCGGCGCGGTGGTGGTGGGTCCGGACGGCACGTGGTTGGGGCAGGCCGTCAATGCGCGCGAGGCACTGGGTGATCCCACCGCGCACGCCGAAGTGCTGGCGTTACGGGCGGCCGCTGCGGTTCTGGGCGACGGCTGGCGGTTGGCGGGCGCGACCCTTGCGGTGACGGTCGAACCGTGCACCATGTGCGCCGGTGCGTTGGTGCTGGCCCGGGTGGGCCGGCTGGTGTTCGGCGCCTGGGAGCCCAAGACCGGCGCAGTCGGCTCGCTGTGGGACGTAGTCCGTGATCGCCGACTCAATCACCGCCCAGAGGTCCGCGGGGGAGTGCTTGCCGACGAGTGCGCCGCGCCGCTCGAGGAATTCTTCGCTCGCCAGCGATTGGGGTGAGACGCGGATAGTTCGGTAAGCTGCTCGGCGGTGGCGTGTCCGAGCGGCCTAAGGAGCACGCCTCGAAAGCGTGTGACGGCTAAAACCGTCCGAGGGTTCAAATCCCTCCGCCACCGCCAATTTTGTCAGCACATCTGCGCTGGCCGACGCCTCTAATTGGTGTCTGTCCGTAACGGCTGGACCCGCTTTGGGACCCCGTCTGGACACACTCTTGTTGGACACACTCTTGCGGTGGGCCGCGTCCCACGCGTTCCCCACCTTGTCCAGATCGGTGTCGAAAAGGTCCGCGTCCGTCCGCAACGTCACCTGCGGATTCTCGTGACCCAATATCCGACTGACCGCCAGCACGTTGGCTCCGGCACTGATCGCCAGGCTGGCATGCCATCAGTGAGTCGGCTCAGTTGCCATTCGTGCGGGCATATGCAGTCTGTACCAGCGGGCCAGACCGCGTTCGTTTGTGAAGAGTGCGGGAATCGATCCAAGCGACAGGTGTCCTGATCCCGCCAAGGACCGCAAACGCTAAGAGCTGCCCCCAACGATCACCCGATGCAGCTCGTCGGTGGGCCGGCGGGGCATGGTGATAGTAATTTGTCCTCCACTCGCTACCCCTGCGGTGTTGGATTGGCCGTAGTGCGCGGGTCGTTCTCCAGAGGTGGGATAGAACCGAAATTACCTATTCCCCATCCGTCCACCTCCGCCAGTCGGCCTCGCCAGACGGGTTGAGTAATGGGTTCTTGGCCACCGCCAAAATAAGTTTGCGCATGGCGCATGTGAATATGACGGGGGAACTCAAGCGGTTTGACCTCTGCCTTGCTGTCCTCGACGTCCTTCTCGGTTGCCTCCAAAGTCGGACGGAAAAATTCTGCAAAGGCTGCGCCGATCTCGCGACTTGAATCTGGGCTCAAACGTTCGGTGAATCCCTGCACGAGTAGCCGGAAGTACTGCGCGACGGAAATTAGCATTCCTGACACAAGACAGCCCTTCAGGTGGAGTGTCACGCCGATTTCCGTACCGTCGAGAGCATTGATTAGATGGACCAAGCTCAGAAGTGTGGGATCAAATGGTCGCGTTGTCTCGCGTTCCTCACGTAAGAATTCGGCCTCGCTCTGGGGCGGTGTCGTGTCTTCACCTGGTTCGCTCATGCCGTAACTCGATCCGTTATTCTCGGGTACGGGTTTCTTGCGGGCGGGGTTCCGGCGCCTCGCGTTTTACTCATATGATTAAGGACGACCTGCCGAAAGATATCGGCGTCTCCCGGCGACACCGAGTACTTGGTGCTGAAAAATTGATTCGTAGACACTTCGAGATTCTGGTCGACTGCATTCTCGATCCAGTGCCGGATGAGAGCCGTCGTCTTCAGACCGTCCTTCCCGGCCATCTGGCGCACCTTCTCCAAGAGCTCGGCTGGAAGCCGAACAGTAATTCCGACCATCGGAGATGAAGCCACAGCAGTGTCCCACTCCGCTTTGCCTATGTCGTCAGACAAGTCGGAATTTTCGAATTCGTCGCGCAGCGCATCGAGTTCTTTCTCGTCCATGGCTACTTTCCTCTCCTTCGAAACTGTCTGATTTCCCTCTCGTCCATGTCTAAAGCAGTGACGATGAAAGTCCCGCCGTCGTACGCGGGAGCGGTCAGGATTTTCAGAAACCGGCCGGCGTTGGTCTGTCCGAAATATTTCATGGTGTTGTTACGGCCACGCGCTGTGAGGCGCGGCCGCGAGTAGAGGACCTCCTCGACCTCTCGTGGCGTGACGCCGTGACGTGCGATGTGCTCCTCACTTTTGTCATTCCAGGTGATGGGAGGGCACACACTTAGCAAGTGTAACGCGTCGCGTTACGATTCTGCCATGTGATTGCGCGACGCCTGAAAGGATCAGGCCACGCCTGCAGGAGAGCTGGGATACTCAGTCTGCGAGTCTCCGGCAGGTCGACAACCAAAGCCTGGCTGCCCGACCTCTGGTTGGACACCGTTTTGACACAAAGTCTCCGAATCTGGTGTTAACTGCATCGAACCAGATGGACCTGTTCTAGCAGGTAAGGGCCATACCATCGCTCGGGCCTGGTAGCTGAATAGGGTTCAAATCCCTCCGCCACCGCCACGCTTTCCCAGCATTTGTGCAGTTGGGTGGCTTTCGGCCTCGGTCTCCTCGCTCACCGAGGTGGCTCTTGCCCACGTTCTCTGATGAGTAGCAGGCATGAAGCGACGGTGACGGCGTCCAGATCGTCGCCAAAGAGGTCGGCGTAGGTGTCCAGAGTGACCTTCGCGCTCTTGTGTCCAAGTGTCCGCCGCAGTGCTAAAAGCTCCTTGGGCAGGGCAGGGCAGGGCAGGGCAGGGCAGGGCAGGGCATTGCGGGTCAGCTCTCGATGCTTGACTGGGTGTAGATGATTCATGGATCGTCGCGCAGCCGTCCTGGAGATGAATTCGCTGGTTTCACAGTTTTTCAAAACACATTCGAGTTAGATGCCCTCTCAGGAGGGGCCGTATGGCGCAATTGATTGCAGTGCTCTTTGTTGTTGGCTTGGTGATCGTGATCGTTCGGGCGGTCTGGAAAATCGCTGTAGTCGTCGGCGCTATCGTCCTATTGGCCTGGACTCTGTATCGGGTTGGCCGCTATGTCCTCAAAGAGCGGTACTTCCGTAGCGAGAAGTTTTTAGCGCACAAAAGCAAGCTCGCCATGGTGGTCGCTGAGCACAACGAGATTGCTGTCTACGTATCGGGGATCCACCGCCGGGGGTCGTTCAGTCTGGGCGCATCAGCCAGCGGCACGCACGCGCATCTGGCGACCTTTCAGAACACCAGCCAGCACCGGTACCGCCGGGATCGGAACGTCGCGAACTACGGCGCGTCGAACGTTCATAACTGCTCTTTGCAGGTCGTCCGCAATGCCAAGGTGGCCCCCGTGAAGTATCTAATGAAGTACTTCAGCATCACTGCTGACGAGTCCAGCCTCGCCCACGTGGAGAAGCTGGGTGGGGACGTTTCGCGACTCGAAACCGCGATCAGCAACCTCAGGGAGCGCGAAGCCAGCATTGCCGAGTCGTTTGATCCGCCGCCATTCATATTGAAGTACTACCCGGATGAATTCATGCAGAACGTCGGGGTCGAACTGTCACCGATAACGGTTCCCTACCCTCTGTATGTGTTCCAGTACGTCAGTGCTGGCGGCAACAGCGGGCAGGAGACCACAATTACACTGAACACCCCGACGATTGACGCGCTTGTAGAGACGATTTCGCAGAAAATTCGATTCAGGAGGACTGCGGCTGGCCAGCGCGCACTGATGACCTCGAAGCTCCGGAGCCTCATCAAGTCCCGTGACAATTACACTTGCCGCTCGTGCTCGGTATCGGTCGCTGCCGAGCCTCATTTGCTTCTGGAAGTCGACCACGTCATCCCGGTCTCAAAAGGGGGCTTGTCCACGCCGGACAATCTGCAGACTCTGTGCTGGCGGTGCAACAGGACCAAGTCGAACAAGGTTGCGGCGAACTGACCTATAGAGGCTGGCAACTTGCCAGGAAGACCTCCGGTGGCAACCTCTCGGCGGTGAATGCGGTGACCGCCAGGTGCGCGGTATGGCCGGCGATCTCGGTGCCGGCGGCAAGCAACGCGTCGGAATCTGCACCGAAGTCGGCATCGTCAAGAAGTCGGGCTTCGTCCTCAGTGAGGGACGCGGCGCACGGCCGAGATACGGGAAGAAGCTTCAGGGCATCAACGAACTGCGAGAATCAGACGTCGAAACGATCCCGAAGCAGATGCTCTAGCTCGTGATCGGCCCCCATAGCAAGCACTCCTAACGCTATCTAACGCCAGTCCCTACCCGTTAGGTCCTACTAGGTCTCCGCCGGACCCGCCCCGATGCGGCACCTCAACGAGAACGCCGAGAACGCGCTGATGACAGCAGCGGAGGGCGGCCCCAAGATCGCTGCCTCGATCCTCACGAATGCTTCTCGATGTACTCGTCCGCGTCTTTCTCCCGGTTGCCGACGCCCGAGGTCCCCATGTGCTCGTCGATGAACTGCGCCCACTTCATGGCCAGCTCGTGCCGCAACTCGAGCGAAGCGCTCTTGATGAAGTCCGGCATCGCCTCGCGCTCTTCTTCTTCGAGGTGTTTGCCGTTCTGTTCGCGGGCTTCGTGGACGGCGGCGAACCATTCGTCACTGCCCGGCTCGTGCTGGCGCGACTGCCGGATCGCATCGCGGATCGCATTGTGGTCGGTGATGGCGTCTTCGGTCTCGTCCTCGGGGTCCCCGGACGGATTGCTGGGATGGTCGTGCCCGCCGTGCTTGAGCAGCGCCGGATAGAACACCACCTCCTCGGCTTCGGCATGAACGTCGAGGCGGGCGCTGAGAATATTCCAGATCGCGGCGAGATCCTCGGGGGACTTCGCGTCGTCGAGCCGGAAGAACTGCCGACGAAACCAGTCGTGGTCGGCGTAAACGAGGTCGATGATGTCCGCCATGGCGCCAGCCTAATCCGCCTACACCGACACCAGGACGAATGTGCGCACCGCGCCGGGAACCGAGGCGCTGCACATCGACAGCAGCGGCTCGGACATCTGTTCTGCGAGAACAACTTTCACGGGCCCAGACGCACCTGCGAGCTCGACATGAATTCCGTCCTCTTTGTGTTCGATCCCCAGTGGCGACAACGCCTTGATCCGGTCCTCGCCGATCGCTTCCCGGGCGAAGTACTGCGCGGCTTGCACGGCATGCGGCAGACAGGTGCGGCCGCGCAGGTACCTGTGGTCCAACCGGCCGTCGAGATACAACGCCACCAAGCCGGCGGAGTCGGTCGAATCCACCCGTCCGTAACAGAGCCCCTCAGGCAACACCAGCATCGTTGCCGCAAACCGGTCGCCACCCAAATGCGAGCATTCCCAGGTGAATTCGGGATACTGTGACGCAATGGTAGCCGCCGCGGCGCGGCCTCGCACGGCGCAGCACTGATCGTGCTTGCCATGTGCACACACCGCGACGAGCGGTCCGGTGGTCAACGAGCCGTCGGAACCGTCCAGCGCGATGTCGAGGTATTCGGCGGGTTCGTTCACCTCCCCGTGGTACAGGGCCTCGCTGCCTTCGTCGCACTGTGCAATGAACCAACGCCAGCGCGGCTTCTCGGGACGGCGTCCCGGCCGACGAATCGCGGTGACCCGCATGCCTGCTGTCTCGAAGCGGCGGCAGATCTGGCGGCCGAGTGTGCGATCGATGATTGCCGGCGAGTCGAGGAACGCGGATTTGCCCCAGCCGCCGCACAATTCGAGCATCGCCCACGAATGTCCCGCGCCCGCGGTGCCGTAGATGGGGTCGTTGCGTAGCAGCGACTGGTCGCTGCACGGCGTCCGCTTCGGGGTGCTCATCAAATCTGTTGTGGCGCTGTCGAACTGCCTCCGACCGGAACCAATACCGCCTCGCGCAGCAGACGGCGGATCAATACGATCGAGTCCGCACGGTCGAGGCCGGGCAGCGAATCGGTGGCGACCAGCCCACGATGGAGCGCTTCGATTGCCGGAGCGCACGACTCGGGAAAGGTCATGGTCCGATCCGGCAACCGCAATACAACACGGCCGTCGGATAGTCGCGGCGTGCCGACGAGTCCGTGGCGCCAGCGAACCGGTACCGCGCCGGCCGATTCCGCGGCCTGCATGTTGGCAAGCACCCGAACCGCGGCAGGCCGGGTCCGTTCGGCGTGCCGGTCGGACAGTCGGACAGCTGCACCGTCGCTCAGATCGCCAGCTCGATCCCGCACGACGTCGATCAAGTCAGCCATGACTTTGCTTGTCGTCGCCGCCATTTCATCGCGGTTGGTGGCGTCGATACCCAGCGGCAGCGACCTTCGAAATTCGCTGTCCCCGGCCAGGGTGTCGACGACCGCGCGGACTACGTCGAGATGTGTCAGCGCGGACACCCCGATGGTCATGTGAATCGATGTGGCGTCCTCGGATTGTGCGGAGTGCACCCAACCTCGAGGTAGGTAAAGCGCATCGCCGGCTTCCAGGACGGTGTCGATGACCGGGTCGTCGTCCACCCGTGCGGTGATCTCGTCGCGGTAATCGGTCCACGGTTGGGAGGGCAGCGGGTGCAGGTGAACGGGCTCGTGCACCGTCCAGTGCTTTCGGCCCGACGTCTGCAGGACAAACACGTCGTGGACGTCGTAGTGCGGATCGAATCCGCGGTTGCCCGGCGGGGTCACGTAGGCGTTGGCTTGCACCGGGTGACCCAGATCGTCGACCATGGACCGCACGAAGTCGATCAGCGGCGGCCACAGCCGGTGCAACCCTTGTAGCACGATGGTTGCACCAGATGAGAACTCCGCCAGCACCTTTGCCGAATCCACCTGGTCCGGCATCTCGGCGCCGAAACCGGCCGGTCCGGTGTAACAGCCACGGGCGAGCAGGTCCCCAGCCCTGGCCATGCGGATGAACGGCGTCCGCACTCCGCGCTCGCTGATCAGCTCGTCGACTGCCGACGGCGACAGCAAATCGTTGAAGTCACGCGGCAACGCACCAGCTCGGCTGAGCAACGGTCTGCGCCCCCAATACTGGGTTGCGAACAACCCAGCATCGGTGGCTATGCAGCGACTGAGCATCGACTAACGGTTAGGCGGTTCCGTCGGCTCCGCCGTCGTGGCCTTCGGGGTTGGAGCCGCCGTCGGCTGGGCCTTCGCCCGCGGATTCGCCCTTGGAGTCGTCGGCAGTCCCGTCGGCGCCGCCGTCGTGACCTTCGGGGTTGGAGCCGCCGTCGGCCGTACCTTCGCCACCGCCGCCTGATGTCGTGATGTCGTCATCGTCGAGTGCCATGATGATCCCTTCTTCTTGATTCCGGAATGCCGGACTGTTGCTGGCTTGCGCCGGTCGCAACCTATCAGCGGCCACGCATCAGGGGGTGTTCACGCGCGCGGCGCCGGTCAAACCCATGATCGGCCAGAAGGTCATTCTTGATTCTGCCCACTGGCCAGCTTCTTGATCAGCTGCATCTCGCCATCGGCAAACGGCCGGCCGTTGGGCTGCAGTAGGTCGGCGAACCATTGCTTCGGCGGTGTGGTGACCGGTCGATCCCAGGAACTCCACGGCAGATACGTCTGCGTCTTGCCGGCCACCAGACCCCAGTTGAGCGCACCCACATTGTGCCGCTTGGCAATTGGCAGCACACCTTCCACGGTGCTGCCCAGCGATCGCGCCAGATATTCGGTGCAGAGGATCGGGCGCCCCAAGGGAGCGAGTTCGGTGATGCGGCCTTCGAACTGGGACGGCGACCCGTAGTTGTGGAAGGTGATCACGTCGGCATTGTCCAGCTGGATGCCGGCGATCGCGCTGCGGCTGCCGGGGTCTCCCCAATTGCCCTGCCACACCCCACTTGTCAGCGGTTGAGCCGGGTCGACGGCACGTGCCCAGCGGAATACCTGTGGCAGCAGCGCGGCAACCTTGTCCAGTTTGTCCTTGCGTTCCACTTTGCGGTATTCGCGGGCGGGATTGTCCGGTTCGTTCCACAGGTCCCAGCCCAGGATGCGGTCGTCGTTGCGGAACTGGCTCAACACCCCGGTGACGTAGTCCTGCAGCACGGGGAAGTAGCGGGGGTCGTCGAGGCGTTCGGCGCCCGGGCTCTGCACCCAGCCGGAATTGTGCACGCCAGGGGTGGGCGCCCGCTGGCGACCGAGTCGGGGGAACGGGTCCCAGCAGGAGTCGAACAACACGAAGAGTGGCTTGATGCCGCGGCGCGCCGCGATGCCGACGAACTGTGCCAACCGGGTCTGGAAGCCCTGTCGATCCTGCGCCCACAGCTGGTCGTGCAGGAAAACCCGCACCGAGTTGATCCCATAGAAACGAGCCGCAGCCAGCTCGTTGTCGATGCGCCGTGCGTCGAAGGTCTGCGCCTGGAACATCTCCAGCTGGTTGATGGCGGTGGAGGTGGTGTAGTTGACGCCGACGAGCCAGCCCTGTGCCTGATACCAGTTGTGGGCACGGTCGGCCGGCCAGCGGCCAGCCTCGGCGGAGGCACGCGGTACCCGAGCCAGAGCCGTGCCCACGGCCAGCGCAAGCGGCAGCTTGAGGGCGGTTCGACGGTCCACGACGCGACGGTAGTTTTTCGCGACGGTGTGTCGGGTGCGGCCCACCGGGGTGCGACACTTTGCGGTTGGAAATTGTTATCGCGCTGTCATCTTGAGCGCGGATACCGTGGCGGGGCCCGGGCCACACGAGCCCCACCGGTCACCGCTCGGGCGGGCCTGCCGGGGCTGCCCAACTCCCAGCGATATTTGCACCAGAGCGCGACAATCCGGCGTCGCACGTGATGTAGCGGAATATGGAGCCGTGGCCGGACCTGCTGGCGCAATATCGCGGGTAGGTGGGAAAGTCGCGCAATGGTGGTGGTCGGTCCACCAGGCCCTACGCCGGCGAAAGCTCCCCGCTCACAATCAGCGGAAGCGAGATCATCCCGGCGCCCCCGGTAACCATCAGCACCCAGCGACCATTCACCGGCAGGGTCACCTCGACGGGGAAGATGGCGAAACCGAGCTCGGCAGCGGTGGCGGCCTCGGGCAATGCGAATTCGATGTTCAACGGAACGTCCTCGGCAGGTGGCCTGATCTCGACCTCGATCCGCCGATCCGGACTGCCGGTCTCCGACTGCGTTAGCACCATTAGCAGGAACTGGGCCAGCCGATCTCGTTCCACCGCGAACCGCAGCAACACCCCGCCCGAGACGCTCAGCTTGTTGTCCACCGCCGAAGCTGCTTCGGCCAGGAACGCCCCCACTATCACCTGGCTGAACCTACGCCGCGACCTGCGGTAAGCCCATACCTCGATATATTCGACTGACCACCGGCCGAGGAGGGTGAGCGTGGATGATGCGGGTCCGGCCGTCGACTTTGACGATCTGACGTCGCCGCAGCTCACCGATGTGCAACGGCAGATCCTGGAGTTCACCGAGGCCAAGCCGGTCGCATTCGACATCGGGAAGATGCGCGCTGAGGCCGGCGAACAAGCCGGCGTGACCGACCTCGACGACACCGACGGCTTCACCGATCGCCTCACCGCGCACGTGGCCGCGATCGAAGCGGACGACGGACTGCGCCAGCTCACCCGGTCGAGTCTGCGGCAGCGGGTCGTGCGGCTGCTGCGTAACCGGATGTCGCTGACCGAACTGCTCAAGCGATATCCGGAGATCGAATCGATTCCTATTGAGAAGCCCTTCATCGTGGTCGGCATGCCGCGATCGGGCACCACGCATCTGGTCAACCTGATTGCGGCCGACCCGCGTCGGCGTGCTCTGCCGTATTGGGAGAGCCAGGATCCGATGCCGCTGCCGGGCCAAGGTCCCGACGCGTACGGCGTCGACCCGCGCTACACGCGCACCAAGGCCGAACACGACGCATTGATGGCCAGCGCGCCGTTGGTGGCCGCCATGCACGACCGCTATCCCGAAGCCATCGAGGAAGAGGTCGAATTGCTCGACCTCGACCTGGCCTCCTACGTACTGGAATGGCATGCCCGCGTTCCGGATTGGCGCGACTATTACCTGTCGCTGGATCAGCATCACCACTATGCGTATTTGAAGAAGGTGTTGCAGGCATTGACCTTCCTGCGCGGACCGCGAACCTGGATATTGAAGAGCCCGCAGCACTGTGAGCAACTCGGGCCGCTGGTGGCCACCTTCCCCGATGCGACGGTGGCGTTCACCCACCGCGATCCCGCCGCGGTGATCCAATCCGCGATCACCATGATGGCGTATTCGGATCGGTTGCGCCGCAACAGCATCGACCCGGACTGGCTACTGGAGTATTGGAGTGACCGGGTGCACCGGCTGCTCAGCACCTGCGTACGCGACCGCGGTCTCGTCCCGGCCGAGCGCAGCATCGACATCAGCTTCCACCACCTCAACGGCAACGAAATGCCGCTGTTGGAAGAGCTTTACCGCTGCGGCGGCGTCGAACTGACCGCCAAGGTCCGTGACCGTTTCCAGAAGTACCTCGAGGGCAACCCCCGCGGTAAGCACGGCCGCATCCGCTATGACCTACGCCGGCATTTCGGAGTCTCGGCCGACGAACTGCGTGCCCGATTCGCCTTCTATTTCGACAGATTCGACGTCCGCGCCGAATGAAGGAGGGTCAGTGAGTTTTGAACCGGTGTACCGCAACCGGCCCGGCGCTGACGCGATGCGCCCCGCCTGCGCCGAACACGCCGAGCCGATCGCCCCCGGACTCTGGTGCTCGCCCGGACTGTCGAATACCTACCTGCTGACCACCGACGAGGGACGGGTGATCGTCAACACCGGCATGGGATTCGAAGGCCCAGTGCACCGCGCCAACTTCGATGCGGTCGACTCCGGCCCGGTGCGCTACATCATCTTCACCCAGGGGCACGTCGACCATGTCGGGGGACTGGACAGCGTCCGCGACCCCGAAACCACCGTTGTCGCGCAAGCGAATTGGAAATTGTGGCGGGACGACAACGAACGCCTGATCCCGTACCGGGCCAGCCGCAGCGCGTTCGCCTTCAAAGACACCCTGGCCGACGGTATTCAGGCCATCCAACACCGCCTCGGCACCAAACGACTGCCCGGGCAGAGTGTGCCGGTGGTCGACCTCGACTTCGACGAGACCCTCACGCTACAGATCGGCGAGCGACGGCTGGAGCTGATCTCGGTGCCCGGCGGCGAGACCACCGACTCACTGGTGGTGTGGCTACCCGACGAGCGGATATGCCTGTGCGGCAACACCTTCGGCCCGATTTTCGGCCACATTCCCAATCTCGTCACCATGCGTGGCGACCGGTACCGCGACGCCTTGTCGGCGATCGCCTCCGTCGACCGGGTGCGTGACCTGCGGCCCGAGCTGTTGGTTACCGGCCACTTCGAACCGATCGCCGGAGCAGAACGCATCCACGCCGAATTGACGCGGCTGCGCGATGCGATCGCCCACATTCACGACCAGACCGTGGCCGGGATGAACGCCGGCAAGGATGTGCAGACGCTGATGCAAGAGATCAGGCTGCCCGCGGAATGCGAAGTGGGCCAAGGCTACGGGAAGGTCGCCTGGGACGTCCGGGCCATCTGGGAGAACTACTCCGGCTGGTTCCATCATCGCTCGACCACCGAGCTTTATCCGGTGCGGTTCGATGCCGTCGCCGCCGACGTGGTCGAACTCGCCGGCGCCGATGCCCTGGTCGCGCGGGCCCGGATGCATCTGGACGCCGGACGCCCGGTGCACGCCATCCACTTGGCCGAGCTGGTGGCCGAACAACATCCGGAGGCGCGCGCGGTGCTCAGGGCGGCCCACGAAAATCTGCTCGCCGACAGCACAAATTTCTGGGAAACCGCCTGGCTCACCCGACAGATAGCGAGCAACTCATGACCACGCCGGCATTGAAAGCCGAAGACCTTTACCACACCGGCATCGTGGTTCCCGACCTCGAGGCGGCGATGATCAGATTCACCGCGCTGGCGGGCTACCGGTGGATCAGTCCGATGAGCTACACCCTGCCGTTCCGCACCGCCGACGCAACCCGGGACCTGACCTCGACCATCACATACTCGGTGCAGGCGCCGTATCTCGAACTCATTCAAGAGGTTCCAGGCACGCCATGGGTGGCCGCGCCCGGCAACGCCGTCCATCACCTCGGCTACTTCACCGACAACCTCGCCGACACCGCCCGGCTGCTGCAGGACAACGGCCTCACCTTCGAAATGACCGCTGATGTGCCCGGTTCGGAGTTGGCGATGTTCGCCTACTACGTGGACCCGGATGGCACCCGCATCGAGGTCGTCGACCGGGCCCTGTTCCCCGACTTTCCCGCGTTCGTGCGGTCCCAGGCCCAGTAGCCGTGACGAGCTGACCGTCGCCCATATCGATCATCCGCTCATGGTGACGGCTGGCGCCCCTGTGCTGGCCGCACACCGCGCTTAGAGACCGAACGACGGCGGCGGCGGCATTTCGGTCACCAGCACCGGCAGCGAGATCGCTCCGGTGCCACCGGTGACCACCATCACCCAGCGCCCGTCCGCGGGCAGGGTCAACTGCAGCTCGAAGAAGGCGAACCCGGGAAACTCTGCGACGGAGGCTTCGGGTACCTCGAATTCCAACCGGATCGGATCGTCGTCGTTGGGCGGACGCATCTCGATCTTGACCTGTCGGTCGGTGTTACCGGGCTCCGCCTGGGTGAGCACCACCAAGACGAACCGGGCCGACCGATCCGGTCCGAGCCCGAAGCGGGACAACACCCCGCCCGATACGTTGAGTTTGTTGTCGACGACGGCGGCCGCGTCGGCCAGGAATGCGCCCGTAAGTATCACGCCGCTGAACCTAGCCCATAGGCGCGGCGGACTGCAGATGCCCCTCGAAGCGGCAGATGCGAAAGCTCCGTCCAACCCGGCACCGAGGGACAATACTGGGCACATGTCTGATCGCTTGCCTGATCGCAACGTGCTGGGTGGCCCGTTGGAACCGTGCGGCAACGAGCCGGTCACCGGCTTCTACCGGGACGGCTGCTGTTCCACCGGCGACGAGGACCGCGGCTTGCACACCATTTGTGCGGTCGTGACCGCCGAGTTCCTCGAGCATCAGCGCTCCATCGGCAACGACCTGTCCACCCCCGTGCCCGAGTACCGGTTTCCCGGGCTGCTGCCCGGCGACCGGTGGTGCGTCACCGCCCGAAATTGGCTGCGGGCTCACCAGGACGGGTGCGCAGCGCCAGTGGTGCTGGCGTCCACCCATCAGCGCACGCTGGACGTGGTGCCGCTCGAAGTCCTCGAGGAGCATGCTGTGGACGTGCCCGACGACCTGGCCAGCCTGTGATCACGGCACCTCGGTCGAATACAGCCAGGCCTCCCACAATGGCCGCAGTGGCTCGTCGGTGTAGCTCGCCGCCAAGCCGGTGAAGTCGTCCGTGTCGGCCGTTGCGTGCCGATAGCGATTCGTCCAATCCTTCAGCAGTGCAAAGAAATTCGTGTCACCGAGCCGACCGCGCAGGGCGTGCAGCGTGAGCGCGCCGCGCTTGTACACCCGATCGTCGAACATCCGCCGCGGTTCGGGATCGCTCAACAGCAGGTCCTGTGCCTGGTGGCGTAACTCGGCGTGATACTGGTGGGCGAGTTCGTCGGCGCTGGGACCGCCGCTGTGCTCGGACCACAACCACTCCGCGTAGCAGGCGAATCCCTCGTGCAGCCAGATGTCCCGCCATCGGCGTGCGGTCACGGAGTTACCGAACCACTGGTGGGCCAGTTCATGGGCGATCAACCGCTCGCTGTCTGGGCTGCCATCGCAGTGGTTGGCTCCGAAGATCGAAATCCCTTGTGCTTCAAGCGGAATTTCCAGTGAGTCGTCAGTGACCACCACCGTGTACCCGTCGGCCAACGGGTAGGGTCCGAACAGGTCGATGAATACCTTCATCATCTCGGGTTGACGGCCGAAGGTGTGGTCGAAGTCCCTGCGCAGCCGCTGGGGGAGCGCGGCGCGGATCGGCACCGGTGTCCTTGTCAGCCGCGCCATCTCGTAGACGCCGATCTGCAGGGTGATCAGATACGTCGACGTCGGTTCGGACTGTTCGTAGGTCCACACCGTCTGCGAGGACCGGGTGCGGTGCGCTATCAACTTGCCGTTGGCCACTGCGCGGTAAGCACTTTCGGTGCTGACCTGAATACGGAAGGCGGCCTTGGCGCTGGGATGGTCGTTGCAGGGGAACCAGGATGCGGCGCCGTTGGGCTGTCCGGCGACCAGCGCGCCCTCAGTCAACTCTTCGAAACCGACGTCGCCCCACAGTGTTCGGAACGGCTTGGGGTTGCCGCTGTAACGCACGACGACGGTCAACCCGGCACCGGACGCCAATTTCTCGGCCAGCGTGATGCGCAGTTTGCCGCCGCGGCAGCTGAAACGCTGCGCGCGCTTGCCGTTCACCGTCACCTTCGACACCGAGAGGGTGCTGGACAGATCGAGGGCGAACGCCTGCAGTTCGGTGAGGGTCACCGCGGTGATGGTCGCTGTCCCCGTCAAGCGGTTGACGCCGACTTTGTATTCCAGGTCCAACTCGTACCGCGACACCGAGTAACCGACGTTGCCGTTGCGCGGCAGGTACGGATCCAGGGCAGCCTTCTTCGCCGGGGACTTCACGCCGCGGTGTCCTCGACGCGGGACGCGTTCTTGCGGGCCGACTTCTTGCGGCCGGCTTTGCGGGCCGACTTCCCGTCCGCCTGCCAGGGCCGGACCGGATTGCCCTGCCAGCGAGTCGATCCGGGCACCTCGTCACCACGGACCACCAGCGACGCCGGGCCGACGGACGCCCCGGCCCCCAACCGCGCTGCCGGCAGTGCGACGCAGTGCGGGCCCAGCGTGGCACCCGACTCCAGCACCACGGTGTCCATCCGCATGATCCGGTCGTGGAACAGGTGAGTCTGCACCACGCAGCCGCGGTTGACGGTGCTGCCCGCGCCGAGCGAGACCAGGTCCGCCTCGGGCAGCCAGTAGGTTTCACACCAGGTGCCCCGCCCTACCGTCGCCCCCAGCCCCCGCAGCCACACGTTCAGCACCGGCGTGCCGGCCGCAGCCCGCGCAAACCACGGCGCTGCAACGGTTTCCACGAAGGTGTCGGCCAGCTCGTTGCGCCACACGAACGACGACCACAGCGGGTACTCACTGGCCTTGATCCGGCCAACCAGCAACCACTTGGCCACCACGCTCACCACGCCGGCGACCGCACCTGCCGCCAGCAGCACCAGTCCGGCGAAAAGGGCGGTCCACCAGATCCCCCATTCCGTTGCCAGAGCCTGCAGTACGCCCAGCACGGCGAGCCCGATGGCGGCGGTCACCACCATCGGCAGCAGCCGGCAACCCTCCACGGCCGCGCGCTTCAGCTTCAACCGTGTCGGCGGGTGGTAGGTGGTCTCGTCATCGGCCTCGGCGGGGCGTCGACGCAACCGCATCGGCGGACTGCCCAGCCAGGACGAGCCGCGTTTGGCCTTGGGCGGCGTGGCCGACAGCACCGCAACCAGACCCTCGTCGGGCACCCGTCGGCCCGGCTGGGTGATGCCCGAATTGCCGAGGAACGCGCGTCTCCCGACGGTCGTCTCGGCGGCGTAAATCCAGCCGCCGCCAAGCTCATACGAAGCGACCATGGTGTCGTCGGCCAGAAACGCCCCATCTTCGATGACGGCGAACGTGGGCGTCAGCAGCACGGTGGAGATCTCGGTGCCGCGGCCGACCTGCGTGCCCAGCAGCCGCAACCAGGCCGGCGTCAGCAGACTCGCGTACACCGGGAACAGGTAGGTGCGGGCGGCGTCCATCAGCCGCTCGGTGGTCCACAGTTGCCACCCCGACCGGCTGCGCACCGGGTGGTATCCGGCCCGCAATCCGAGCGACAGCGCCCGCACTGCCGCCACCGTCACCACCGCATAGACGATGACCGCAACCAGCGTGGCCGCCGGCGTCCACAGCAGCGCGGGCACCGCCGCCTGCGCCAGGCTGCGGGTGCCGTGGACGGCCCACGCGATGACCGCCAGCCCGCTCGCCACTGCGAGCAGCGGCAGGCCGGCCAGCAGCAGTGACGTCACCCCGTATACCGCCACCCAGTGTGAGCGACGGGCGGGCCGCTCGTCGGGCCACGGGTGCTTGACCCGGCCGGATTTGGTCGCCGGGGACCCCTTCCAGTACTGGCCGTTCTTGATCTTGTCGATCACGCCGGAGCCGGGTGCCACGTCAGCGTTCTTGCCGACGACCGCGCCGGGCAGCAGCGTGGTCCGGGCACCGATGGTCGCGTCGTTGCCGATCGTGATGGCGCCGAGGTGAAAGGCGTCCCCGTCGATCCAATGCCCGCACAGATCCACTTCGGGTTCGATCGCGCTGCGTTCACCGACAGTCAGCAGACCCGTCACCGGCGGCATCGAATGCAGGTCGACCCCCTTGCCGATCTCGGCGCCCAGCGCGCGTGCGTAGTACACGAGCCACGGTGCACCGGCCAGGTTTTCGGCACCGCTGGCCGCGGCCAGCCGCTCGACGAACCACACCCGCAGATGCACCGAGCCACCGCGCGGATAGGTACCCGGCTCGACATTGCCCAGCAGCAGACGAGCGAACAGCACCGCGATCCCCATCCGTCCCGGCGGGGTGACGAACAGGATGAACGCGATGCCGACCAGCCACCAGCTCACCGTGGCCGTCCACGGCACCAGATGAAGAGCACGGGCGATGTTGTTCCCCAACGCCAGCCAGGTAATCCACTGCAGGGCGGCCAGCGTCGCCAGCGGGAGCGCTGCACAGAGCTGAATCATCTGAGCGCGCAGCGGGGTCGGTCGCACCACCCGTTCGGTGACCTGCGGCGGCGCGTCGAGCTCGTCGAGGAAACCGGCGAGCGAGCCCAGCCGCGGATGATCGTAGAGATCAGCGACGGTGAGCTGCGGGTACTGCTGTCGCAGGCTGACGATCAGCTGAGCGGCGGCCAGCGAGCCGCCGCCGAGCTCGAAGAAGTCGGCCTGCGCGCCGGTCACGGTGGCGCCCAGCAGGTCTCGCCACAGTTCGGCCAGCCGCCCCGCGGTGCCGGCCAGTTCCGGGATGTCCTCGGCGCTACCCGGCGCGGGCCACGGCAACGCGTCGCGGTCGACTTTGCCGGAGGTCCGGGTGGGCAACTCCTCGATCCGTACCAGCCGGGGCACCAGCCCGGCCGGTAGGTGCTGGGCAAGTCGGTTGCGCGCCTCGGCGATGTCGAAGTCCGGGTCGGCGCTGACGACGTATCCGACCAGTACCGCGGCGCCGCCGGCGGTGCGCCGGACCGCTGTCGCCCCGCCGCTGACCCCGGGCAGGCTGATCAGCGCCGCGTCCACCTCACCCAGCTCGATGCGCCGGCCACCGACCTTGACCTGGTCGTCGCTGCGTCCACAGAAGTACAGCCCGTCGCGCTCGAGGCGGACCAGATCGCCGCTGCGGTAGGCCCGCGGCCAGTCCAAAGTCGGGATTGGCGCGTACTTTTCGGCGTCCTTGTCCTCGTCGAGGTAGCGAGCCAGACCCACCCCGCCAATCACCAATTCGCCGGTCTCGCCGTAGCCGACCGGTTCGCCGTCGGCGTCGACCACCGCCAGATCCCAACCGGCCAGCGGCAGCCCGATGCTGACCGGTCCCGCCGCGTCCAGGCGGGCAGCACAGGCCACCACCGTGGCCTCGGTGGGCCCGTAGGTGTTCCACACCTCGCGGCCCTCGACGGCGAGGCGTTCGGCAAGCTCGGCGGGACAGGCCTCCCCGCCGAAGATCAACAGGCGCACCGCTTCCAGCGCTTCGGCCGGCCACAACGCGGCCAGCGAGGGCACCGTCGACACCACGGTCACGTCGCGGGTCACCAGCCAGGGTCCCAGGTCGATCCCGCTGCGTACCAGCGACCGCGGCGCCGGGACCAGGCAGGCGCCGTGCCGCCAGGCCAGCCACATCTCCTCGCACGACGCGTCGAACGCGACCGACAGCCCGGCCAGCACCCGGTCACCGGGTCCAATAGGGTTGTCTTGCAGAAACATTCGTGCCTCGGCATCAACGAATGCCGCGGCGCTGCGATGGGTGACCGCGACGCCTTTGGGAGTGCCGGTGGACCCGGAGGTGAAGATGATCCAGGCGTCGTCGCGGGCCAGCGGGGCCGCGGCCCGCCAGCCACGCGAGGCGCCCTGGGTGCGGTGGATGCCTTTGTCGGTGATCACCGCGACCACGTCAGCTTCACCGAACACCAACTCGGCGCGTTCGTCGGGATCGTCGGCGTCGACGGGCACGTAGGCGGCCCCCGCGGCCAGCACCGACAGGATCGCGACGTACAGCGAATAACTGCCCGAGGGCATCCGGATGCCGATCCGGTCACCGCGGCCAACACCGCGGCCGGCCAGCCAGGTGACGCTGGCCTTCATGTCCTCGAGCAACTCGCTGTAGGTGAGTTGCACCTCGCCGTCGTCGATGGCCACTGCGTCCGGGTAGCGCGCGGCGGTCTCTTCGACGATGTCGATCAGGGTGCGCGGGTTCGGCGCGTCAGCCGACAGCAGATACTGCGCGGGAATCTCGGGCACGCTAGGAACCCTAGCCGCGCCGCTCCAACCACTCGACCAGCGAGCGTCCGGCGTCCAGCACGTGTCGTTCGGCGATGGCGCGGGCCCGCTCGGAGTCCTTGTCGCCGAACGCGTCGAGCAATGCCTGATGGTCGTCGAGCGAGTGTTTCTCGTGGTCGGGAAATAGGGTGAGGAAGTTGGTGGGCACCACCCGCGCGGCCTGCTTGATCTGGGCCATCAGGCGCGGTGAGTGTGCGGCGCGGTGAATCTTCTGGTGGAAATGCCAGTTGGCCTCGCCGATGCTGTCGTCGCCGGACCGGGCGGCCACGTCGGCGGCGAGTTCGCGCAGCATGGCCAGTTCGTCCGGTTCGATGCGCTGCGCGGCCCAGGCTGCTGCCTGCCCGGTCAGCACGCCCAGGATGGTGAAGCTGTCCAGCACGTCGTCGGGGCTGATGCCGATCACCGTGACGCCGCTGCGCGGGGCGACCCGGACCAGGCCCTCGAAGGACAGTTCCAGCAGGGCCTCGCGGACCGGGGTCCGACTGGTGGCGAACTCCTCGGTGATGGCGTCGAGGTCGATACGAGCTCCGGCGGGTAGCGCGCCGGTGATGATGCGGTCGCGCAGTTCGCGGGCCGCCCGCTCCCGCACGGTGCCGGAGATGTCGATCCCTACCACCCAGCGAGCATACCAAACGTGACATTTGAAATCTAATATATCAGATGTTACATTCCGAACTATGCGAACCGATCAGATGTCCCTCGTCGCCTTCATGCAAGCGGGCAGCACCTCGGTGTATGCCGGATCGTGGCGGCACCCCGCGACCGAGCACCGCTATCTCGACGCGTCCTACTACGCCAAGATCGGCCGCCAGCTCGAAGAGGGCTGCTTCGACCTGATGTTCTTCGACGACCGGTTGGCCATGCCCGGGGTGTACGGCGGGTCGGTGGACGAGGCGGTGAAGTACGGCGCGCGGCCGGTCAAGCTCGACCTGGGCGTCGTGCTGGGCGTACTGGCGCAGGCGACCTCCCACATCGGGCTCGGTGCCACCTACTCGACCACCTACTACGCGCCGTTCCACGTCGCCCGCACCTTCGCGTCGCTGGACCACCTCTCTGCCGGGCGGGCCGCCTGGAACGTCGTCACCTCGGTCAACGACAGCGAGGCGCAGAACTTCGGTGTCGATGCGCATCTGGGTCACGACGAACGGTATGACCGTGCCGACGAGTTCATGGACGTGGTCACCGGCCTGTGGGACACCTGGGAGGACGACGCGATCCTGCACGACCGCGGCTCCGGTCGGTACGCCGACCCGGCCAAGGTGCACGAACTCGGCCATGTCGGGCAGTACTTCGCCGCCCGCGGGCCATTGACGGTGCCCCGCACGCCGCAGGGCCGGCCGGTCATCATCCAGGCGGGGTCCTCGGGTCGCGGCCGCGAATTCGCCTCGCGCTGGGCCGAATTGATCTTCACCGGCGACCCGGGCATCGACGTGGCCCGTACCCACTACGCCGATCAGAAACAACGCATCGAAGACGCCGGGCGCGACCCCGCCTCAGTGCGCATCTGCCCGATGGCCTACGCCGTGGTGGGGGAGTCGGAGTCGCACGCCAAGGACCGCGAGGCGATGTTCCTGAACGACCTGGTGCACCCCATGGCGTCGCTGACCCTGTTGTCCGAGTTGATGAACTACGACTTCGCCCGGCACGACCTCGACGACCCGGTCACCGACGAACTCATCGCATCGGCGTCCGGAATCCGCGGCCTGGTGCAGAACCTGCGCACCCATATCGGGGGCGACACCGTGACGGTACGCGATCTGGCCGGCCACCGCGCCACGCTGTTGCAGGGGCCGCGATTTGTCGGCACCGGCGAGCAGGTTGCCGATCAGATGGCGGACTGGTTCGAAAGCGGCGCCTGCGACGGATTCGTTTTGGCGGCAACGCATCTGCCGGGCGCCTTCGAAGACGTGGTGCGCATGGTGGTGCCGGAACTGCAGCGACGTCGGCTGTTTCGCACCGCCTACGAGTCGTCGACCTTGCGGGGACACCTGGGCCTGCAACGACCGGTGGGCGCCCATGCTTGACGGTCTGCGGGTGCTGGACCTTGCGACCCTGGCGGCCGCGCCACTGGTGGCCACCTATCTCGGCGAGTTCGGTGCCGACGTGATCAAAGTCGAGCAACCAGGGTGCGGTGATCCCATCCGGACGTGGGGCAACCAGCGCGACGGCGTCGGACTGATGTGGAAGTCGTTGTCGCGCAACAAACGGTCCGTCACGCTGGATCTGCGGTGCACCGAAGGCCAGGAACTGACCCGCCGGTTGGTGGCGCACTCCGACGTGGTGATCGTCAACACCCGGCCGCAAACGTTGCGCAAGTGGGGGCTGGACTACGAGAGTCTACGGGCGGTCAACGAGCGAATCGTGATGCTGCACATCACCGGATACGGACTGAGCGGACCCAAGAGCGAACGGCCCGGGTTCGGCACCCTCGGCGAGGCGATGAGCGGTTTCGCCCATATCACCGGACAGGCCGGCGGGCCGCCGACCCTGCCGCCGTTCATGCTGGCCGACGGTGTCGCGTCGCTGAACGCGGCGTATGCGGTGCTGATGGCGCTCTACCACCGCGACGTGCACGGTGGTCCCGGACAGCTCATCGACGTCAATCTCATTGACCCCCTGGCCCGTTTACTGGAACAGACGTTGCTGGGATATGACCAGCTGGGCCTGGTGCCGGAACGGTCGGGCAACCGTTGGGACATCTCGGCTCCACGCAACACCTATCGCACCGCTGACGACCGGTGGCTGGCGATGTCGGGCAGTTCACCAGCGTTGGCGCTGCGGGTGTTCCGGGCGATCGGGCGAGATGATCTGGTGCATGACGCGGATTTCTCCGACCCGCAGCGCCGGCTGGCCCGGGCCCGTGAGGTCGATACCGTGGTGGCGGATTGGGTTGCCGGCAAGACACTTTCAGAAGCGATGGAGGTTTTCCAGGCCCATGAGGTGGCGGCGGCACCGGTGTATGACATCACCGATCTGGTCGACGACGAGCAACTCACCCATCGCGGCGTGTTCATCTCGGTCGACGACGACGAACTAGGCGCGATGACGGTGCAGGCTCCGGTGCCGCGGTTCTCGGCGGCCACCGGCACCGTCGGACAGCTGGGTCCACGCCTGGGCCAGCACAACGCCGAGGTCTACGGCGAACTACTCGGTCTGAGTGCCAACGACATTGAGGACCTGCACGCCCGTGGCGTGTTGTGAGAGAAGGACATTGATGACTGGACTGCTTCGTCGCTCGGAACTCGCCGTGCCCGCCAGCAACGACAACATGTTCGAGAAGGCCGCGGGATGCGGCGCGGACCTAGTGTTCCTCGACCTCGAAGACGCCGTACCCGCGGCGTTCAAGGAACAATCGCGGGCCAAAGCCATCGCGGCACTCAACGACATCGACTGGGGCAGCACCGCCCGTGCCATCCGGATCAACGGCCTGGACACCCCGTGGTGCCATGACGATCTGATCGAGGTGGTGACCAAGGCCGGACGGAATCTCGACACCATCATCGTCCCCAAGCCGCGCACCGCCCGCGACGTGTGGTGGGTCGACGTGTTGCTCACACAGCTCGAATCAAAGTTGCTACTCAACAAGCAAATTCGCCTCGAAGTGCTGATCGAGGAAGTGGAAGGCCTGGCCAATGCCGAGGCCATCGCGGTAGCCAGCCCGCGGTTGGATGCGTTGATTTTCGGGGTGGGCGACTTCTCGCTGTCCCAGGGCGCGCGGGTGGACACCAACTTCGTCCCGCTCGGCGAATACCCCGGCGACTTTTGGTCTTACGCGCGCAACAAGGTGATCGTGGCGGCGCGCATCGCGGGCATCGATGCCATCGACGCGCCGTACCCGGACTATCAGGATCTCGCCGGCTATGAGCGGGACGCGCGCCGGGCCTCGCTGATGGGGTATACCGGCAAGTGGGCGATCCACCCCAGCCAGGTGCCGGTCGCAAACGGTGTCTACGCGCCGACCGCCGACGAAATCGCTGTAGCCAAGCGTAATGTCGCGGCCTACCGGGAAGCAGAAGCCAACGGTCGCGGCGCGGTCGGGGTGAACGGGGTGCTCGTCGACGCTGCCCACGTGAAGATGGCCGAGCAGACGCTGGCACGCGCCACACTGATCAACGGGTCCTAGATTGTGATGACTATTGCGAAGATCCCTTGCGGGGATGGTTGACATACCACGATGGCAGCGATCTGCTACGCATGTGGTGAAGTGGCCACTTACCGCTGCGGATGTCTCGCAGTCGTTCTGGATGGGAGATACGGTGCCGTACGTCGAATCCGCGGTACGCACCAAGCAGGCAGTGGCCGCTGCGCGCGCAGTGCTGATGCGCGACGGAGTGGGCGGCACCACCATGCGCGCAGTCGCGACTGAAGCCGGCGTCCCGCTGGGCACCCTGCAGTACGTGTTCCCGTCCAAGCAGGGTCTGCTGCGGGCGGTGTTCGAAGACATCGTGGAAGAGATCGCCGAACTGCTGCGGATTTCGGCGGAACTCGAAGCCGGTCTGGAGCATGCGATTCGGGTGGGGTTGCGCAACTTCTGGACGGAGTTGGTGGTCAACCATCGCGAATTGCAGTTGGTACAGCTCGAACTCGTCACCCATGCGTTGCGGACGGCCGGTCTGGAGGAACTGCCGCGCTGGCAGTACGAGCGGTACATCGAAATCGTTGCGCAGTGGTGTGAGTCGGCCGCGACGCGGGCGGGGGAGACCACGACGATTCCCTTTGATCGGCTGGCCCGGCTGCTGGTCGCCGGTATCGACGGCCTGATCCTGCAGCACGTGATCAGCGCGGACGCGGACCGGTCAAGGGCCGATCTCGACGCGCTGGTCGAGACGGTCGTGTCTCTCGCGGTGGTCCGGTCCCCCTCCAACTGACTCTTGCCCACGGCTCTGCAGTGCCTTAGTTTTAAGCCCAACTAAGTCATACGACTGTATGAGTTGGGAAGGTGAAGGCAATGGTGGATGTCGATGTGGTGATCGTCGGCGCTGGACTCGCGGGGCTGTCGGCGGCCCGCGAGCTGGTCGCCGCCCGGAAGTCCGTGTGCGTCCTGGAAGCCAGGGATCGCGTCGCAGGCCGCAACCGCGGCGGGTTTCTCAGCAACGGGGTTCCCGTCGAATTGGGCGGTCAGTGGGTCGGGCCAGGCCAGGACACGGTGCTGGCGCTGATCGACGAGCTCGGGCTCGAGACGTTCCCCACCTATGACACCGGTGAGGCGATCACTGCCATCGATGGTGAGACGTTGCGCTATAGCGACGCATCGTTCGGACTTCCGGCCGACAACCTTGCCGAGATCGGCCGGGTCTGGGGCGAGCTCGAGACGCTGGCGGCCACGGTGCCGACGGCCTCGCCCTGGCAGGCGGCGGACGCTGCCGATCTGGATCGGCAGACCTTCGACGGCTGGTTGACGGCCCAAACCTCCGACCGGATCGCGCTCCGATTCTTCCGGCTCGTGGTGCCCACCTTGTTTTGTGCGGAGACGCCGGAACTTTCGTTGCTGCATCTGTTGTTCTACCTGCGGTCGGGTAGCGGCTTGGCCGGAATGCTCGCGGTGACCGGCGGTGCGCAGGAGCTGCGAGTACTGGGTGGGACGCACCAGATCTCCGAGCGATTGGCCGCGGAACTCGGTGACCGAGTCCAGTTGGGAGCGGTGGTCCGGACCATCGTGCAGGATCCGGATGGGGTCACGGTCACTTACGAGGACGCCGACGCGGCGAGCTCGGGCACGGTGACGGCCAGCCACGTGGTCGTCGCGATTCCGCCGACCCTGGCCGGCCGGATTCGGTATGTGCCGCCGCTGCCTTCCGCTCGCGACGCGTTGACCCAGCAGTTCCCGGCCGGGTCGGTGATCAAGGTCCAGGTCGGTTACTCGACACCGTTCTGGCGCGATGCCGGGCTGAGCGGCTTCGTGACCAGCCTCGACGATGCGTTGAGTGTTGTCATGGACAACTCACCGCCCGACGCATCCTGCGGGGTCTTGGTCGGGTTCATGGACGGCGCCCATGCCCGGGATGCGGCCGGGTTGCGGGCTGAGCAGCGCCGCAAGCTGATCATCGATGCGCTGGTGAAATATTTCGGGCCACAGGCCGCCGAGCCGTTCGACATCATCGAACTTGATTGGGCGGCAGAAGAATTCACCCGTGGTTGCTACGGGGGACGCCTCACCGCCGGCGCGCTGACCCAGTTCGGCAAGGCGCTGGCCGCTCCGGTCGGCCGGATCCACTGGGCCGGCGCCGAGACTGCCCAGCAGTGGTGCGGTTACATGGACGGCGCCATCACGTCGGGTCGCCGCGCAGCCGGGGAGATCCTCGACACCAGGTGACAATGCGGCACACTGGGTCGGTGGTCGAGGTAGCCGTCGAGTCAGGCGTAGTTCGCGGACGACGGCACGGCGACGTGGAGATGTGGCGGGCGATTCCCTATGCGGCACCGCCGGTCGGCCCGCTACGCTTCCGGGCGCCGCAGCCCGTCACGCCCTGGTCCGGCGTGCGCGATGCGACCCAGTTCGCCTATGCCGCGCACTCGCACCGGTTCAGCTCGCCACTCGGCGTCGTCAAGCGGCAGATTCAGCACGAGGACTGCCTGACGCTGAACGTGTGCGCACCCGCCAAACGCACCGACGGTCCGCTTCCGGTCCTGGTCTTCATCCACGGCGGCGGCTACTTCGAGGGCACATCCGCGCTGCCGGTGCACGATCCGACGCCGCTGGTGCGGCGCTTCGGGATTGTGCTCGTCACCATCAACTACCGGCTCGGTGGTTTGGGCTTCGTCGATTTCTCCCGCTACGCAACGGAATTCGAGTCCAACCTGGGGCTACGCGATCAAGTGGCCGCGTTGAGTTGGGTGCGGCGCAATATCGCAGCTTTCGGCGGTGATCCCGACTGCGTCACCGCCTGCGGCCAGTCCGCCGGTGCGAGCGCCGTCCTGACCCACCTCGCCGTGCCCGCTGCGCAGGGTCTGTTCCAGCGGGCGATCGCGCAGAGTCCGATACCCGACGCGGTGCGCACGCCGGAGCAGGCCGCAGACACCGCGCGTCAGGTCGTCGATGTGCTCGGCGGTGATCACACCCTGCTGCGCACGGCGCCTCCCACCGCGATCACCCGGGCCGCGATCCGGGTGATGTTGCGGACCGCGCGCACCGTCCCGTGTCAGATGGCGCTGGCACCGGTGATCGACGGGGACTTCCTGCCCGAAGATCCGACGGCGGCGATCGGCGCCGGCCGCGCCCACCGCGTCCCGCTCATCATTGGGTCGATGCGCGACGAGATGGGGCACGCCGGCTGGGTGCCGGTGCGGCCGTTCGTCGATCTGTTCCCGACCACCCCGGCACGGGTGGACCGCATGTTCGCGGCAACCGATCCCGCCGCCCGGAAAAACGTGTTGGCGCACTATCCGGACTATCCCAGCGCGGCGACGCTGACCCGGCTCGCCACGGATTGCTTCTTCGTCCGGCCGATGATCGCCGCGGCCGAGGGCCACGCCCGACACGCGCCGACCTACCTCTATCGGATCGATTACGCCCCGCCGGTGCTGCGCCGGATCGGGATGGGCGCCATCCACGCCACCGATGTACCGCTGTTGTTCGGCAGCGCGGGTGCTGTGGCGCTGGCGGTCGGAGGACGCCGCGAACACCGCGCCATCGGCGACTGGGTACAACAGCACTGGGTCGAGTTCGCGCGGACCGGCAGCGCCGCTTGGCCCGCCTACGCCGACGGGGAGGCCGCCATGGTGATTGATCGCCCGGAACCGCGTATGGTCGACGGACTCTACAGCGCGACCCGCGACGCATGGTGTCATTACCGTGGACCGCAGCGGGACGCGAAACCTACTGCAGCGCATTAGCAGGCACCGATGCGCCGGGTAGCGATACTGGATGATTACGCGGGTCTTGCTCTGCAGCTGGCTGACTGGTCGGAGATTCAGAAACACTGTGAGATAACGGTTTTCGATCGGCACCTGACCGAAGACGAGGCAGCCGAGGAGCTGCTGCCGTTCGACGTGCTGTGCACGATGCGCGAGCGAATGGCGTTCCCGCGCGGCCTCATTGCACGGTTGCCGAATCTGAAGCTCATCACCATCGTCGGTCGCAGCCTGCCCAACCTCGACCTGGCCGCCGCTACCGAGCACGGGATACTGGTCGCCCATTCCGACTTCGCGCATCCGCGATTCCGCGCGGTGCGCGACGCCACACCCGAACTGGCCTGGGGACTGATGATCGCGACCGTGCGGAATCTGGCCGAAGAGCACCGGCGCATGCGCGGTGGTGGATGGCAGAGCACCACCGGTATGACATTGTCCGGCAAGACTTTGGGATTGCTCGGACTCGGCCGAGTCGGTAAACGTATGGCCGAATATGCAACCGTATTCGGTATGGACGTGGTGGCCTGGAGTCAGAACCTGACCCCGGATGCCGCCGCGCAAGCGGGCGCACGGTGGGTCGAGAAGGGGGCGTTGTTCGAACAGTCCGACGTGGTGTCCATCCACCTCGTACTATCCGAGCGCACCCGCGGGCTGATCGGTGCGCCCGAGCTTGCCCTGATGAAGCCGACGGCGTTCCTGGTCAACACGTCTCGCGGGCCGATCGTCGACGACACAGCGCTCGTCGAAGCCCTGCGCCGGGGCCGACTCTCCGGAGCGGGCCTGGACGTCTACGACACCGAACCGCTGCCCGTCGACCATCCGCTGCGGACGCTGCCGAACGTGACACTCTCGCCCCATCTCGGCTACGTCACGCGAGAAATGCTGAGCGCGTTCTATTCCGACGCCATCGAAGCCGTGGCCGCCTGGCTGGACGGTACTCCGACGCGGATCGCGAATCCCGAAGCGCTGTGCTAGACGGTGCGGCCACGCCGTCAGCCCCGACCAGCAATCCAGCGGGGGCTTCGCACCGCCTCCAGGGCCTCAGCTACGCAGCGATCCAGCGGCTGCCGAGCCGGGTCTTGCCGCACCCAGCGCTGGAACCCGAAATCGGCGGCGGCAAAACTCAAATGCACCAACAGACCTGGCCGGATGTCGGTGTCAGGATCCACACCCATCCGGTGCGCGGTGATTCCGGTGGCTCGCTGCCGGTCATCAGCGGTGTGAAACTGCAGCCGCTCCAGGACTTCGGGTGCCACCAGCAGCGCCGACCGCCACTCCTCGGTATCGGCCGCACCGAAGGATCGGGTGCGACCGACGATGGCATTGGCCAGTGCGACATCCGGTGATTCGGTGGCCGGCTGCTGTTCGAGCAGGCTTACCACTTCGGCTCCGCCATGCCGTGCCGGCGCCAGCAGCAGATCCTCCTTGGTTGTCACGTGCCGGAACAAGGTGCGCGTGGAAACGCCTGCGGCGGTAGCGATCTGATCCGTCGTCACACCGTCGTAGCCGCGTTCGGCGAACAATCTGAACGCAGCGCGACGGATGTCGGCGCGGATCTGGGCACGCTGGCGGTCCCGCAGCGACTCCCCCGAGACACTCACCGGAAGCTGCCGATCCCACCGTCGACATGGATGGTCTGCCCGGTGAGGAACGTCGAATCGGCGCCCAGCAGGAACGCAACCAGTGCACCCACATCGGTACGCACGTCCCCGATCCGCTTCATCGGGACCCGTCCGACTGCCTTGGCGTAGTCGTCGGGAGCGAGCTGCTTCCACAGCTTGACGCCGTCGGATTCGGCGAACGGGCAGATGACGTTCACCCGGATGTTGTCGCGGCCCCACTCCAGCGCCGCGACCTTCGACAGGCCGCGGATCGCTTCCTTGGCGGCGGCGTATCCACCGAACTTGGGTTCGCCGCCGGTGCCCGAACCCGAGCCGAGGTTGACGATCGAGCCGCCACCGGCAGCGACCATCACCGGGTATACCGCCTGCATCAGCAGAAACGTGGCGCGCGGACCGACGTCGTAGCCGAGTGCCAGGTCGGTGGGGGTGATGTCGACGAACGGCTTGGGCTCGTTGCTGGCGATCGCATTGTTCACCAGGCCGTGCACGGCGCCGAATGTGCCGACGGCGGCGGCCACGATCTGCGGCCCACTGTCCACGTCCCGCAGGTTGGCCGATAGCGTCGAAACCCGTTCTCCGGAATCGAATTCCGCTCGCAGTTCAGCCGCGGTCGCGGAGAGCTTGTCGTCTTGGATGTCCACCAGCAACACCGAGGCACCCCGTTCCAGCAGTGCGGCGCTCACCCCTTTGCCGATGCCCTGCGCGGCGCCGGTGACGACGACGACCTGCCCGCGCAGCGAGTCCGGGTGCGAGTAACTCATCCGGCTGGGCCCAATCGCAGGGGCACCCCACGATGCAACTCGTAGGTGCTGCGTACCGCGCCCGGCAGTTCGATGAACTCGACCGCGGTACCGTCCGGGTCCTTGACGAAAAACATTCGCACACCGCTGATTTCGAAAGGCTCCTGCTCTGGGGCATAGCCGGCGTCCCGAACCCGGCGGTGGGTGTCGTCCAAATCGGTGACCGACAGGGACAGGTTGTGTATGCCGGCGATGCCGGGACGGGCCGGCTGGTGGTGCGGCGCGGCCGGCCCCAGCGAGAGCAGTTCGATCATCAGCCCGCCCAGCAGCCCACCGACCACCCGGCCCTGCTGCTTGCGGGTGGAATGCAGGACGGCGTCGAACGGCTCGCCGGAGATGGTCTGGTCGAACACCACGTCGAGGCCGAGCAGGTCGCGATAGAACCCCAGCGCGCGGTCCATGTCGGTCACCCCGACGACCAGGTGACAGAACGAAACATCCTCGAGCACGCTCATGGCTTCTCCCGCGCGCGAGCCGAAACCAGCGGTGGCGCAGGCAGATCGAACGAGGGCTTGGTGGTGCCGCCGTCGACCCGCAGGATCACCCCGGTCACCCAGGACGAGGCGGGCGAGGCGAGATAGAGCGCCGCGGCGGCGATGTCGCGTGGGGTCCCGATACGGCCCATCGGGGTGTTCGCCACGAACTCGGTGCGCGGCGCGTCGTTGGTCGTCACGAAATCCATCGACTGTGTCGCCACCCCACCGACACCGATCGCGTTGACCCGCACCAGGGGCGCCAGGTCGGCCGCCATGTCCTGAGTCATCATGTTCAGCGCCGCCTTGCCCGCGCCGTAGGCCGTCATGCAGCGCATCGCCATGTCACCGGACCGGGATGAGATGTTCACGATCGATCCGGATCCGTCGGTGTCCACCATGGCCTGCGCGGCTAGGCGACTCAACACGAACGGTGCGACGGCATTGAACTGCAGCGCGGTGCTCAGGTACCGCGAGGAGGTCTGCATGGCCGGGCGCGGCTGGGTTCCGCCGGCGTTGTTGACCAGGATGGACAGTCGGCCGAAGTGCTCGACGGTCACTGCGACCAGCCGCTCCAGGTCGTCCTCGACCAGCACGTCGGTGACGACGGAAAGGCCACGGCGACCGGTCTTTTCGATCAGCCGCACGGTTTCGTCCAGATCGGACCTGGTGCGCGCGGCCACGACGACGTCCGCACCCGCCTCAGCGAACGCGACCGCGATGTCGCGACCGATCCCGGCGCCGGCGCCGGTCACGATGGCGACGCGGTCGGTCAGGCGAAAGGAGTCCAGGATCATCGGTTGCCGCCCGCGAGGTGCGGCGCCGGACGTCCGGCGAACAACGGCAGGTCCAGGTAGGTCTTGATACCGGGCTCGGCCGCGCACACGTCGGGGATGGCGTTGACGCAGTGGTTGGCGGTGGCGACCACGCCGGGATTGCGGATCAGACCCTCGGCGACGCTGGGCGGTTGCAGCCCCTTGAAGGTGAGGTTCACGGTGGGGTCACCGGTGATCTCGACCTCGAACCGCTCGCCTTCGCCGCCGAAGTTCCAGGCGGGTTCCAGGTTCTCCTCGCCCATCAGCCAGTTGACCGCGGCGGTGATGACCGGTTCGCCGTCGACGGTCGCTTGCCACCGAAACCGCCGTGCGGCAACGGTTCCCGCAGTGATGGCGAATGGCTCGTAGTCGATCTCGGCGGTGGCTACCGCGATCTCCTGAAGCGTCTGGATGCCGGAATCGATGCGGAAACCCATGTGGTCGGCGATCATCCGGACCGACATTTTGAAGCCTTGCTCCAGCAGCGCGGCCATCGGTCCCTGCACAGCCTCCTCGGGGGTGCCGCCGAATCCCATGATGTGTCGCACCACGTCCGGGGCGTTGTAGGTGCGGATGTCCGAGAATTCCTCGGCGCGCACGTGGGTGACCGCCGAGGACAGCCCGGACAGCATGAGCGGGAAGCGCTCGGTGATCCCGCCGGGGTGAATCCCCGACCCGTGCAACGTGACCCCGGCCTCGAGTGCGGCGTCGGCGACGGCCCGGTGTCGGGGATGGGTCAGGTCCGGGTAGACCCAGCCGACTGGGGTGACGATGTTCTTACCTGACCGCAGGATCGCCAGCACTTCGTCGTCGTTAGGGATCAGCGGGCTGTAAACGACGCAGTCGGCGTCCAGAGCCAGGATCTCGTCGACGTTGGTGGTGGCGGTGACACCTATGGGGTCGACTCCCACGATCTCGCCGACATCTCGGCCGTTCTTGTCCGCGGAGTGGACCCAGCAACCCACCAAATCGAGTTGCGGATGGTTCAGCACGCATTGGACGGCGGCTTTCCCGACGCCCCCGGTCGCCCACTGGATGACGCGAAGTGTGGGCGCAGCGATCATGGGACACCTTTCCGACGGAACTGAGGGCAGTGGTGGCAATGTATGACGATATGGCAGTGACTGTCAATACCGTCGGCACAAACCAGCCGCTACTGGACGGTCCGAACCCGACCGCGGTGTTACGCCTGTGGGGTGACGGCGGCGCGCTCGGCAGCCGCCTGATCGGTGCGGCGGACGAATCGGCGCAGCAGGGTGGTGGCGGTCCCGATGCAGGCGACCAGCAGGATCGGGCCGGTGGTGACGATCAGGATCTGCGAGATGTCGACCGGCAGAGCGAAGATGCACGCGACCGCGGCGATCGGGAACATCCCGCAGACCAGTCCGAGCTGCACGCACAGGCGGGTGTGCAGGCTGTGCCAGTCGCGGATCTCCCGCTCCGACCAGCCGCGCTGCGGTAGCGCCGCTTCCGCGAGGCTGGGCACGATCGCACCGGTGATCACCTTGGAACTTGGTTTGCGCAGCACACCGCTGACGACCACCGACCACACCAGGAACGTGGCCGGAATGAGCTCGGTGACCTGGACGATGCGCGGATTTTTAGTGGTGAACGCGACCGCGAGGGAGACGGCGGCGCACACCAGCACAGCCACGTTGAGAAACTCCACCTTGCGCTTGCGGACCACCGAGTACAGACCCTGCAGGGTCGCGACGACGATCGCACCCACCAGGGCCAGGTAGGGCGTGACGCCGAAGAGGCGCAGGCCGTAGTAAGCCAACACCGGCGGGACCATGTTGACGACGGTGGTCATGGCGTACTCGCGCAAGCTCTTCGGTGCATCGAACCCCGCGTTGGGGGCTTCGATGGTCACGGGCTCGGATTGGTGAGACACGGTTCGAGGGTAGCCGAACGTTAGGTACACCTAACATCGAGCGGGTGGCGAAGCTGAGCGCCGGTCTGCTGTTGTACCGGACACGAGCCGGGGTCGTCGACGTCTTGATAGCGCACCCGGGCGGCCCGTTCTGGGCGCGCAAGGACGACGGCGCGTGGTCGATCCCGAAAGGCGAGTACGCAGACTCCGACGATCCGTGGGCCACGGCGCAGCGCGAGTTCACCGAAGAGATCGGGCTGCCGGTGCCCGACGGACCGCGGACCGACCTCGGTGCGGTGCGACAACCCAGTGGCAAAGTGGTCACCGCCTTCGCCGTCCGCGGGGACCTCGACATCACCGATGCGCGTAGCAACACCTTCGAAATGGAGTGGCCGCGCGGGTCGGGGAAGATTCGCGAGTTCCCCGAGGTCGATCGCGTCGGCTGGTTTCCGGTGGCCCAGGCCCGAAGCAAGCTACTCAAGGGGCAGCGGGTCTTCCTCGATCGCCTGCTGGCCCAACCCGGCCTGCCCGGGTCGGGTCAGGATGCTCCGTGAGCGACTGTGTCGGACAACCACTTTCGCGGGTCAGCCAGCGGCGCGCGACAGCCCGTTGATGCAACGTGCGCCGGGCGGCGCGGCCGCCCCGTGCACAATGGGCAGCATGCCATCGACGCCAACCCAGGCCGACTCGCAGACGCTGCTGCTAAGGCTGCTGGACCAGGCAAACCGCGCCAATCCGTATCCGGTGTGCGCGGAGCTGCGCGAGCTCGGACCCATCGAGCTGCCGGGCGGCAACTTCGTCCTGTTCTCCACCTACCGCGACTGCGACGAGGTGCTGCGGCATCCGGCCTCGAGCAGCGACCAGTTCAAGTCGACCGCGGCGCAGCAGATGATCGAGGCGGACCAGGCGATGCGCCGGGAAGTGCCGCCGGGCTTCCTGTTCCTGGACCCACCCGATCACACCCGGCTGCGCAAATTGGTCAGCAAAGCGTTCGCGCCCCGGGTGGTGAGTGCGCTGCAACCCGAGATCAGCGCGTTGGTGGATGGCATGCTGGACCGGATCGCCGAGCGGGGGAGTTTCGACGTGGTCGCAGACTTCGCCTACCCATTGCCGGTGGCAGTCATCTGCCGGTTGCTCGGGGTGCCCTTGGCGGATGAGCCGCAATTCAGCCGCGCCTCCGCGGTGGTGGCCAGGGCGTTGGACCCGTTCCTGGTCGACGATCAAGACGACGGTGTCGAAGAATCGCTGGATGCCGGGGCGAGTTTGCGCGAGTACTTGCACGGCCAGATCGACCGTCGCCGTGCCCAACCCGGTGACGACCTGTTGTCTGCGCTGGTGGCCGTCAACGAATCGGGCGATCAACTGACCGAGGAGGAGATCGTCTCGACCTGCCTGCTGCTGCTGGTGGCCGGACACGAGACCACGGTGAACCTGATCGGGAATGCGATCCTGGCGATGTTGCGCGACGGCCGCCAGTGGGGTGCGCTCGGCGCTGATCCCGGTCGGGCCGCGGCGATCGTCGAGGAAACCCTGCGTTACGACCCGCCGGTGCAGCAGTTGAGTCGAATTGCCCTGGACGACATCAGGATTGGCGATACCGAAGTCGCCAGGGGTGACGTGATGCTGTTGCTGCTGGCCGCCGCGCATCGCGATCCCGACGAGTTCGATCGACCGGACAGCTTTGATCCGGACCGAACCTCGTTGCGGCACTTGGGATTTGGTCGCGGTGTCCACTACTGCCTAGGGGCCCCGCTGGCTCGGTTGGAAGCGACGGTGGCGCTCTCAGCGGTGACGGCCCGCTTCCCGAACGCCCGGCTCGCCGGCGAACCGCTCTACAAACCCAACATCAACTTGCGGGGTCTGTCGACACTGCGGGTCGAGGTTTAACGGCGCCCGGCCAGGCTGATCAACAGCGGTATCGGAGTGCCTACCGGATCGAGGGCTTCCGCGTCGCGGTAGACGCCGATGGTGTATTCACCGGTGGTCTCGATGGCGAACGACAGTTGCGGGGTGAAGCACCGGTACTTCGACGGCTTGCCCTCTTCGTCCGGCCACTGCCAGGCCGACCGGACGGTGCCGCGGATCGTCCCGCCCGGATCTTTGCAGACGATGAACAACTGCGGGTCGAAATCCCCACCTGCCGGTGCATGGACCACCAGCACCAGCGGGACCGTCAGCCAAATCGGAACCTGGTTGACGTCGTAGCTGGTGATCGGCAAACGGGTGGCGTCGATAGCGGAGTCGTCGATGTTGGCGGAGCCCGCCACGAGCAATGCGGCAACGTGCATCGCGCCAGCCTATTCGGGACTGTCGGCGTCTGGGGTGGCATCGGGCAAAACGATAGAAATCGGCACCGGCGTGGACAACTCGAATTTCCCGTCGGCGTCGTAGTACGCCCCGACCGTGTACTCGCCTTCGGACGCCACCTGGAACGAGAGTTCCTGGGTGAAACACCGGTACTTCGACGCGAGCTTTGCGTCATCGGGCCAGTGCCACGTCGCCCGCAGGGATCCCAGCGGTTGCCCGGATGGATCCTTGCACACGACGTGCAGGTCAGGGTCGTAGTCGCCACCTGCAGGTGCGTGCACCACCAAGACCACGGGAACTGTTGCCCACAAGGGCATTTGGTCAACCTGAAACCACGCCATCGGAATGGACGTGGCATTGATCGCGCCGTGTTCGTCGAACGCGGCAGTACGTGCAACGAACAACGCACACACGTGCAGCATCACGACATCCTAAGTGCGGGCCAGGCCAGGTCCGCGATCGCGATGCAGTACCCGTCGCCGACCGGCGTACCGCGCGCGAACATTCAGCGGCGCCAGGTCGTTCATCCGACAAGACCCGGCGCGTCCTGCGCTGGCCGGCGTGAACACAATGAACTGATGGAGCTACCCGTGATGCCGCCGGTCTCGCCGATGCTGGCCAAGTCGGTGAAGTCGATTCCGCCCGGGGCCTCGTATGAGCCCAAATGGGACGGTTTCCGCTCAATCTGTTTCCGCGATGTCGACGAGGTCGAGCTGGGCAGCCGCAACGAACGGCCGTTGACCCGCTACTTCCCGGAGTTAATCGCGGCAGTCAAAGCCGAGTTGCCGCGACGCTGCGTCATCGACGGCGAGATAGTCATCGCCGGCGCACAGGGCCTGGATTTCGAAGCATTGCAACAACGCATCCATCCGGCCGAGTCGCGGGTGCGGATGCTGGCCGAGCGCACTCCGGCGTCTTTCATCGCGTTCGACCTACTGGCCCTTGACGATGAGGACTACACGAAGCGGCCGTTCAGCGAGCGGCGTGCCGCCCTGGTCGAGGCGCTGGCCGGGTCGGGTCCGTCGATCCACGTCACGCCGGCCACCACGGATCCGGCCACCGCTCAGCGGTGGTTCGAAGAATTCGAGGGAGCCGGCCTCGACGGCGTCATCGCTAAGCCGATCGCCGGCACCTACCTGCCGGACAAGCGAGTCATGTTCAAGATCAAGCACGAACGCACCGCCGACTGCGTCGTCGCCGGCTACCGGGTGCACAAGTCCGGCGGTGACGCTATCGGTTCGCTGCTCCTCGGACTCTACGAGGATGGTGGCCCCTCAGGACAGCTGGCCTCGGTCGGCGTGATCGGTGCGTTCCCGATGGCCGAGCGTCGACGGTTGTTCACCGAATTGCAGCCGCTGGTCACCACTTTCGATGGCCATCCCTGGAATTGGGCGGCACATGAGGCGGGTGAACGCACTCCCCGCAAGAACGAGTTCTCCCGCTGGAACGCGGGCAAGGACCTGTCCTTTGTGCCGCTGCGCCCGGAGCGAGTCGTCGAGGTTCGCTACGACCACATGGAAGGCCGACGGTTCCGCCACACCGCGCAGTTCAACCGTTGGCGCCCCGATCGTGACCCACGGTCGTGCACCTACGAACAGCTGGAGCAGCCACTGACCTTCAGCCTGGGGGACATTGTGCCGGGCCTCGGCTAGGCGAACCGGGGGCGTGAAGCTGCTTCGACCCCCGCGGGATGGTCTGCTGCTAACTCGGCGTGCTGGAATCGACTCATGGCGGCCAAGGCAGAAGAGCTCGATGTCGACGGCATCGCCGTGCGGTTGACCAATCGGGACAAGATGTACTTCCCCGAACTCGGGACGGAAGGCACCAAGGGCCGACTCGTCGAGTACTACCTGGCGGTGGCCCGGGGGCCGATGCTGGCGGCGCTTCGTGACCGCCCCACGCACCTGCAACGTTTTCCCGACGGCATCGACGGCGAAGAGATCTACCAGAAACGGGTGCCGCAACACCATCCCGATTACCTGGAAACCTGCCGGATCACCTTCCCGTCCGGACGCACGGCCGATGCGTTGCAGGTGACCCATCCGGCGGCGATCGTGTGGGCGGCGCAGATGGGTACCGTCACGCTGCATCCATGGCAGGTGCGCTGCCCCGATACCGAGCACCCCGACGAGTTGCGCATCGACCTGGATCCGCAGCCCGGCACCGGTTTCGTCGAGGCGCGCACGGTGGCGGTGGACGTGCTGCGGCCGCTGCTGGACGAACTCGGGCTGGTGGGTTATCCGAAGACCTCCGGAGGCCGCGGCGTGCATGTCTATCTGCGCATCGCCACCGACTGGGATTTCATTCAGGTGCGCCGCGCCGGCATCGCACTGGCCCGCGAGGTGGAACGGCGTGCGCCGGACGCGGTCACCACGTCCTGGTGGAAGGAAGAACGGGGGGAGCGGATCTTCATCGACTTCAACCAGAACGCCCGCGACCGCACCATGGCGTCGCCGTACTCGGTGCGGCGCACCCCGATCGCGACCGTGTCGATGCCGCTGAGCTGGGACGAACTGGCCGAGGCGGACCCGGATAACTACACCATGGCCACGGTGCCGGATTTCGTCGCCGCCCGGGACGATCCGTGGGCCGGCATGGACGATCACGCGCAGTCGCTGACGCCGTTGCTCGAGCTTGTCGAGACCGACGAAGAGCGCGGCCTGGGGGATATGCCGTATCCGCCCAACTATCCGAAGATGCCGGGCGAACCCAAACGCGTCCAGCCCAGTCGGGATACCGACCGGAAGAAGGCCTAGAGCCCGAACCTCCGCGTCCCTGAGTCTGCAATCTCCGCGTTTGCGCCGATGTTTTACGCGCGGTATTCCAATCGGCCAGCGGGCGGGAATAGCTGACCCCTACCGAGCGCGACGTGGTGCGACTGGTCACCGAGGGACTGGGCAACAACGACATCGCCGCAAGGCTTTTCGTCTCACCCCGCACGGTCCAGTCCCACCTGACGCACGTCTACCAGAAGCTGAGCCTGAGCTCCCGGGTGCAACTGGTGCAAGAAGCCGCCCGCCACCCCTGAGTGCTCAGATGGCGATGGACTTGGTCTCCAGGTAGGCGTCCAGGCCCTCCGGGCCCAGCTCCCGCCCGTAGCCACTGCCCTTCACGCCGCCGAACGGCGCGAACGGGTCCATGGTGTAGCCCTGATTAATGCCAAGGGTTCCGGTGCGGATGCGGCGCGCGATCGCCAGCGCCCGGTCGGTGTCGCCGGTGAAGACCGAGCCGGCCAGGCCGTAGTCGGAGTCGTTGGCGATGGCCACCGCATCGTCTTCGTCCCGGTATCCGATGACGGTGATGACCGGACCGAAGATCTCCTCGCGCGCGATGCGCATGCTGTTGTCGGCATTGGCGAACAGGGTGGGTTTGACGTACCAGCCGGTGTCGAGGCCGTCGGGCATCTCGGTACCGCCGATGACCAGTCGCGCGCCCTCCTGTTGGCCAAGCTCGATGTAATCGCGCACGCGGCTCTGCTGGCGCTGGGAGACCAGCGGGCCGAGTTGGGTTTCGGGGTCGTCGGGGTCGCCCACCCGCAGCCCGCTCATCTCGGCCGCAAGCGCGTCGACGTACTCGTCCTGGCGGTGCTCGGGGACCAGCACCCGGGTCAACGCGTTGCAGATCTGGCCGCTGTTGGCCAGGCTGGCCGATCGCACTCCGGCGGCGACCTTGTCGGGTGCCGCATCGTCGAGGACAACCGCTGCGGATTTGCCGCCGAGTTCGAGGCTGACCTTGGTGAGGTTGGCACCGCACGCGGCCGCGACAGCGCGCCCGGCCGCGGTGGATCCGGTGAACGACACCTTGTCCACACCGGGGTGCGAGACCAGCAGCTCGCCGACTTCGCGGTCGCCGGGGACGACGCTGACCACACCGGGCGGTAGGTCGACCGAACCCAGCATTTCAGTCAAAAGTAGTGCGTCCAAGGGTGATTCGAGTGCCGGCTTGAGTACCACCGCACAACCGGCCAGCAGTGCGGGCACCAGTTTGGTGACGATCAGGAACTGCGGCATGTTCCACGGCACGATGGCGGCGACGACACCCACCGGTTCCTTGCGGACGCGCACGTCGGCCCCGAAGTAGCCGGCGCGGGCCTCTTCCCACGGGTGACGCTCGGCCAGGTCGCAGAACGCACCCATCATCATCGCGGGCAGGCCTACCTGCGCACGCTTGGCGAAGGTGATGGGAGCGCCGATTTCGGAGCTGATGGTTTGGGCCATCTCCTTGCGCCGTTCCTGGTAGATCTCGGTGAGCCGGCGCACGGCGGCGATGCGCTGAGACGGCTCGGTGCGTCCCCATGCGTCGGCGGCCTCCCGCGCTGCCTGCACGGCGGCGTCGACGTCGGCGGCCCCGGCGGCAGTCAGCTCGGCGATCGGCTTCTCGGTGTGCGGGGAGATGACCTCGAAAACCTGCGATCCCATCCAGACCCTCCAGTATCAACTACTTGCGATTACCGGGACGAGCATATACCGTCGGCCCGACGGAGTATGGACAGGAGCCGTTATGCCCCGATTCCCCAAGCCCCCGGAGGGCAGCTGGACCCAGCACTACCCCGACTTGGGCACCGGTCCGGTGTCCTACGAGGACTCGATCAGCCCCGAGATCTACGACCTGGAGCGCGCCGCAATCTTCAAACGCGCCTGGCTCAATGTCGGTCGGGTAGAACAACTTCCACGTAAGGGCAGTTACTTCACCAAAGAACTGAAGGTAGCCAACACCTCGATCATCCTGGTGCGCAACACGTCCGGTGAGATCAACGCTTTCCATAATGTCTGCCGGCACCGCGGTAACAAGCTGGTGTGGAATGACATGCCGCTGGAGGAGACCCGCGGGGTGTGTCGCCAATTCACCTGTAAGTACCACGCGTGGCGGTACGACCTGGACGGGAACCTGACTTTCGTCCAGCAGGAGGAGGAGTTCTTCGACCTCGACAAGAGTCGGTACGGCCTGGTGCCGGTGCACTGCGAGGTCTGGGAAGGCTTCATCTTCGTCAACTTCGCCAAGCAGCCCGAACAGTCGTTGCGCGAGTTCCTGGGTCCGATGGTGACGGCGCTGGAAGGTTATCCATTCGATTTGATGACCTCGCGCTGGTACTACCGCTCAGAGGTGAAGGCGAACTGGAAGCTCTACATGGATGCGTTCCAGGAGTTCTACCACGCACCGGTATTGCATGCGAACCAGTCGCCCACCGCGTACTCGAAAGCCGCGGCCGAAGCCGGATTCGAGGCCCCGCATTATCGGCTGGAGGGTCCGCACCGGTTGGTCAGCACCTCGGGGGTGCGGGCCTGGGAGATGGCCGAAGAAATGCGCAAGCCGATCGAGGACATCTGCCAGAGTGGGCTGTTCGGGCCGTGGGACAAGCAGGATCTGGGTGAGATGCCGGCCGGTCTGAATCCCGCGAAATGTGAACCGTGGGGCCTGGACTCGTTCCAGCTGTTCCCCAATTTCGTCATCCTGTTCTGGGGGCAGGGGTGGTATCTGACCTACCACTATTGGCCGACGTCGTACAACAGCCACATCTTCGAAGGCACACTGTATTTTCCGCAGCCGCGCACCCCGCGCGAGCGGGTCGCGCAAGAGCTGGCCGCGGTGTCGTTCAAGGAGTACGGGCTGCAGGACGCCAACACGCTCGAAGCGACTCAGTCGATGATCGAGTCCAACGTCATCAACGACTTCCTGCTCTGTGATCAGGAGATCCTGATCCGGCATCTGCATACCGAGACCGCGGCCTGGATCCAGGACTACCAACAGCGTGCCGGGGTGCGCGTCTGATGATCGAGTCCCCGGTTCTGCCAGTCGAATTCGCCGATCTGGAACCCTTCGTCGACTGGTGTCTGCCCACCGAACCGCAGCGCTACGCCAAACGGCTCGCCAGTTCGATGACCGAGATGAAGGCGTTCTACGACGCGATCACCCCGCGCGCCGAAGAGGCGTTGAGCTACTGCGACAAGTTCCCGCTCGACGACCTGCCCGAGGACGTCCTGAACTTGATGCACCTGCTGTACTCGATGATCATGGTGTCGTTCCCGGTGGAGTGCTGGAAGCAGCCACGCGTGCCCGACTCGGGTGCCTCCACCCTGGACTGCGTGTCCGAGCCCTACCCGTGAGCACCGTCCTGCGGGCCGAGCGCTGGGCCGACGTCGATGCCGGGCAGGTCCGCTCACCCGCAGTGGTGGTGGTCGACGGGAATCGCATCCTGGCCGTCAATCCCGAAGGCGCACTGCCGGATTCGGCTGAGGTCATTGACCTCGGGGACGTGACGCTGTTGCCCGGGCTGATGGACATGGAACTGAACTTGTTCATCGGCGGTCCCGGCGGCCCGGAGGGTTTGCCGGCCCCGATGCACGGCGTCCAGGATGACCCTGCCTATCGCACGCTGCGCGCCGCGGTCAACGCGCGCACCACGCTGGAAGCCGGCTTCACCACGGTGCGCAACCTGGGGCTCATGGTCAAGACAGGCGGTTACCTGCTCGACGTCGCTCTGCAGCGCGCCGTCGAGCAGGGGTGGCACGCCGGCCCGCGGATCTATCCGGCCGGCCACGCCGTCACGCCCTACGGCGGGCACCTCGACCCGACCGTCTTTCAGCGCCTGGCGCCCGGGATCATGCCGCTCTCGATCGCCGAGGGCATCGCCAACGGCGTGCCCGACGTGATCGCTTGTGTGCGTTACCAAGTCCGGCACGGCGCCAAACTGATCAAGGTCTCGGCCTCCGGTGGAGTGATGTCGCACAGCACCGCTCCGGGTGCCCAGCAGTACTCCGATGCCGAATTCGCCGCGATCGCCGACGAGGCGCACCGCGCCGGGGTGCGGGTGGCCGCGCATGCGGTCGGGGACAGTGCGATCCGGGCGTGCATCCGAGCCGGTATCGACTGCATCGAGCACGGCTTCCTGGCCTCCGACGACACGATCCAGATGATGGTCGACCACGGCACCTTTCTGGTCTCCACCACCTACCTCACCGAGGCGATGGCGATCGACCGGATCGCACCCGAGTTGCGCAAGAAGGCCGAAGAAGTCTTTCCCCGCGCAAAGGCCATGTTGCCCAGGGCGATTGCCGCCGGGGTCCGGATCGCCTGCGGCACTGACGCACCAGCCATCCCGCACGGCCAGAATGCCAAGGAACTCGGGGCGCTGGTCTCGCGCGGCATGACGCCCATGCAGGCCATCCGGTCGGCCACGGTGGTGGCCGCCGAACTCGTCGAGGCCGACCACGAACTCGGCCGCCTCGCGCCGGGCTACCTCGCCGACATCATCGCGGTGCCCGGCGACCCGTCCCGCGACATCGCTACCACCCTGGAGGTGTCATTCGTGATGAAAGACGGCCAGCTGGTCAAGGTGCCGACATGATCGCCCAGGACCAGGATCCGGCGATGGAGCTCACCGAGAACCTGCTGTGGTTGCTCAAACAGGCGTTCTACTTCTCGCTCACCACCGTCAACGACGCGGTGAGTTCGCACGGCGTCAGCACCGCCCAGATCGGTGTGCTGCGTCAGCTTCTCAACGAACCGGGGTTGTCCGGCGCCGAATTGGCCCGACGGTTGTTGATCACGCCGCAGGGAGTGCAGCTCGCGCTGACCGCGCTGGAACGCCGCGGACTGGTGGAGCGCCGCCAAGATCCGCAACACAAGCGCATCCTGCGGGCGCACCTCACCGACCAGGGGAAAAACGTGGTGACCACGGTGGTCAGCGACGCGGTGGCCGCGCACGAGGAGGTGTTCGGCGTGCTTACCGGCGACGAGCAGGAAACCCTGCGTGACCTGCTGAGCCGCGTCGTCGAGAAGGGCACCGGCCACGAACTCGTCAAAGACCACGTCTGATCGGCCGTCAGTGTCTTCAGTACTTGATACCTATCGCAAGTACTTGATACTGTGGGAGCATCATGCCTGATCCCACGCCGGCTGTAGCCGACAGCACAGTCACCGAAGAGGTGACCATCGAGCTGAACCGACGCTCCACCACCGTCTCCTACAGTGCCGGGGACACCTTGTTGCAGACCGCCCGCATGGCCGGGTTGCAACCGCCGTCGTCCTGTGAAATCGGTTCCTGCGGAACGTGTATGGCCCAACTGACCGAAGGGTGCGCCCGGATGATCAACAACGACGCGCTCGAGGACGACGAGGTGGCCGAAGGTTGGGTGCTGACCTGCCAGGCCTTGCCCACCACTCCCACCGTGCGGGTGGTGTACGAGTGAGCCGGGTGGCGGTGGTGACCGGCGGAGCCTCGGGCATGGGTGAAGCGACCTGCCACGAACTGGGTCGGCTGGGGCACCGGGTCGCCGTTCTCGACATCGACGAGCAGGCGGCGCACCGCGTCGCCGAAGACCTACGGGCACAAGGCTGCACCGCCCTCGGGGTGCAGGCCGACGTCACCGACCGACCCGCCGTCGAGCGGGCATTCGCCCAGGTACGCAGCGAACTCGGACCGGTCTCGGTCCTGGTGACCAGCGCCGGCCTGTTCGGGTTGGCACCGTTCCTCGAAATCACCCCCGAATCCTGGAACCAGATCGTCGACGTCAACCTCAACGGCACCTTCCACTGTTGCCAGGTGGCCCTGCCGGACATGCTGGCCGCCAACTGGGGCCGCATCGTGATGATCTCGTCGTCCAGCGCCCAGCGGGGCACTCCCTTCGCCGCGCATTACGCGTCGTCCAAGGGTGCGGTCATCACGCTCACCAAAGCGTTGGCGCGCGAATACGCAGCGCAGGGAATCACCGTCAACAACATTCCGCCGTCGGGCATCGAGACGCCGATGCAGCATCGCGCGCAGGCGGCCGGATACCTCAAATCCAACGAGGAGATCGCCGCAAATATCCCGATGGGCCGGCTGGGCGCCGGCGCCGACATCGCCGCGGCCGTCGGATTCCTGTGTTCAGAACAAGCCGGCTTCATCACCGGGCAGGTGTTGGGAGTCAATGGCGGAGCGGTGATGTGAGAGAGGTGGACCGATGACGCGAGAAGGCAGACCGGCTGAGGGCTCCTGGACCGAGCACTATCCCGAATTGGGCACCGGCCCAGTCTCTTTCGCTGACTCTACGTCGCCGGAGTTCTACGAGCTGGAACGCGAAGCCGTGTTCAAACGGGCCTGGCTCAACGTGGCCCGCGTCGAGGAACTGCCCCGGATCGGCAGCTACCTGACCAAGGAGATCGAGGTCGCGCGCGTCTCGATCATCCTGGTCAAGGGTCGTGACGAGGTCATCCGAGCTTTCTACAACGTGTGTCGGCACCGCGGAAACAAGCTGGTGTGGAACGACTTTCCCAACGAACCGACCCGCGGCACCTGCCGCCAGTTCACCTGCAAGTATCACGGCTGGCGCTACGGCCTGGACGGTGCGCTGAAATACGTGCAGCAGTCCTCGGAGTTCTTCGACCTCGATCCCGCCGAGCACGGTCTGGCCCCGGTGCACTGCGAGGTGTGGAACGGGTTCGTCTTCATCAACTTCGACCCCGAACCGCGACAGACCCTGCGCGAATTCCTGGGCCCGATGATCACCGGCCTCGACGACTACCCCTTCGGCAAGCTGACCGAACGCTACGAGTGGGTCGCGCACAACAACAGCAACTGGAAGATTTTCGCCGACGCCTTCCAGGAGTACTACCACGTGCCCTCGCTGCACACCCAGCAGGTGCCCCCGGAGGTTCGCGACCCGAACGCCGGATTCACCTGCGGTCATTTCCAACTCGACGGACCGCACCGGCTGGTGTCGACGGCGGGGCGGCGTCGCTGGCTGCTGCCGCCCGAGTACATGTACCCGATCGAGCGCGCCACCCGCAGCGGGCTGGTCGGTCCCTGGCGCACCCCGGACATCGGCGAACTACCCGCCGGTCTGAACCCGGGTGGCATCGACCCGTGGGGGATCAGCAACTTCCAGATCTTCCCCAACACCGAGATCCTGATCTACGGCGGCTGGTATCTGCTCTACCGGTACTGGCCGACCTCCTACAACACCCATCGATTCGAGGCCTACACCTACTTCTCTCCGGCGAGCACGGTGCGGGAACGCATCGAGCACGAAGTCGCCTCGGTGGTGCTCAAGGAATTCGCGTTGCAGGACGCGGGCATGCTCGGCGGCACCCAGGCCGCGCTCGAATACGGGATCGTCGACGACTTCCCGCTCAACGACCAGGAGATCCTGGTACGCCATCTGCACAAGGTCGTGGTGGACTGGGTGGAGTCGTATCAGCGCGAAATCGCACCGGCGCCGGCAGGGGTGTGATCGTGCCGGAACCATTGCTGCCCAGTGCATTTGCCGAGCTGGAGGACTACGCCAAGATTTGGTGTCTGGCCACCGAAACCGAACGGTGGAACCAGCGACTGGCCAGCACCATGCCCGAGATGCGTCAGTTCTACGACGCGTTCTTCCCGCGCCTGGAAGAGGCGATCGAGTATTGCGACAAGTTCGCCCTCCACGACCTGCCCGAGGACGTGCTGAATCTGCTCCACCTGATCTATTCGCTGATCATGGTCGCCATGGCCGTGGAGATCATGCATCAACCTGCCCCGACCGACGCCGCGGACGCGGTGATGGTCCGCACCGGCGAACCAACGCCCTGATCACGTACTCCGAGGGGAACACCGACATGAGTCTGCTCACCATCACCAAGCTCAACCAATCGGTCGGCGCCGAAGTCACCGGCCTGGACCCGGGTCGGTTGGCCTCCGACGACACCAGCGCCGAGGCGATCCTGGATGCGTTGGAGGACAACGGAGTTCTGGTTTTCCGGGATCTGCGACTGGACCCGGAGGCGCAGGTGGCCTTCTGCCGTCGTCTCGGCGAGGTCGACCACTCTTCCGACGGCCACCACCCCGTCGCCGGCATCTATCCGATCACATTGGACCCGGCCAAGAACGCGTCAGCCGCCTACCTGAAGGCGACCTTCGACTGGCACATCGACGGGTGCACCCCCATTGGGGACGAGTGCCCACAGAAGGCCACCGTGTTGTCGGCCGTCCAGGTTGCCGAGTGGGGCGGTGAGACCGAATTCGCCAATTCCTATGCGGCATATGATGCCTTGACCGAAGAAGAGAAACAGCGCTACGGCGCGTTGCGGGTGGTCCACTCGCTGGAGGCCTCGCAACGGCGGGTGACACCCGACCCCACCCCGGAGCAGCTGGCGCGCTGGCGGTCCCGGCGCACCCACGAACACCCGTTGGTGTGGACGCATCGCAGTGGCCGAAAGTCGTTGGTGCTCGGCGCTTCTGCTGACTATGTGGTCGGTATGGATCTTGATGAGGGCCGAAATCTGTTGGCGGAGCTGCTGGAACGGGCCACGGTGCCCGAGCGGGTGTACAGCCACAACTGGTCGGTCGGGGACACCGTGATCTGGGACAACCGCGGCGTCTTGCATCGGGCCGCGCCGTACGACCCGGATTCGCCCCGCGAGATGTTGCGTACCACCGTCCTGGGTGACGAACCTATTCAGTGAGGCCATGTGGCCGACAGCACGGTTAGACAGCTCGATCAGCGGGAATTGTCTCGGCATGTCTCTGGGATTCAAGGACGTGATCCAGTCCAAGTACTTGCTGTTGACCACCTTCACCAAAGACAGCCGCGCCAAGCCCACGGCAATCTGGGGCGTCCCCGATGGCGACAAGCTGTTGATCATCACCGATGACAACTCGTGGAAGGTCAAGCGGATTCGCAACACCCCCCGGGTGACCATCGCCCGCAGCGGCGCGCTCGGCAAGCCGAAGAGCGAAGCCGTCGAAGGTGTCGCGCGGGTGCTGCCGAAATCGGAAACCCGCCGGGTCTACAACGCCGTGCTCAAGCGGTACTGGTATCACGCCCCGTGGTTCTATGTGCACTCGCTGGTGCGCGGCGGTATCGACAAGGTGCACGTCGGACTCGAGGTCGAGCCCGCCGCGTAACGCGCAATTCCTGGCACGATAGAGAGCGTGACCACCGCAATCATCGTGGTGACGGCCGTGCTGCTGGGCCTCGGGATTCTGATCAACGGATTGCTGAGGCTCAAAGACTGGTTGAAGAATTCACCGCCGTTGCCGCCGCTGCTCGACCCGGACGACGAGGACGACTGAGCTAGCCGCGCAGGGCGGCCACCGTGTCGGCGATCGTGGTACGCGGATCCCGGTACGAAACTCCCAGTTCCTCTTCGCTGGGCGAGTCGTCGGACTGCGGCATCTGCGTGTAGTACTGCATGCCCGCGGCTGTGACCGGATTCTCGAACGGCAGGTATGGGCCCGCCAGATCGAGCAACCTGCCGGCGACCCGCAGCACGGTGTCGGGCACCGGGACAGTGAGCATCGTGGTATCGGCGGCCTGGCCCAGCATGTCCGCCAGGTCGCCGACCGGCACCCGATGCCCGCCCACCATGTACCGGCGCGGTCCGCGACCCGGTTCCAACAGCGCGGCATGCACCGCAGCGACGTCGCGAGCGTCGATCACCAGCCAGGCCGCGCTGCGACCCGGGATCGCGTGCATCTGCAGTGCCGCCCGCACGCCCTCGCCGGCCTCGCCGTATTGGTCGCCGACGGGTGGGCCCAGCACCATCCCGGGATAGGTGATGTTCACCGGCGCGCCGGCGTCCTGCAGGCCGCGCGCATAGATCTCCACCTGCGCTTTGGACGTTCCGTAGCCGTCGGTGCCGCCGACCACCGGCAGGTCCGCGCGCAGTGTCTCCAACCCGGGGTGGAACAGCGCGGTGAAGCTCGACACGTGGATCACCGGGTCCAGGCCCAGCTGGACGGCCTGGCCGAGCACGTTGCGGGCGCCGTCCATGTTCGTGCTCAGCATCTGCGGAGTCTGGCGCGGGTCGGTGGCGACCAGGGCGGCGCTGTGCACGACGGCGTCGCACCCGGTCAGCGCCGCCCGAACCGAGTCGCGGTCCTTGATGTCGCCCTGGACGTAGTCGGACACGTCGACGCCCAGTTTGCCGACGGAAGTCTCCAGCTTGCCCGGGGTACGGACGAAGAACCGGACCTGGTGGCCCGCGTCGGCGATGGCCTTGGCGGTCCAGCCGCCCACGAATCCCGTCCCGCCAGTTACCAGCACACGCATGTTGCGATTGTGCCGTTACAGGTGACTGGCGGCGAACTCGGCTGCCTGATTGGTCATGCCGTTGACGGAATAGGAAATGTGCTCGAATCCCGGCGGGCCGGGAGCGCCCGAACAGATGTTGTCCCCGTCAGCGCAGAGCTGGATGGTCTTGGCCTGATACAGCGGCCCGATGGTGATCTGGGGTGCCCCGTACTGGCTCAGGAACTGCGGTGACGGCGTGCCGAACAGGGCGACCGCCGCAACGTGACTCGCGACCTGCGGCGACAGCGGTTGCGGTACCGCCGAGGCTGGTACGCCGGCCGGGACGGCCGGTGAAGTCACGTAGCCGGCCAGTGCCGCACCCTGGGAGTAACCGCCGAGCACCTCCCTGGTGTTGGGGCAACTGGACGCCATCGACTGGATGTGCCCGCCCGCGTCGCGGATACCGTCGATGACGGTCGTGGCGAAGTCGCTGCTGCTGAAGTCGGTGCTGGCGGCATAATTGACCGCGTAGATGCCGAGCGACCTGGCACCGATCGCGGTCTGCAGCGCATCTGCGAAGGATTGGCCCACTCCGCCGAGGCCAGGGGGCTCACCACTGCCGCGGGCGAATACCACCTCGACGTCCGGGCACGGCGCGGCGGAAGCGGCCGGCGCCGGCTCGGACAGCAGGGCAAACGCGCCGACCAGCGCGGTGATTCCGATCGCGACCGCGACCCGGCGTAGCACAGTGGTGCCGAACATATGCGAAACCTTTCCATGACGATCAGCCAGGGATAGCCAGAATCCGGCACCTCAACCAGGCCAGAAAACAAGCTGTCCCGCGCGGATTTTTCGCGCGGGACAGCTTGGGAGAGGACTTATTTCTTGAAGGCGTCCTTGATCTTCTCGCCGGCGTCCTTCAGGCTCGACTTCGCCTGGTCCACGCGGCCCTCGTTTTCGGTATCCCGGTCGCCCGAGACACGACCGACAGCTTCCTTGGCCTTGCCGCCCAGGTCTTCGATCTTGTTCTTTGCTTTGTCTTCGGTGCTCATCTGCGTCAGCGCTCCTGTCGGTTATTTCGTTGACCGTCAGCGGATACCCGATTGCGGGTGGCCCCGAAACCCACCTCGAAACCCGCGGCCCAGCCCCCGTCGCTGCTGGCGCCGGAACGCGTCCCGCGCGCGCAACCCGGTGTCTTTGACGTTTGCCCTGGTCTGGTCGAAGATGCCCTCGAACTCGGTGCGCCGGTTGCCGGTGAGCCTGCCGACGGTTTCTTTAGCCCTGCCGCCCCAGTACTGGGCAGCGTTGCTCAATCTGTTGTTCGCCATGCGGGGAGGCATACCCGCTGGCCGATGCCATTATTCAGGCGCCGCGCGGCACCGTTCCGCGCGGCAGGGTCAACGGCAGATCGGCGTAGGTGGCAATGCCGGGCGCGGCGGCCACCACCGCCGGTATCGCGTTGATTGCGGGCATGGCGGTCATGATGTGTCCGATCGCCATGAACTCGGCCAGCGTGGTGGCCTGGAAGTACGGCGGCGGCAGGAAGCCGACTCGGGTGGTCACCGTCGGCTGGCCGTCGACCTGGATGACCCAGCCGTCCTGGTCGATCTGCCAGTCCGGTTCCAGGGTCTGGCCTTTGCGCCACCGCACGTTGAGGTCGACGACGGTGTTGCCGCCGACGATGCCCTGCCAGCTGATGTAAGTCCCCGCGACGCATCCCGCGGGGATGGTCCAGGATTCCATCACGAGATCTTCGGTGGTCTGGGCGAATTCGGCCACGCACCGCACCTCGTCCAGCTCGACGCCCAGCGCATCGGCGACCAACCGGACCGCCTCGCCGAAGATCGCCGTCCCCTTCTCCGCCATTTGCGGCAGTTCCGGGTTGTCGATCGGCTGACCGAACCCGACCGGCCTCTCGGTGTCCGGGGAGTCGTAGAACGTGGTGTCCGCCGCCTCGTTGACGGTGACCTTGTCGACGCGATTGCACACCATCGCCGACACGATGGCCAACAGCTCGGCGAAGCCGGGGCTCACCCCGGACCCGAACATCGTCGCGCCACCTTTCTCGCACGCCTCCACGATCCGGTCCCGCCCGGCGCCCAGGTTGTGTCCGGTGATGAACGACGCCGTCGTCACCACGTTGACCCCCGCCGACAAGATGCGAACCAACTCGTCGACGTCGATCCACATCGGGTTGTAGACCACGCAGTCCGGTTTGAGGGCGAGCAGCTCGTCGACGTCGTTGGTGGCCGGCACGCCGAGCGGGTCGATGCCGACCAACTCACCGGCATCACGGCCGACCTTCTCCGCCGACCAGGCATAGCAACCGACGAGTTCGAACTGGGGGTTGGTGGCGATCGACTGTAGCGAGCTGGTACCGACGTTTCCGGTGGTCCACTGCACGACGCGATATTTGTTGGGCACTCGCTCAGCATAGGCAGGTTAGACGCGCTCAGTAAGAGGCTTCAGCCGCCAGGATCTCGGCGAGGAACGCGTCCGGCGGTGGTTGGTCCAGTCGCAGCCGCACCCAGCGGCGGATCCGGTCGCGTACGTCGCGGGGTTCGCTGACCGGCACGCCGACGACCACGGACGTCGCGGGCCAGTCCTGGTTCCAGGCGGCCGACTCTGTCAGCGCCTGTTGTTGCGCATCGAACAGGGGAACAGTGGCCCGGCCACCGGGATCCAGGGCGCCGGCGCCGCTGACCTTCCCCGACCTCACCCGCACGGCGATGTCGGTGGCCGGGCCGGGGCCCAGGACGGCCGTTCGGACGACGGCGACAACCGCCGGACCCGCTGCCTGCACACTCCACTCGACGGTGTCCTCAGCCGCGTCGAACACGCCCGGCGGCACCGCGGCCCAGTTGATCGACGCGACTCCGCGGCCGATCGCGGCGGCGGACCGCGGACCCGCGTCAGCGCCGGCAGCCAGCGCGTAGTCGTCGCGTCGTCCGGCCGGAACAGTCCCGGTGATCTTCGAATCCTGCAGTGCGACAGCCAGTTCCGGCCATCCGTCACCGTCGACGCCGACCTCGTCGGCAAGCTCGGACCCCGCCCGCACCAACTCGCGAACCCGCGGATCGCCGGTGCCCAGGTGGGCGGTCAGCGCCGCGCCGTGCGGACTCAGCAAGGCGGCGACGTCCGAATCCAGGGTGTCGTCGGTGAAAAAGTCCTGCAGGCCGACCGTCAGCAGCGCCACCTCGGCGTCGAGCAGGGGCTGATCAAGACCGGGAATGCCGTCACGCCGACTGGCCGGCCACCAGCGCCGCAGCCAATGACCGATCGCCAACCGGCGCAGTGGTTCCATCGAACCGGCTGCCACGTCGAGTTCGACCGGCCCGGTGCCGGCGATCAGCGCGAGGTGACCAGCTGACCCGACGACGCGCCACAACCAGTCGGCGCGGGCCACGTCGGTGAAGGTCACGGTGGGCGAGTCCGCGGCCGGCTCGTCCACCAGCCAGGACAACACGGCACCGCTGACCTCCAGCACCGCGACCAGCGGAGCCGGCTGCCCGAGCGGATCGTCGACAACCCTCACCCCGCCACCTGCAATTCCAGCATCGACTTGATCCGCTGCCGGTGATCCAGGCTCACCGACCTGGCGACGCCGTCCAGCAACGCGCGGACGTCCTCGACGTCTGCACACGGTTCCTGCCACACGTCGCGTCCATGCAGGCGTGCCCACAAACGGCTCAGATACGGCTGCGCGAACGCGGCGAGATCGTCGATGATCTGTTGCTGGCGCGGGTGGATCGGGCCGTTCCCGGCCACATACCGTCGGGCGTGCAGGACGTAGGCCTCCTTGCGCAACCGGGACTGGATCTGCGCGGCCAGCGCGTAGCGGGCGGTGACCGTGCGGTCCAGTGGCGCCAGTCCGACCGCTACCTCGATGCCGGCCACCATGGTGGCCTGCTTGTCCTCAGCCAGCAGACCCCAGGGCGCGCTCGCCCGGTCCACCTCCTCGGCGCACAGTAGCGGGATGTCGGGCAAGGCGTCCCGGTCCAGGGTGCGCCGCAGTGTCGACCGCACCCGACCCACCACCGTGCGATCCAGCGGGCGGTCGCTGTCGGCGCCACCGGCAATTTCCGGCGGGCGTTGTGGCGCAACAGAACTCAAGCCCAGCTCGACGATGGACCACGGCAGCTCGGCCTCGTGGACGCGGGCCAGGGCACCCAGGTTGTATGGCGTGGTGTCGGCTATTACCGCCGACCACACCCGTTGGCGCGCAGTGGTCGCGTTGTGACTGTCGGCCGGCCCGAGCACGGTGGCCAACTCGGCCAGAAACGGTTCGAGCACCGCGTCCTGCGCCCGCACATCACACCAGCTCCGTTGGAGCTGGGCTGCCAAGGTAGCGACGACCTGCGGATCGGCCATGTAATCGTTGAGCACCTCGACCGCAGTGCGGTCCCGGCCGCGGTGGATCTCCTGCAGCACCGCACCAGCGGTCTCGCGGTCTTGCGGCGCGGGTGCGCCTCTGGTCACCGCGAGCTCGAAGCACACCGGGAAATACAGCTCCTGGGCGTTGCCGCTGCGGATCCGCAATCGACGCCGCTCGATCTTGAGCACCTCGAACCAGGCTGCGGCGCAGCGTAACTGGACGGAATTCCCGACGATCAGGTCATGCATGGCCGCCGCGGTGCCGGCTGTGACCACCGGCGCCGAATACTGCGGATTGGACCGCAGCCGAAGCACTAGGGGATCGATGATGCGTTTCACGGTCCTGCTCAACGGCCCGCCATCATCGCTGCTGAGCACCTCGACACCGGAACCGATTGCGCGCCAGCCCCGATCGATGACCGCACGGCGGGGATAACCGGGATCGTTTCCGCTGTAGAAGGCAGCCGCTACCTCCTGCGGATCGGCGCTCATGACGACAGAATAGGGGCACCGGGCACGATATCGGTATCTGCGAAGTTGGGTTCGGTAGCCGGTCGGGTCCGCGGCGCTGGTCGTATCCGCAGGGCGGACAGCGCAATTGGCCCCCACCTAAGGTCACCGCGCCCGGTCGACGGCGAAAGTGACCAGCGCGCCCCAGTACAGCGGACTGGCGGTGACATCACCGTCTCGCCAGCGCCGCAGCTGGGCGCGCTGCCAGCGGTTCACGGCGCAGCCCGCGGCGTCCTCCTCGTGTGCGTCGTCGACGGCAGCGACCAGGTCGGACATCGGGTCCGGGAACTGATCGGTCGGGTCGGCGGCGACCGTGCCGAATTGTCGGTATGCCGCGGTGGTGGGCAGCGACCAGAGCGTGGCAGTCACCAACTGTGCCCCGCACAGGATCATCGCCGCCACCAGACCGGTCGCTTCGTCGAACTGATAGTCACCGCCGGATGCGCAGGCCAGCAGCGCCACCCGCGGTGGTACCGGCAATCGCAGGGCCATCAGATCCGAGGCGGTCAACGGCCGATGGTCGCCGATCGCCGCGGCGTCTCCGGGGATCGCGGCGGTACATGCCAGGTGCAGCGAAGCTCGGTCTGCGTGCCCAGCTGCGCCGTCGGCCGAGCTCGCGTGACCGACGTAGAGGAGCCGGCTTGGTTGTTGCGCAAGCAGTCCCGCCAACCAGTCGCGGTCGGCGTCTGGACGGCGGAACAATTCGACAGCCGTGTCGACGCGGGGCAACACCGCGCGGTGTTGCTTGAGGGCAGCGAAATGCCTGGCCAGCGCAGTCTTTTCGGACGGTCTGCCAAGCACCGATCCGAGGGCCGAGTCGGGTCGCTGGCCCGGAACCCGGGGATCCAGGATCAGTACCGCCGGCCCGACGCGCCGGGCGCGCCATTGCGCGGGGACGCGAGGTGCGTGCGTAATGTGCTGCGGCACCGCCAACAGGATGTCGACCAACTCCATCAGCCGATAGCCATCGGTGTGCTGCTCGATATCGGCCAGCTGCCAAGCTATGTGGGCGGCCGTCGGACCGCTGGCGGTGAATGCGCCGTGGCGGGCCTGAACCAGTTCTGCGGTGCTGGGCCCCGACTTGGGCAGCGCGAGCTGACCCCAGGGCACCCGCGCCAACCGGGCGCTGGGTGAGACGAACAACCTGGGCCGCGGCGAGGCCACGCACTGCGTCAGCAGTTGCCACCCGGCCGTTCCGATCAACAGCGCACCGAGGATGTAAGAGGTGGTCAGTTCGGCCATAGGCGACGCGAACGGACCTCGGGTCAGGGCCCGTTCGATCGCGTCATGCCGGTTCTCGGCACCGACCGGTTCGGGTAATGCGTCGGCCAGTTCCTGTAAGGCGGCCAACAGGATTGGCTCCTCGATCACCCAGGTGACGGTGCTGGACGGATCGCCGACCACCCGCAGGCTCGCATAGGTGGCGACGCCCAGATCGGCGTAGCGCAGGATGAGCGTCACCGAGTCAGTCATGCCAGGTCGACCACGGTGGCTCGGCGGCGGTGACCTGCCGGCCGTACCGCTGCAGCGCCAGCGCGCGATACCGATCCAGGATCGGCGCCGAGTCCGGCTGCATCTGCAACGGAGGCAACGGCCCGATCCGGATCAGGGACCTGCCGCCCGACCTGACCGGCCCCGCGGCTGCCGTCGCCATCTCGTCCGCTCTCCCGGTGACCGCCGGTGGCACGGCCGTCGACTCCCACTCGCCGGGTTGCCGGGTTGGCAGGTCGCTGTGGAAAGTACCACGCGCACTGTGATATTCGACGAGCTCGCTGAGCAACGCGGTGTTCTCCGACTCCCAGGCGACCGCGATGGCACCGGCCAGCACGGGTGCCGCGACATGGTTCGCCCAGCGGGATCTCGCATCGGCATCGACGATCGAATAACGCACCGAGTCGACGGCCAGTGCCGCGGGCACTTTGAGGTCGGCCGCCTGTTCGAGCTTGGTCATCGCTCGTCGATGCTGCCGGGTGCCGCCCTCGCCGTGCAGGACGCCGAGTGAGGTGAGGTGGCGGTACTCGACGTGCCGCAACGGCTCGTCGGGATCTCCATAGGCATCAAAACCCATATCCGCCAACGCATCTGCACGCCACACAGTGCCCAACTGATTGTCGAGCAATGCGTACTGCAGCCAGCTGCTGCGTGGCGAGGAGTCGAGCAGCTCCCGGGCTTGGGCTATCAGCTCCACTGCCTGGGCGAACCGTCCCCAGAATATCGCAATCCAGCTGCGCTGCAGCAGAATACGGTGTAAATGCAGCGGCTTGCCCAATTCGCGCCAGTGCCGTTCGGCATGCTCCCAACATTCGTCGGCAGCCTCCAGTGCACCGCCGGACAGCCGGGTCAGGCCCAGGTACAGCCAGCAGCGCGACACCTCATGGGCCCGCGCGTAGCGGGCGATCACCGGATAGGCCGCCGAGACCAATTGCTCGGTCGTGTGATGGTCACCGACCGACCAGCTGGCCGCTGCCCGCTCCAATTGTGCTCTGGCGCAGTCGAGCTCCCAGCCGCGTGCCCGTGCCCGGGCGTCTGCGCGGCGCAACCAGGGCTCGGCCTCGACAAGGCGTCCGGTCTCGACGCAGAACCTGCCGTACCCGATGGCTGCCAGTACCCAGAGGTGATCGGCGTATGCACCGCCGTCCGTCGCACCATCCAGCCAGGTGAGCACCCGTTCCCATAGCGGTACCGACCGGACGTGCAGATCGTCGTCGCACAGAGCCGTCGCGGACAGCAGCTGGGCGTAGCAGAGTAACTGCCGGTGCTCGGCGACGAGATCGGGAAAGGCGTCGTCGGAATCGGTCAGGGCAGCCAGCGCTGCTTCGACCCCCTCGTGATCGCCTTGTGCCGCAGCCAATCCCGTCTGCAGGAACTGGGCCCGCCGGGTGTAACGGCACACCATGTGTGCGATCGCGGTGTGCGAGATGTGCACCTGCGCCGCGGCCTCCGGCATGGTCCCGGCCAGGATTGCACGGTAGATTGCCAACGGGTCCAGAATCCGTCGAATACATTCCCGCACTCCGTCATTCGCGCCGCGGACCAGGTAGATCTCGCCGAGCTGAGCGAACACCTCCAGTAGCAGGTCGTCTCGATCTTCCTGCTCGGTCCGCGGCATCAGCGACAGCAACAGATCGCGGGCCGCCTCGTCCTCGGCGGCGCACCCCAGATGACGAGCGCGCTGCAGGTCGTCACCGATCGACACGGCTGCATCATAAGTCCGTCTGACCACCCGGAACGGCGGACGTGCGTCGCACGCCCGCCGGGCCGAACCGCGGCGCATCAGCCGCAGGTCACCTTGATGCTGAAGTCCTTGGTGATCATGCCGGCCATCGGGTTCTTCAGGTCGGCACCCTGCGCCTGTCCGGTGATGGTGTAGGTCTTGCCGTCCACCGAAACCTTGGCCGAACCGACCTTGGAGCCCATGCTGTCGGCCACCGACAGTGCGTTGCCTTCGACCACCAGCGCCAACGAGTCCACGGTCGGCGGGTTCGCGTCGGTCATCACCACGGCCAGCGCCTGCTGGGGGCCACCGGTGGATCCACTGCCGATGTTGATCTTCCCGGCCTGCTTCACACAGGTCACCGAGGCGGGGTCCAGGCCGGCAAGGTCGGCGCCGGCCACTTTGACCTCGGTCTTTCCGCCGCCGGTGGACACACTCGCCGGCGCGTTCGGCGCCGGGGTGGCCGTCTGGCCGCCGCTGGAGCAGCCCACCAACACCGAAGCGCAGCCAAGGGCGCCAATCGCAGCAGCGATAACACGTTTCATCGGACTTCCTTCCGTCATGCGCCGCCCCGATGGCGTCGTCATTGCTGAAGTACAGCCCGCAGCGATCGCTACCGATCCCAACAAATGAGACCGACGGCAACGCAGCTACCGCCCTGGGGAATCACCGCAGTCGCAGTAGTTCTGGTGTAGTAGTGAGCGTGATCGAAATCGAAGCTGTGGGTGGGGTGCGGGTACTGACGTTGTCGGCGGGACGGGTGAACACCCTCGACGTCGAGTTCCTCGGTGAGCTGACGGAGGCTGTGCGGGAACAGGAACGATCGGGCGGGCCACCGTTGGTCCTCTCCGGCGCCGGTCGGGTGTTTTCTGCCGGGGTAGACCTCAACCGCCTCGTGGCGGGCGGGGCCGCATACACCGACCAATTGGTTCCGGCGTTGTCGAGTGCGTTCGACGCGGTGTTCCGGTATCCGGGACCGACGGTGGCCGCGATCAACGGCGCCGCGATAGCCGGCGGATGCGTGCTGGCCTGCGCCTGTGATTGGCGGCTGGCTGCTCCGGGCGCCCAGATCGGCGCCGCCGAGGTCCGGGTGGGGGTGCCGTTCCCGGTCGCCGCGCTCGAAGTGATGCGCTACGCGTGTGGTGACCGCGCCGAAGAGGTCCTGCTGAGTGGGCGGAGTTACCGCGGCGACGAGGCCGTGGCCCGCGGGCTGGCCCATCGCATCGTCGCCGACAATCTGCTCGACGCGGCTGTTGCCGAGGCGTCCGACCTGGGTGAGATCCCGGCGGCGGCGTACAGCCACACCAAAGCACAGTTGCGGGCGCCCACGCTGGCGCGCATCGACGCCGGCACCGACATCGACCGCGAGGTTCGCCGGGTGTGGGCATCGGACCAGACTCAGCAGGGCGTGGCCGCCTACGTCGAACGGTTGAAGAACCGCTGAGGCCCTATTCCTCGACCGTGACCCCACCCCGGGTGCGTCGCCGACGATGCGAGGTCTTGCCAGTCGGACGGCGGTTGCGCAACCGCGGCTGCACGGCGGCTTCGACGGTTTCTTCCGCCGGTGCGTCTTTCCCGTCAGCCTTGGCCGCTGGTGCCGGCTCATCGTCGGAGTCTTTGTCCAGGCTGACACCCGCGGGTGCCTCGACGGTCTCCGCTTCGACAGGTTCGGCCTCGGCGCTCGGCGCTACGACAGTGTCGGCCTCGACCTCTTCTGCCGCTTCGACCTCTTCTGCGTCCGCGATGTCGGAATCGGCGCCCTCGGCGGCGTCCTCAGTTCCGTCAGCCTCGTCTTCGAGCTCATCTTCCTCAGCGTCTTCGACGTCGGCGGCGGCGACCTTGCCCCGCTGCTTGCCCCGGACGCGGCGTTTCTTGTCCTTCTTCGGCTTGATCGGTTTCGGCGGCGGCGGCGGGAGTTCGGCAGCGAACGACAGGTAGAACATGAAAATCCCGAGCACCGCGATGGCGGCGGCGGCACCGTAGATCGCGAACAACCACTGACCGGCCTTGTCCAGGCTGAGCCAGTACTCGCTGATCGCGGTACCGATGATCAGCACCCCCGCCAGCACGTGGGCCACGATTGCCCACGTCCGGATCGATAACGCCAGCTGCGGCACGCCGAGTTCGGGCTTGCGGGTCCGCGACAGGTCGAACACCACCGGCAACGCGGCCAGACCGATCAGCACGCCGGTCAGGATGCGAAGGGCGTTGCCCAGGCCGTGCGAGGTGTCACCCACCAGTTCGGGCCACCGGGGCAATACGAAATAGAAGAAGAGGACGCCGGCGCCGATCGAAAACGACGCGTGCCAAAGCACGGCGACTTTGCGCCCCATACCCCTCCTCAGGCAGATCACTCTGCTGCCGACAGGCGACCAGGATAGACATCCGCCCTGGTCACCCGGCAGACCATACAGCGGAGGATGCGGGATTTGAACCCGCGAGGGCTGTTAACCCAACCCGCGTTCCAGGCGAGCGCCATAGGCCACTAGGCGAATCCTCCGTGGTCATGGTAGCCGTTGGACCGCGCAGAGTGCCTCCGGCACCTGCCTCCGCCGCTGACGAGTCGCCAAGAACAGGTCGGCGGCCAGGTACTACACTCGCCGATGGACCCCGCGCGGCGTCTATCCTGTGAACTCCCCCAGGGCCGGAAGGCAGCAAGGGTCAATGGGCTCTGTCGGGTGCGCGGGGTCCCCTTCATGTCACGACGGTGAAAGGGCCGCATGGCTTCGCTCGATTCCCTCAGCCCTGAAGATCTGTCGGCGGTGCACGCGCGCCACCAGCAGGAGTACGCGGGGCTACAGGCCAAGAAGCTGTCGCTCGACCTGACCCGAGGGAAACCGTCACCCGAGCAGCTCGACCTGTCCAACCGGCTACTGAACCTGCCCGGAGACGAATTCAAAGACCCGGAGGGCACCGACACCCGCAACTACGGCGGTTTGCACGGACTGCCGGGTCTGCGCGGAATCTTCGCCGAGTTGTTGGGCCTTCCGGTGCAGAACCTGATCGCCGGCAACAACGCCAGCCTGGAATTCATGCACGATGTCGTCGTCTACTCCATGCTGCACGGTGGCGTGGATTCGCCGCGGCCCTGGATACAAGAGCCGGCCGGCGTCAAATTCCTGTGTCCGGTGCCCGGATACGACCGTCACTTCGCCATCACCGAGACCCTGGGCATCGAGATGATCCCGGTTCCGATGCTCGAAGACGGTCCGGATGTCGACCTGATCGAGGAGCTGGTGGCGGTCGACCCGGCCATCAAAGGCATGTGGACGGTGCCGGTGTTCGGCAACCCCACCGGGATCACCTACTCGTGGGAAACCGTGCGCCGGCTGGTGCAGATGCAGACCGCGGCCCCCGACTTCCGCCTGTTCTGGGACAACGCCTACGCAGTGCACACGCTGACCCACGACTTCACCCGTCAGGTCGATGTCCTCGGCCTGGCCACCAAGGCCGGCAACCCCAACCGGCCCTACATCTTCGCCTCCACGTCCAAGATCACCTTCGCCGGCGCCGGGGTGAGCTTCTTCGGCGGGTCGCTGGGCAACATCGCGTGGTATCTGCAGTACGCCGCCAAGAAATCGATCGGCCCGGACAAGGTGAATCAGCTCCGGCACCTGCGCTTCTTCGGGGATGCGGACGGGGTGCGCCTGCACATGCTGCGCCACCAGCAGATTCTGGCGCCGAAGTTCGCGCTGGCGGCCGAGATCCTGGAGCAGCGGCTCGGCGGGTCGAAGATCGCCTCCTGGACCGACCCCAAGGGCGGCTACTTCATCAGCCTCGACGTCCTGCCCGGCACCGCGCGCCGCACCGTCGCCCTGGCCAAGGACGCCGGCATCGCCGTGACCGAGGCCGGCGCATCCTTCCCGTACCGCAAGGATCCCGACGACACCAACATCCGGATCGCGCCGTCGTTCCCGTCACTGACAGATTTACGCAACGCGGTAGACGGGCTCGCTACCTGCGCGCTGCTGGCCGCCACCGAATCGCTGCTGGCGGTCAGGGCCGCCGCAGGCTGACGACGGCGACGTCGTCGTCAGTGGCACCCATCACTGATGCCATCGCCGACCAGATCCGCGACGCGGAGGCGTTGCCGACCCGGGTGAGAGTTTCGGCCAGGCGGTCCAGACCGGCATCGATCGGTTCGCCCCGGCGTTCCACCAAGCCGTCGGAGTACATCACCAGCCCCTGGCCGGGCCCGATGGTGAACGTGCTCGAGGCGTAGGTCACCCCGCGGATGCCGATCGGCGGCGAAAGCTGGACCGAGGCCGCCAGCACCCGCGGATTCGTCAGGTACGGCATCAGGTGGCCGGCGCACGCCGCCTCAACGAGCCCCGAATCGAGGTCAATCCGCGCCACGATGACGGTCGCGAACGCGCCGGGCAACATGTGCACCGAGAAGTCGTTCAGTTGGTTCAGGGCTTCGGCCGGCGTGGCGCCGCCGAACAGCTGCGCGCGCAGCGCGTTGCGCAGTTGCGCCATGGTGCCGGCCGCCGCGACACCGTGACCCGCGACGTCGCCGAGCAGCAGGATCAGCCGGCCGTCGCGCAGCTCGAACGCGTCGTACCAGTCGCCGCCGACGTTGTCGCCCGCCGCCGGCTCGTAGTGCGCCGACAGCTGCCAGCTGTCCAGCTTCGGGATCGATTCCGGCAGCAGACTGCGCTGCAGGGTCTCGGCCATGCGCAACGCGCCGCGCGTGCGGCGGTACAGCGATTCGACCAGGTGGCGGCGCAGCGATTCGGCAGAATCCGCTTCGCTGGGCGTCCACGCCTCGCTGCGTTCCCGCACGATCTCGCGCCACCGCTCGAAAGACTTTCGCGGGCTGAGCCGGATGCCGTCGCTGCCCTCGCGGATCGCGATGGCCTTGTTGTGCGGGTCGCCGCCCCAGTCGACTGACCGCTGGACCTCGCGGCGAAACCAGATCGCGTACTGTCCGTCGGGCAGGTTGAGAGCGAGCGCCCCGGCGACGAGCTTCGGGTCGAGATCCAGCGCCGACAACTCCTGGGTCAGGCACTCGGTACTGGCGACCTCCTCGCCCGCGCCGCGGGCCCACGCCGCGACCATGGATGCGACCTCCGGCGGCGGCACCGCCCCGATGACCCGGTATTCACCCTGGATGTTGACGACGACTCCGTCAGCTGGCACCAGGTCGAGCAGGTTCGGCGCGCCGAGCAGCGCCGCCGCCAGGGACTCGCTGTCGTCCAGCGTGGCCGCAATCAATTTCGTCAGCACCGCATTAGCAGCTAACCGCTGGTGCAACTGGTCGTCTTCGAACCGGTCGACCAGTCGCAGCGACAGGGTCGAACCAAGGAACTCCGCCGCCACCCGGGTGCCGTACGGCGGCAGGTGTGGCCCGGCGTAGTGGTGGCAGGCGATCAGGCCCCACAGCCGGCCGTGTCGTAGCAACGAGATCGACATGGACGCGTGCACACCCATGTTCTGGAGGTACTCGATGTGGATAGGGGAGACGCTGCGCAACGTGGCATAGGTGAGGTCCAACGGTTGGCCGCCGGCGGGGTCGATCGCGGGGACCAGGGGAGCCGGCGTGTAGTTGACGTCGGAGATGAGCCGAATCCAGTTCTTCTCATACAACGCCCGCGCCTGGGCCGGGATATCGGTCGAGGGGTAGTGCAGGCCGAGAAAAGAGTTGAGGTCGTCGCGCCTGGATTCGGCGACCACCTCGCCGTTGTAGTCCTCGTCGTACCGGTACACCATCACGCGGTCGAAGCCAGTGAGCGCGCGGACCGATTCCGCGGTGGTGTCATACAGTTCGGTGAGCGTGGTGGCCCGGTTCAGCTCCTCGACGGAGTTGCGTACCGCCTGGTACGTGTTCGGAAACGAAAACGGGCGTTCGCCGTACGCGATCTCGAGTTCAACCAGCAGGATCCCGCCCGGCTCGCGGCGCAGGATGACGTCGAACGCCCGCGTTTCGCCGCCGACATCGATATCGCACTCGAGCGGGTTGCGTTGCCGGAGATCGCCGAAAGTCGACGCCGTCTGCTCGACCCGGGCGGCTTGGGCGGTGCCGATCAGATTCGACAGCGGCCGGTCCAGCACGGCCTCGGTAGGGCGGCCGAGCAAATCCGCGACGTTGGCGCTGACCTGGCGCACCACGAAGTCGGGTTCATGCACCACCGCCAGCACCCCGCGCGGCTGGATGCTGCCGGGAATGTGGATCGGCTCCCGGGCGCAGTTCTCCAGGTCGATGGGGGTGCCGACCGGCACCAGATCGTTGTTGATCACACGATCAACCCCGTTGTGTGCGTGACGTGCACGTCCCACATGTCATCAATAGACTCCTCGCTGCGCAACGCTCCTGTGAGGTGCAGCAGTGACTGGTGAGTGCCACCGGCTTTCGTCGAATCATGATTGCCCGAATCAATTACTACAGGGATTGACGGGGCGACCAATTTTCAACCCCGCTCAGGCCACGAGTGGTCCGCGCCACTCCGCGGCGCGATCACGCGCGACTCCGCGGCGCGCATCGTCACCGGGCGTGGTTGATTGCCCGCCTCCTCCTCGCGCCACTCCGCCGCGCGATCACGCGCGACTCCGCGGCGCGCATCGTCACCGGGCGTGGTTGATTGCCCGCCTCCTCCTCGCGCCACTCCGCCGCGCGATCACGCGCGACTCCGCGGCGCGCATCGTCACCGGGCCAAAGTAGCCTGCTCACCGTGGCCCTCTACCGCAAGTATCGACCGGCAACCTTCGCCGAAGTGGTGGGGCAGGAACACGTCACTGAACCGCTGTCGGTGGCCCTGGAAGCGGGCCGGATCAACCACGCGTACCTGTTTTCCGGGCCGCGCGGTTGCGGGAAGACGTCGTCGGCGCGGATCCTGGCCCGCTCGCTGAACTGTGCGCAGGGTCCCACCGCCACTCCCTGCGGTGTCTGCGATTCCTGCCAGGCGCTGGCACCCAACGCCCCGGGCAGCATCGACGTGGTCGAGCTGGACGCGGCCAGCCACGGCGGCGTCGACGACACCCGCGAGCTGCGCGACCGCGCCTTCTACGCGCCTGCTCAGTCGCGCTACCGGGTGTTCATCGTCGACGAAGCCCACATGGTGACCACCGCGGGCTTCAACGCGCTGCTGAAAATCGTCGAAGAACCACCCGAGCACCTCATCTTCATCTTCGCCACCACCGAACCGGAGAAGGTGCTTCCGACGATTCGGTCGCGCACCCACCACTATCCGTTCCGGTTGCTGCCGCCGCGCACCATGCGCGGCCTGATCGCCCGGATCTGCGAACAGGAGCGTGTCGTCGTCGACGACGCGGTGTATCCGCTGGTCATCCGGGCCGGCGGCGGTTCGCCACGGGACACCCTTTCGGTGCTGGATCAGCTGGTAGCCGGTTCCGACGGGGGCCGGGTGACCTACCAGCGGGCGCTGGGGTTGCTGGGGGCCACCGACGTCGCCCTGATCGATGACGCCGTCGACGCGCTGGGCGCCGGCGACGCCGCGGCACTGTTCGGTGCGGTCGAATCGGTGATCGATGCCGGGCACGACCCCCGGCGCTTCGCCACTGATCTGCTGGAGCGGTTCCGCGACCTCATCCTGCTGCAGGCGGTGCCGGACGCTGTGTCCCGCGGCGTGGTGGACGCACCCGAGGACGTGCTGGAACGCATGCGCGAACAGGCCGCACGGATCGGGCCGGCGACCCTCACCCGCTACGCCGAGGTGGTGCAGGCCGGGCTGGGGGAGATGCGCGGCGCGACGGCGCCGCGGTTGCTGTTGGAGGTGGTGTGCGCGCGGCTGCTGCTGCCGTCGGCCTCGGACGCCGAGTCGGCGCTGCTGCAGCGGGTCGAACGCATCGAGACCCGGCTGGCCATCTCGGTACCGGCAGCGGAGGCCGCGACGTCCACCCCGCCTGCGGTTGCCCGCCCCGCGGTGACGCCGGTGCGCCGGTCTGCTGCGCCGCAGGTGGCGCGCCCGGCCGCAGCACCTGACCCCCCGGTTCGGCCGGAACCCGCCCCCCGGCCGGCGGCTCGACCCGAACCCGCGCCCGAGCGCAAACCCGCGCCCGAGCGCAAACCCGAGCCGGCCGCGGCGCCCGGTGAACTCAACGCGACCGCGGTCCGCAGCATGTGGCCCACCGTGCGCGACAAAGTCCGTGAGCGCAGTCGCACCACCGCGGTGATGCTGGCGGGCGCCACCGTCCTTGCCTTGGAGGGCGACACGCTGGTGCTGACGCACGAAGCGGCGCCGCTGGCCAGACGGCTGTCGGAACAGCGCAACGCCGACGTGATCGTCGAGGCACTCAAAGACGCGCTCGGAGTCAACTGGCGGGTGCGCTGCGAAGCCGGCCCACCGGCCGGGGCCGATATCAGCGTCGCTGCGCCGACAGTGGCCGAGCCGGACCCGGCGCCCGACACCTCAGCGCGCGACGACGAGGAGAGCATGCTCGCCGAAGCCGGCCGCGCTGACCCCGCAGAACCACGGCGCGACCCCGAAGAGGTTGCCCTGGAGCTGTTGCAGAACGAGCTGGGTGCCCGCCGCATCGACGGGTAGCGATCACCGCCACCTATATCGTGGTCCTACACAATCGACACGAAGGAGTTGCACCCGATGGGACAGGTAAGGGCAGCCAGCACGATCTTGATCAACGCTGAGCCTGACGCCGTGCTCAGTGCGGTCGCCGATTACGAGAAGGTCCGCCCCACGATCCTGCCCTCGCAATACAGCGAGTACCAGGTGCTGCAGGGCGGCCAGGGCCGCGGCACCGTCGCCAAGTGGCGGCTGCAGGCAACCGAGTCGCGGGTGCGCAACGTCCAGGTCGACGTGGACGTCGCCGGTCACACCGTCATCGAGAAAGACGCCAACTCATCGATGGTCACCAACTGGACGGTCGCACCGGCCGGACCCGGGGCCAGCGTCACCGTCACGACCACCTGGACCGGCGCCGGCGGGATCAAGGGTTTCTTCGAGAAGACATTCGCGCCGCTGGGGCTGAAGAAGATTCAGGCTGAGACGCTGCAGAACCTGAAAGGTGCCATAGAAGGGCGTGGCTAGCGGGCCTGGCCCTGGGTGGCCAGAAACCCTGCGACGCCGCGGACCAGCGCGTCGGCGTACTTCTGGCGCCCCTCCGCTGACTCCATCAACGCCGAATCCGCCGGGTTCTTCATGTTGCCCAGTTCGACCAGGATCGACGGATACTGCGCCAGGTTCAATCCGGTCAGGTCCGAACGTCCGTACAGGCCACTTTGGCCGATGTAGGTGGCGGGCGTCAGTCCCGACGCTTGGAGTTGGTCCCGCATCACCCGGGCGAACTGCACCGATGGTCCGGATTGGGCCGCGTTGAGCGGCGGCGACGAATAGTTGACGTGGAATCCGCGCCCGGAGGCCGGTCCGCCGTCCGCGTGCAGGCTGACGACGGCGTTGGGGTGCAGTGCGTTAGCCATGTTGGCGCGTTCGTCGACGCAGGGACCCAACGCGTTGTCGTTGCCGCGGGACATGGCGGTCCGCACGCCCAGCGCGTTCAAAGCGGCCCGCAACCGCAGGGCGGTGTCCCACGTAAAGGTGTGTTCGGCATATCCGCTGTTGCTCGACGTGCCACTGGCCTGGCAGTCTTTCGTGCCGCCGCGACCGGTGGGTACCTGACGGCTGATCGACGCGTCATTGGCGCCATTGTGGCCGGGATCAATGAACACGACCATGCCGGCCAGGCTGCCCGGGGCTGCGCCGGCGGCGGGCAGCAACGGCTCGGCGAACGGTGCCACCGCGGCTACCAGCATCCCCAACAACAGGGCCACCCCGACACGAAGGCACATCCGTACGTCCACTGCGCCAAGGTAACGCGGTGCGGACTACGCTGAAGTTTTCGAATCGCCCGACACCCGCAGGCGAAACCAACTCGAGACCAAGATGCGAGGGGACTGTCATGCAACCCGGAGGCGATATGTCGCAGCTGCTGGCTCAGGCGCAGCAGATGCAGCAGAAACTGCTCGAGGCTCAGCAACAGCTGGCTAATTCCGAGGTGCATGGTCAAGCCGGTGGCGGGCTGGTCGAGGTCGTCGTCAAAGGCAGCGGCGAGGTCGTCGGCGTCAAGATCGACCCGAAGGTCGTCGACCCCAACGACATCGAGACCCTGCAGGACCTGATCGTCGGGGCGATGGGTGACGCATCCAAGCAAGTCACTCGGATGGCTCAGGAGCGGCTCGGTGCGCTGGCAGGTGGGATGCGTCCGCCCGCACCGTCCGCACCGTCCGCGCCTCCTGCGCCGCCGGGTACGCCGCCCGGTGCGCCGGGTGTGCCGGGCCTGTAGACCGGCCGCATGTTCGAAGGGCCCGTCCAGGATCTGATCGACGAACTCGGCAAGCTGCCGGGCATCGGACCCAAGAGCGCGCAACGCATTGCTTTCCACCTGCTGTCGGTCGAGCCACCGGAGATCGATCGGTTGACCGCCGTGCTGGGCAAGGTTCGGGACGGAGTTCAGTTCTGCGCGGTATGCGGCAACGTGTCCGACGACGAACGGTGCCGGATCTGTGCCGATCCGCGCCGGGACGGTTCGCTGGTGTGCGTCGTGGAGGAGCCCAAGGACATTCAGGCCGTGGAGCGCACCCGGGAGTTCCGCGGCCGCTACCACGTGCTGGGCGGGGCGCTGGACCCGCTGTCCGGCATCGGCCCTGAACAGCTGCGGATCCGGGAGTTGCTGACCCGGATCGGCGAGCGAGTGGACGGCGTCGACATCGCCGAGGTGATCATCGCCACCGATCCCAACACCGAGGGCGAGGCCACCGCCACCTACCTGGTGCGGATGCTGCGCGACATCCCCGGCCTCACAGTGACGCGGATCGCCTCAGGCTTGCCGATGGGCGGCGATCTGGAATTCGCCGACGAGCTGACCTTGGGGCGCGCACTCATCGGCCGCCGCGCGATGGTCTAACGCGCCGACAGCCGCTCGCGACGCAGCAGGTCCACCTCCGGAAGCTGTAGCGGCGACAGCTCGCCTACTACTTTGCTCAGCAGCAGATCGGCGAGTTCGGGGTTGCGGGCCAGGCACGGGCCGTGCATGTAGGTCGCGATGACGTTGCCCTGCACCACCCCGTCGAATCCGTCGCCCGCCCGGTTGCCGGCACCCTTGACCACCGCACTCAACGGCCTGGCCAGGGAACCAAGATCTGTTCCGCCCCGGTGGTTCTCAAAGCCGGTGAGGCGTTCGGTCAGACCGGGCAGCAGAGGTTTGGCCACCAGTTCGCCGATGGTCCGCACCTGCTGCGGCGATGTCGTCGCATCCAGCATTCCGACACCGTCGACCCGTTCGCCCGACGACGTCTCATACCAGTGCCCCAGCACCTGCACGGCCGCGCAGATCGCCAGCACAGGGGCGCCGCGGTCGGCCGCCCGCTGCAGGCCGGGGTGGCGGATCAGGTGGCGGGTGGCCAGGCGTTGCGCATAGTCTTCCGCGCCGCCGAGGGTGTAGAGGTCCAATGAATCCGGGACCGGGTCGGCCAGGGTGATCTCGACAATCTCGGCCGGGATATCGCGCAGCAGTAGCCGTTGCCGCAACACCACGGCGTTGCCGCCGTCGCCGTAGGTGCCCATCACGTCGGGCAACACCAGCCCGATCCGCACGCGGGATTCAGCCATTGCGGGCCAACCTCCGGTTGAGCTGCAGGAAGGCGGTGTAGTTGGCGACTACCTCCACCCGGCCGGGTGGACACGACGCGATGGCTGCCACCGTGTCGTGCACCAGGGTGTGCTTGACGCCCGCGTACCCCAGCCGCACCGCGAGGTCGGTGCCCCGCTCGCCTGCCGCGACAACGGCGGTGTTCTCGAAGTGCTCGAACCGGACGTCCCACAGCCAGGACAGATCCTCCCCGTCCGGCACCTGTCCGTTGACCGCGATCACCACACCGTCGGCGTGCTTGTCGACCATCGACAACGCTTCCTGCCAGCCGGCCGGGTTCTTGGCCAGCAGGATCCGCGCCTCGTGCGCGCCCACCCGCACCGTCCGGTACCGCCCGGCGACCTCGTCGACCCCGGCCACCGCCGCGACCGCGTCGGCGGGGTCGGCGCCCAGCGCGACGGCGGCCGCCACCGCCTGCGCCGCGTTGCCCCTGTTCACCGCGCCGGGCAGGCCCAACTGCATCGGCAACGCCAGCCCGTCGGGCCCGTATAGCGTCTCCTCGTCGAACCACCACTGCGGGCTGGGCCGTTTGAAGTCGGCACCGGTGGAATACCAGTGACCCCGGTCCCGGACGATGACCTCACCGCTGCGCGGGCAACTCACCGAGTCGTTGGCCCACGATCCGCCCGCAGCCACCCAGACCACGTCCGGGCTGTCGTACGCGGCCGACGTCATCAGCACGTCGTCGCAGTTGGCCACGACGACCGCCGTGGGATGGCGGGCCAGCCCGGCGCGCAGGGTGCGTTCGATGACGTTGATCTCGCCGACCCGGTCCAGCTGGTCGCGGGACAGGTTGAGCAGCACGATGGCGGCCGGTTCGACCGCGTCCGACACGTGCGGCACATGCATCTCGTCGACTTCCAGGGCGGCCAACCCGGCCCGACGGTCGGCGGCCAGCGCCGCCACCAGGCCGGCGTCCATGTTGGCGCCTTCGGCGTTGGTGGCCACCGCCCCGAGCGTGCTCAGCGCGGCAGCGGTCATCCGGGTGGTCGTGGACTTGCCGTTGGTGCCGGTCACGATGACGGTGCGCCGACCCACTCCGAGTTGCCGCAGCACCGAGCGGTCCAGCGTCATCGCGACCAGGCCACCGATCATCGCGCCGGCCCCGCGACCGGTGACGCGCGACGCCCACCGCGCACTTGCTCCGGCGGCAAGGGCCAGTCGTGCGCGAGCGGTGATCACCCGGGGAAGTTTAAGGCGATCGCAAGCGCGGCGCTTTTCCGGGCGAAGCGGGTCGCCGTCAGAAACCGAGCCGATCGCAAGCGCGGCGCTTTTCCGGGCGAAGCGGGTCGCCGTCAATCATGTTCAGCGCCGACACGGCGCGCTGCTTTGTCGGCGATGTCGGCCGGGCGTGCCATCCTCGACCCATGAACCGGATGTCCTGGGGCCGGCCCGCCCGAGAGCAGGACGGGGGATGGGCCGTCATCGACGTCGAGACTTCGGGCTTTCGCCCAGGTCAGGCCCGGGTCATCAGTATCGCCGCACTGGGTCTCGATCAGTTCGGGCAGGTCGAGCAGTCAGTGGTCAGCCTGCTCAACCCGGGCGTGGACCCGGGTCCTACGCATGTGCACGGACTGACCCCCACGATGCTCGAGGACCAGCCGCAATTCGCCGACATCGTCGACGACGTGATCGAGGTGTTGCGCGGCCGCACCCTGGTGGCCCACAACGTCGCATTCGACTATTCGTTCCTGGCGGCGGAGGCCGAGATGGCCGGGGCCGAACTGCCGATCGACTCAGTCATGTGCACGGTCGAGTTGGCCCGACGCCTGGAACTCGGCGTGCAGAATCTGCGGCTGCAGACGTTGGCCGCGCACTGGGGTGTGACTCAGGAACGCCCGCATGACGCGTTCGACGATGCGATGGTGTTGACCGAAGTGCTCGCCGCTGCCCTGCAGCGGGCGCGGGCCCGCGACATCTGGCTGCCCGTGCGCCCGGTGACCCGGCGCTGCTGGCCGAACGGGCGGGTCACCCATGACGAGCTGCGACCGCTCAAAGCGCTGGCTGCCCGGATGCCCTGTCCTTATCTGAACCCGGGTCGCTACATCTCGGGCCGGCCACTGGTACAGGGCATGCGGGTGGCGCTGGCGGCCGAGGTCGGCCGCACCCACGAGGAACTGGTCGAGCGGATCCTGCACGCCGGGTTGGCCTACAGCGATGACGTCGACCGCGAGACTTCGCTGGTGGTATGTAACGACGCCGCACCGGAGCACGGCAAGGGCTATCACGCCAGGCAGTTGGGGGTCCCGGTGGTGCCCGACGCGCTGTTCATGGACAGCGTCGAGTCCGTCGTCGGTGGCCGGAGCATGGAGCACTTCGTCGACGCCACCGCGGACGACGAGCAGTTCGTTCTGTTCTGACGTCGTGCCGAATGTGCGGCAAATCGCGGTTCGACGTTTCGTACCGCAGCCTCCGGGCTATTCAACACATGTAAGAGAGAGACTCGAAACGCTTATCCGGTAAGCGATTTCGACCGGGGACTCACTCTTCAGCTAACAAACCGCAAACCCGGCCCGACCCCCGACCCCCCAGGGCCGGGTTTGCCCTGTGGAACGCAATTCTCAGCGGGAGGCCCGGTTCACCGCTGACACCACCGCCCGTAGCGATGCCGTGGTGATCGACGGGGCGATCCCGACACCCCACACCGTCTTTCCGGCGACCGAAGCCTCGACATACGCCGCGGCCTGCGCGTCGTCACCGGCGCTCATCGCGTGCTCGGAATAGTCCAGCACCGCCACGTCGAATCCGACGGTCCCCAGCGCGTCGATGAACGCGGCAAGTGGGCCGTTTCCGGCGCCGCTGATCTCGGTCTCCACCCCGTCGATCTTGACCGTGGCCGCAATGGTGGTGGTGCCGGTGTCTTCTTCGGACGCGTCCACCCGCTGCTTGACCCGTTCCAGCGGCAGGACCGGGGCGAGGTACTCCTCGGAGAACGCTTCCCACATTTCCTTGGGCGATACTTCACCGCCGTCCCCGTCCGCCATTTTCTGAATGACCTGGGAAAACTCGATCTGCAGCCGGCGTGGCAGGGCCAGGCCGTGGTCGGCCTTCATGATGTAGGCCACGCCGCCCTTGCCGGACTGCGAGTTGACCCGGATCACCGCCTCGTAGGTGCGACCCACGTCCTTGGGGTCGATCGGCAGATACGGCACCTGCCACAACATGTCCTCGACGTCCGAGTTCGCGGCATCGGCATCGACCTTCATCTGGTCCAGCCCCTTGTTGATGGCGTCCTGATGGCTACCCGAGAACGCGGTATAGACCAGGTCGCCACCATAGGGATGGCGTTCGTGGACCGGCAGCTGATTGCAGTACTCCACCGTGCGGCGGATCTCGTCGATGTTGGAGAAGTCGATTTGGGGGTCCACGCCGCGGGAGAACAGATTCAGGCCCAGCGTGACCAGGCACACGTTCCCGGTGCGTTCGCCGTTGCCGAACAGGCATCCCTCGATCCGGTCGGCACCGGCCTGGTAGCCGAGTTCGGCTGCGGCGACGGCGGTTCCGCGGTCATTGTGCGGGTGCAGGCTCAGGATGACGGAGTCGCGACGCGCCAAGTTCCGGCTCATCCACTCGATCGAGTCGGCGTAGACGTTGGGTGTGGCCATCTCCACGGTGGCTGGCAGGTTGAAGATGATCGGGTTGTCCGGCGTCGGCTGGATGACAGCACCCACGGCGTCGCACACGTCGCGGGCGTACTCCAGCTCGGTTCCGGTGTAGGACTCCGGCGAATATTCGAAGCGCCACCGGGTTCCCGGGTACTTGGCCGCTTCCTCGACGCACTTGCGCGCGCCGTCGGTCGCGATGGCCTGCACCGCGTCCCGGTCGGCGCGGAACACCACCCGGCGCTGCAGGATCGACGTCGAGTTGTAGAAGTGCACGATCGCCTGCGGCGCGCCGTCGCACGCGAGGAAGGTGCGTTCGATCAATTCGGGACGACACTGGGTCAGCACCTGAATGGTGACGTCGTCCGGGATGGCGCCGTCGTTGATGATCTCGCGGACGAAGTCGAAGTCGGTCTGGCTGGCTGAGGGGAAACCGACCTCGATCTCCTTATAGCCCATCCGGACCAGCAGATCGAACATGCGCCGTTTGCGGGCCGGACTCATCGGGTCGATCAACGCCTGATTTCCGTCGCGCAGGTCGACGGCACACCACAGCGGTGCGTGCTCGATGACGCGGTCGGGCCAGGTGCGGTCGGTCAGCCGGATCGGCTCGACCTCGTCGGCGAACGGGCGGTAGCGGTTGACCGGCATCGATGTGCCGCGTTGCGGGTTCCAGGCGGGCTGACCGGACCGCGGCGGGCCGGCGGGTTTGATGACGGTGCGGGCCGATACGTAGGCATCGGATGAATTGGGATTAGTCACGGTGGGTGCTCCAGGGGGTGTGAATGAGGAACCTCAGACCGGCGCATCGCGAAACACCCGCGACGGGAAGCCGGTCTGGATCAGACCCCGTCGCGGCGTCCGAGAAGGAGCACCCGCTGCACGTGCTGAACTCTACCGCGGTCGGCCCGATCACCAAAACCGCATGGATTCACCTTTGTAGCGGGCTCTTCAGCCAATCCCAGTCCAACCCCACCAGTCCGGCCACCCAGCCGAAACTGCCCAGCAGCCACAATGTCGCAACCGTCACGGCGGCGGTGAGCAATGTCGCGGCGGCCCGTACCGCCGGATGCTGCCGGCCAAGCCACTGCATGACAGCGTCGTAGCGACCACGGACGTACTTCAGCAGCCGCCGGAAAACGTCGAACTCGGTGGCCAGCACGGCCAGCCCCAGGAACACGATCGCCCAGCCCGGTCCCGGATAGGGGATGGCGATGATCCCCACTGTCAGTAGCGCCACGCCTACGACGCCCACCAGGATGCGGTAGCCGAAATCCACCGTGGGCCACTCCCGCAGCCGATCCCGTGCCCGGCCCAATCGGCGCCTGACCGGCTTGTGCTCCTTGCTCACCCCTGCACCGTATCGACTACGCGTCGATGTAAATCGAGATGCGTCGCCGCGTATCCTGTTGTGGACTTAGAGCCGGTTAAGTAATCCCAGACAGGACAATTCAGTGGCGCTCGTCGTGCAGAAGTACGGCGGATCCTCGGTGGCTGACGCCGACCGGATTCGTCGCGTTGCCGAGCGGATCGTGGAGACCAAGAAGCAGGGCAATGACGTCGTCGTAGTGGTGTCCGCGATGGGCGATACCACCGATGACCTGCTCGACCTGGCCCAACAGGTCTGCCCGGTGCCCCCGCCGCGCGAACTCGACATGCTGCTGACCGCGGGTGAGCGCATCTCCAATGCGCTGGTAGCCATGGCGATCGAGTCGTTGGGCGCCCACGCCCGCTCGTTCACCGGTTCGCAGGCCGGTGTCATCACCACCGGCACGCACGGCAACGCCAAAATCATCAACGTCACGCCCGGCCGGTTGCAGGCCGCGCTGGACGAGGGCCGGATCGTCCTGGTGGCCGGCTTCCAGGGTGTCAGCCAGGACACCCGCGACGTCACCACGCTGGGTCGCGGCGGGTCGGACACCACGGCGGTCGCGCTGGCTTCGGCGCTCGGCGCCGACGTCTGCGAGATCTACACCGATGTAGACGGCATTTTCAGCGCCGACCCGCGGATCGTCCCTAATGCCCGCAAGCTCGACACCGTCACCTTCGAGGAGATGCTCGAGATGGCGGCCTGCGGGGCCAAGGTGCTGATGCTGCGGTGCGTCGAATATGCCCGCCGTTACAACCTGCCAGTGCATGTTCGGTCGTCCTACTCGGACCGGCCAGGCACCGTCGTCGTCGGATCGATCAAGGACATCGCCATGGAAGACCCCATCCTGACCGGAGTCGCGCACGACCGCAGCGAGGCCAAGGTAACCATCGTCGGGATCCCCGACATCCCCGGCTATGCGGCCAAAGTGTTCCGAGCCGTCGCCGACGCCGACGTGAACATCGACATGGTGTTGCAGAACGTGTCCAAGGTGGAGGACGGCAAGACCGACATCACCTTCACCTGCGCTCGCGACAGCGGGCCGACCGCGGTGGCCAAGCTGGACTCGCTCAAAGACGAGATCGGCTTCCTGCAACTGCTCTACGACGACCACATCGGCAAAGTGTCGCTGATCGGAGCCGGTATGCGCAGCCACCCCGGCGTCACCGCGACGTTCTGTGAGGCGCTGGCCGCGGTCGGCGTCAACATCGAGCTGATCTCCACCTCTGAGATCAGGATCTCAGTACTGTGCCGCGACACCGAACTGGACAAGGCCGTCGTGGCGTTGCACGAAGCCTTCGGCCTGGGCGGCGAGGAGGAGGCGACGGTGTACGCGGGGACGGGCCGGTAGATGGGCCTGTCGATTGGTGTAGTCGGCGCCACCGGCCAGGTAGGCCAGGTGATGCGAACCCTGCTCGAGGAGCGGGATTTCCCGGCCGAATCCGTGCGGTTCTTCGCCTCGGCCCGCTCCCAGGGCCGCAAGCTACCGTTCCGGGGCCAGGAGATCGAGGTCGAGGACGCCGAAACCGCGGACCCGACCGGCCTGGACATCGCGCTGTTCTCCGCCGGGGGAGCCATGTCGAAGGTGCAGGCGCCGCGGTTCGCCGCGGCCGGAGTGACGGTGATCGACAACTCCTCGGCCTGGCGCAAGGACCCCGATGTGCCGCTGGTGGTTTCTGAAGTGAATTTCGAACGGGATGCCGGTAATCGCCCGAAAGGCATCATCGCCAACCCGAACTGCACCACGATGGCCGCGATGCCGGTCCTCAAAGTGCTGCATGACGAGGCGCAGCTGACCCGTTTCGTCGCGTCGTCCTACCAGGCGGTTTCGGGCAGTGGCCTGGCCGGGGTCGAGGAACTTGCCACCCAGGCGCGTGCGGTGATCGACGGCGCCGAGCAGTTGGTGCACGACGGACGTGCGGTCGATTTTCCCCCGCCGAGCAAGTACGTCGCCCCGATCGCGTTCAACGTGGTGCCGCTGGCGGGGTCCCTGGTCGACGACGGCTCCGGGGAGACCGACGAGGACCAGAAGCTGCGTTCGGAGAGCCGCAAGATCCTGGGCATTCCGGACCTGCTGGTCAGCGGCACCTGTGTACGGGTCCCGGTGTTCACCGGGCACTCGCTGTCCATCAACGCCGAGTTCGCCCGACCACTCTCCCCCGAGCGGGCGCGCGAACTGTTGGACGGCGCGGCGGGGGTCAAACTGGTCGACGTGCCCACCCCGCTGGCCGCCGCCGGTGTCGACGAGTCCCTGGTCGGCCGGATCCGCCACGACCCCGGCGTCCCGGACGGGCGCGGACTGGCGCTGTTCATCTCCGGGGACAATCTGCGCAAGGGCGCCGCGCTGAACACCATTCAGATCGCGGAGCTGCTGGCTGCGCAGTCATAGCTGCTACATAGCTTGCCCATAGCGGTCACTACTGGTTGGCCCGGCATCATCCATTTCATGAGCCAAATTTCTGACATCCCGCCCACTACGACCACCACCGCGGTCGCCCCTGCAGAACGCGTCGAACACCGCACGCCGAAGGTCTTCAAGGCCGCGGCTTGGGTCGCCATCGTCGCCGGCATCGTGTTCATCGTCTCGGTCATCTTCTTCACCGGATTCCGGCTGGGCCTGGCCGCCGGGCACGGCGGCGGCCATCACCGCCACCACAAGCACCACCCGGCGATGTTCCATCGCTCGGGTTACCCCGGGGGCGGGGCCCCGTCAGTTGCCCCCGGCAACGGGCCCGGCGGTCCCGGCCAGGTACCTCCCTCGGTCTCGCCGTCCACCACGGTCGCCCCGACTCCCGGTCGCTGACTCTCGGCATAATCGACGCCCGGCGCTCGTCAGAGCGCCGGGCTTCATCAATTCACGGCAACTTTGTTGCCGCATCCCTTTACGGTGCCGCGGACCTAGGCAATATTCGAAGATGTGAGTGATACCGCCCTGCCGCCGACTTCCACCGCCTCGACCGACACCGCCCCGCCACCCCCGCCGGCGCGCCACTACGAAAAACCGCCGCCCCTCTTCCGGGTTGCCGCGTGGGTGGTGATCGTCGCCTGCATCACGTTCATCGCCTCGACCCTGTTCTTCGCCGGGGCGATGGTGGTCGGCGCCGGCAAGTGCCACCACCATCACCGCCATCACCACGGCATGTTCCAGCCCGGTGGTCCGGGTTGGCAACCCGGACCTCCGCCGCCTGGGATGGGGCCCGGCTTCCCGCCCGGGGGTCCCAGTGGTCCGCCAGGTCCGGGTCAGTCCCCGAATACCTCCGGACCCGGCGCGCCGTCCACCAGTGCGCCCGGGCGCTAGCCGTCTTTCTCGAATAACTTTGCAGCCCTTGAGTTTTCCGTTAACAGCCCAGTTACAGGAGATAACGTAATGACGGAGCGTTACACCACCACCGACGGTGGCAGCCCGGCACCCAGCGACAAGGAGTCGTTGTCCATCGGTCCGGACGGCCCACTGCTGCTGCAGGACCACTACCTGATCGAGCAGATGGCGCAATTCAACCGGGAGCGCATCCCGGAGCGTCAGCCCCACGCCAAAGGCGGCGGCGCGTTCGGCCAGTTCGAGGTGACCAACGACGTGAGCCAGTACACCCGGGCCGCGGTATTCCAGCCGGGTGCCAAGACCGAGATGGTGGCCAGGTTCTCGACGGTGGCCGGCGAGCGCGGCAGCCCAGACACCTGGCGCGACCCCCGTGGCTTCGCGCTGAAGTTCTACACCAGCGAAGGCAACTTCGACATGGTCGGCAACAACACCCCGGTTTTCTTCATTCGCGACCCGTTGAAGTTCCAGCACTTCATCCGGTCCCAGAAGCGGCTCCAGGCAAGCAATGTGCGCGACCACAACATGCAGTGGGACTTCTGGACTCTCACGCCGGAGTCGGCGCATCAGGTGACGTGGTTGATGGGGGATCGCGGTATCCCGAAGAACTGGCGGCACATGAACGGATACAGCAGCCACACCTACAGCTGGATCAACGCCAACGACGAGATCTTCTGGGTGAAGTATCACTTCATCACCGACCAGGGCATCGACTTCCTCACGCAGGAGGACGCCGACCGGCTGGCCGGTGAGGACGGCGACTATCACCAGCGCGATCTGTACGACAGCATCGAGGCCGGAAACTTCCCCAGCTGGACGCTCAAGATGCAGATCATGCCGTTCGAGGAGGCCAAGACCTACCGGTTCAATCCCTTCGACCTCACCAAGGTGTGGCCGCACGGCGACTACCCGCTGATCGACGTCGGCAAGATGACGCTGAACCGCAACGTCACCGACTATCACGCCGAAATGGAGCAGGCGGCGTTCGAGCCCAACAACATCGTGCCGGGCACCGGGTTGAGCCCGGACAAGATGTTGCTGGGCCGGGGTTTCTCCTACGCCGACGCGCACCGGGCCCGGTTGGGCGTCAACTACAAGCAGATTCCGGTGAATTCGCCTCACGTTGAAGTCAACAGCTATTCCAAGGATGGGGCGATGCGGATCAAGAATGCGTCCGACCCGGTGTATGCGCCCAATTCGTTCGGTGGGCCGCACGCAGATCCGCGTCGCGCTGCCGAGGTGCGCTGGTTCGCCGACGGCGAGATGGTCCGCTCGGCGTACACGCTGCGGCCGGAGGACGACGACTGGGGCCAGGCCGGCACCCTGGTCCGCGACGTTCTCGACGACGCCCAGCGGGATCGGTTGGCGCATAACATCATCGGGCATGTCTCTGATGGTGTGAAGGAGCCGGTCCTGTCGCGGGTGTTCGAGTACTGGCGAAACGTCGACCCCGACTTGGGCAAGAAGGTGGAGGAGGGCGTGCGGGCGAATCTGGGTTGACGCCGGTATTCCGGGGCCAGCTCGAGGGGCCGCCAGGCCGAGCGGCCGGACGGAAATTGGGTACATGTTTAACCCGTGCACTCCAACCGTGCGGGAATATGTCGGCGCCGTCTGGAAGATGAAGTGATGGTGGTTGTCGTAATCACCGTTGCGAATCAGCTGGGTTCCGGAGGGATGGTGCTATGACCCGGACCGCCGGCACCGCCGCCGCGTTGTCGCTCGATGCCGAGCTGGACAGCTCGGCCGCGGTTGCGCAGCTCATCGCCGATGAATGCCTGGTGGACGGTCCGCTCGGGCGGGTCGGTCTGGAGGTCGAGGCACACTGCTTCGACCCCGCCGATCCGGCCCGTCGTCCGAGCTGGGGGGAGATCTCCGGCGTGCTCGATTGGCTGGGTCCGCTCCCGGGCGGCAGTGCGGTCACCGTGGAACCCGGTGGTGCGGTGGAACTTTCCGGTCCGCCGGCCGACGGCGTGCTGAACGCGATCGACGCGATGCGCCGCGATCAGGCGGTATTGCGGGCAGCTGTCGCCGAGGCGGGGCTGGGATTGGTGTTTCTGGGCACCGACCCGTTGCGGTCACCGGCCAGGATCAATCCCGGCGCACGGTACCGGGCCATGGAGCAGTTTTTCGCAGCCAGTGACAGTGGGGCGGCCGGCGCGGCCATGATGACCTCGACGGCGTCGATCCAGGTCAATCTGGACGCCGGCCCGGAGTCAGGCTGGGCGGGTCGGGTGCGGCTGGCCCATGCCCTGGGGCCGACCATGATCGCGATCGCCGCCAACTCCCCGATGCTCAATGGCGAGTTCTCGGGCTGGCAGTCCACCCGGCAGCGGGTCTGGGGCCAGATGGACTCCGCGCGGTGCGGGCCGGTGCTCGGGGTCAGCGGCGACGATCCCGGCACCGACTGGGCACGGTACGCGCTGAAGGCGCCGGTGATGCTGGTCCGAAGTCCGGGATCCCAGCAGGCATCCCCGGTTACGCACTATGTGCCGTTCACCGACTGGGTGGACGGGCGGGTTCTGCTTGACGCGCGCCGCCCCAACCTCGCCGACCTGCAGTATCACCTGACCACGCTGTTTCCGCCGGTGCGGCCGCGGCGATGGCTGGAGATCCGTTACCTCGACAGCCTCCCCGCGAACATCTGGCCGGCGCTGGTGTTCACCCTGGTCACTCTCCTCGATGATCCTGTGGCGGCACAGCTCGCAGCTGAGGCTGTCGAGCCGGTGGCCACCGCGTGGGACACCGCGGCCCGGGTCGGGCTGCTTGACCGGCGCCTGTACACCGCGGCCAACCGCTGTGTCGCGATCGCCGCCGAGCGCGCGCCAGCCGCGCTCGCTCCGGCGGTGCAGCGGCTGCTACTCGACGTTGAACTCGGGCGATGTCCCGCCGACGACTTCGCCGACCGGGTGATCGAACACGGCATCGCCGCCACGGTCACCCGGTTGGCGCAGGGTGACTCGTGATCGCACGCGACCGGCTCGCCGAGGATCTGGAGCGGGCACGGACACGCACCCTGCGGCTGGTGGACTTCGATGACGACGAACTGCTGCGCCAGTACGACCCGCTGATGAGTCCGCTGGTGTGGGACCTGGCCCACATCGGCCAGCAGGAAGAACTGTGGCTCTTGCGCGGCGGCGACGTGCGGTGTCCAGGCACCCTGCCCCCGGAGATCGAGGGGCTGTACGACGCTTTCGTGCACTCCCGCGCCAGCCGGGTCGATTTGCCGTTGCTGTCCCCGGCCGAGGCCCGGTCCTACTGCCGCACCGTGCGGGCGGCCGCGTTGGACGCGCTGGATGCGCTCCCCGAGGACGCCGGCGACTTTCAGTTCGGCCTGGTCATCAGCCATGAGAACCAGCACGGCGAAACCATGCTGCAGGCCCTCAACCTGCGCACCGGTGCGCCGCTGCTGGCGAACGCCACCGTGCTGCCGACGGGCCGGGCCGGCTTGCCGGGAACGTCGGTGCTGGTGCCTGCCGGGCCGTTCGTGCTGGGTGTGGACGCCGCGACGGAGCCGCACTCGCTGGACAACGAACGTCCCGCGCACGTCGTGGAGGTGCCGGGCTTCCGGATCGGCCGGGTGCCGGTCACCAACGGCGAATGGCGGCACTTCGTCGACGACGGCGGCTACGCGGATCCGCGCTGGTGGTCGCGCCGCGGTTGGCAACACCGGCAGCAGGCGGGTCTGCAGGCGCCGCAGTTCTGGAGTCCGGACGGCCGGACGCGAACCCGGTTCGGCTATGTCGAGCACATTCCCGCGGACGAACCAGTTCAGCACGTCAGCTACTTCGAGGCCCAGGCCTACGCGGCGTGGGCCGGTGCCCGGCTGCCCACCGAAATCGAATGGGAGAAGGCCTGCGCCTGGGATCCCGCGACCGGCTCGCGCCGCCGCTACCCCTGGGGAGATGACGAGCCCTGCGCCCGACGCGCCAACCTCGGCGGGGAGTCCCTGCGTCCGGCACCCGTCGGCGCCTACCCGTCCGGCGCGTCGGCATACGGCGTCGAGCAGATGCTCGGGGATGTCTGGGAGTGGACTAGTTCGCCGCTGCGCCCGTGGCCCGGTTTCGTGCCGATGATTTATGAGCGTTACTCCCAACCGTTCTTCGACGGGGACTACCGGGTGCTGCGCGGCGGGTCCTGGGCGGTGGCGCCGTCCATCCTGCGGCCGAGCTTTCGCAACTGGGATCACCCCTACCGTCGGCAGATCTTCTCCGGTGTGCGCCTTGCGTGGTCGGTCTGATGTGCCGTCATCTGGGGTGGTTCGGAACGTCCGTCAGCGTCGCTTCGCTGGTGCTCGATCCGCCGCAGGCTCTGCGGGTGCAGTCCTATGCGCCGCGCCGCCAGCAGCACGGGTTGATGAACGCGGACGGCTGGGGCGTGGGCTTTTTCGACGGTGACACGCCGCGACGCTGGCGCAGCGCGGCCCCGTTGTGGGCAGACCCGTCGTTCGCGTCGGTGGCGCCGGCGTTGCACAGCCATTGCGTGGTGGCGGCGGTGCGTTCGGCGACCATCGGTATGCCCATCGAGCCGAGTGCGACAGCGCCGTTCACCGACGGCCAGTGGTTGCTCTCGCATAACGGCGTGGTCGACCGGACGGTGCTGCCTGCGACTGGTGCGGCCGAATCCGTGTGCGACAGTGCGGTTCTCGCCGCATATGTGTTCGCCCAGGGGGTAGACACTCTGGCTCAGACCATCGTCGAGATCGGTACCGCCGATCCGCTGGCCAGACTGAACATCCTGGCCGCCAACGGTTCGCGTCTCATCGCCACTGCGTGGGGTGACACGCTGTCCATCCTGCGTCGCGGCGACGGCGTCGTGCTGGCCAGCGAACCCTACGATGACGACCCGGATTGGGAAGACGTGCCCGACCGCCATCTGGTGGAGGTCGACCACGGCGGTGTGACCGTCGTAGCGCTCAACCGCCCGAAAGGAATCTGATGACGCTCACGCTATCGAACCATCTCGCAGCCGACGCGGCCCTGCGCGCGTTGCGCCGTGACGTGTTCGCCGGTCTGCAGCAGACACCGAAATCGTTGCCGCCCAAGTGGTTCTACGATGCGGTCGGCAGCGAGTTGTTCGACCAGATCACCCGGTTGCCGGAGTACTACCCGACCCGGGCCGAGGCCGCGATCCTGCGCGCCCGCGCTGCCGAAATCGCCGCGGCCAGCCAGGCCGACACATTGGTCGAACTGGGCAGCGGAACCTCGGAGAAGACCCGGCTCCTGCTCGACGCGTTGCGCGCAGGTGGGGCGCTGCGCAGCTTCGTACCGTTCGACGTCGATGCCAGCGTGCTGTCCGGGGCTGCCGCCGCCATTCAGCGTGAATACGCGGGCATCGAGATCAACGCCGTGTGCGGGGATTTCGAAGAGCACCTGACCGAGATCCCCTCCGGTGGCCGGCGGTTGTTCGTGTTCTTGGGCTCCACAATCGGCAATTTGACGCCGGGCCCGCGCTCGGACTTCCTGACGGCGCTTTCCGGGGTGATGCGTCCCGGTGACAGCCTGCTGTTGGGTACCGATCTGGTGAAGGACACCGCCCGGTTGATCAGAGCCTACGACGACGCCGCGGGTGTCACCGCTCAGTTCAACCGCAACGTGCTGGCGGTGATCAACCGCCAGCTCGCCGGGGATTTCGACGTCGACGCCTTTGAGCACGTCGCGCGGTGGAACGCCGAGGAGGAACGCATCGAGATGTGGCTGCGCTCGACCCGACCCCAGCGGGTCCGCGTTGGTGCGCTCGACCTGACCGTCGACTTCGACGCGGGCGAAGAGATGCTGACGGAGGTGTCGTGCAAGTTCCGCCCGGATGCGGTCGAAGCCGAATTGGCCGCCGCCGGCCTGCGCCGGCTGCGGTGGTGGACCGACGACGCGGGTGACTTCGGTTTGTCGCTGGCCGTTAAATGACGTCGCTGCAGCAGCTTTGGCGAGATTCCCGGCCGCCGGCGGCCGGGTTGCACCTGGACAGCGCTGCCTGTTCGCGGCAGAGTTTCGCCGCGCTGGACGCTGCGGCGCGGCACGCCGTGCACGAGGCGGAGGTCGGCGGATACGTCGCTGCTGAGGCCGCGACGTCGGTCCTGGACGCCGGGCGTGTCGGCGTCGCAACCCTGTGCGGGGCGCTCGATGCGGAGGTGGTGTTCACCACCGGGTCGTTGCACGCGCTGGATCTGCTGCTGAGCAGTTGGCCGGCCGACCGCAGGGTGCTGGCCTGCCTGCCCGGTGAGTACGGGCCGAACCTGACCGTGATGGCCGCGCACGGGTTCGAGGTGCGTCAGCTGCCGACGCTGGACGACGGCCGGCTGGCGATCGACGACGCGGCTTTCGACCTGGAGGAGAACCCCCCGGACCTGGTGCATCTCACCCCGGTGGCCAGCCACCGCGGCACGGTGCAACCGCTGGCGATGGTGGCCGAGTTGTGCCGGGAGCTGAGTTTGCCGCTGGTGGTGGATGCCGCTCAGGCACTGGGTCAGATCGACTGCGCGGTGGGTGCCGACGTCACCTATGCGTCGTCGCGCAAATGGCTCGCCGGGCCGCGGGGCGTTGGCGTGCTTGCGGTGCGACCCGATCTGATGCAGCGGTTGACGCCGCGGGTGCCGGGCGCGGAGCTCGGCTTTGGTGAGGCGAATGTCGCGGCGCGCGTGGGTTTCTCGGTGGCGGTAGGGGAGTACCTGGCCTGTGGGCCGGAGTCGGTGCGTGCCGGGTTGGCGGACCTCGGCGCGGCGGCGCGGTCGCTGTTGGCCGATGTCGACGGTTGGCTGGTGATCGAGGAGGTGAACGAAGCCAGCGCGATCACCACGCTGCTGCCGGTCGACGGCGCTGACGTCGAAGCGGTGCGGGCCTGGTTGCTGGCCGAGCGAGGCATCCTGACCACCTATGCTGGGCTGCCGCGTGCCCCATTGGAGTTGACCGCGCCCGTACTGCGCATTTCGCCGCACCTGGACACCACGGCCGAAGATCTGGAGATGTTCGCCGAATCGCTGATCGAAGCGACTGCGGCGACCACCGCCGACTAGACATACCGCGAAGTTTGGCCGGAGCATTTGATCCATCCAAAAGGTCCCGGGAAATGCCGTCGAGGTACTAGTCACGTTGCACGCGTGTGGAGTAACTTGACGCTCGGTACGCGTTTGGGTGCAGGGTGGGCACCTATGCCCTTTCGCTGCAGGTCGCTGACGACTCCGGTGAAAGGTCCCCTGATGAGTTTCTTTGTGCTGCCACCCGAACTCAACTCGTTGCGGCTCTTCACCGGCGCCGGACCAGGCCCGCTGCTGGAGGCCGCTGCGGCCTGGGACGGTCTGTCCGCGGAATTGAGTTCAGCCGCTGAGACTTTCGCGTCAGTGACCTCGGGTCTGGCCGGCCAGGCGTGGCAGGGGCCGGCGGCGGCAGCGATGGCGTCAGCGGCACTGCCGTACGCGGGGTGGCTGAGTTCGGCGGCCACGCATGCTTCCGTCGCCGCGGCGCAGGCCCAAGCGGCGGTGAGTGCTTTCGAATCGGCGGTGGCGGCTGCCGTGCATCCCCTTGCCGTGGCCGCCAATCGAACCGACTTCGTGCGCCTGGTGGTGTCGAACATCTTCGGGTTCAACGCGCCGGCGATCGCGGCCGCCGAAGCGGTCTACGAGGAGATGTGGGCCGCCGATGTCGCCGCGATGGTTGGCTATTACAGCGGCGCGTCGGCCGCGGTCTCCGCGCTCGTACCGTTCGCGCAGCCACTGCAAGCGCTGGCCGGTATGGCCGGGAGCACGCCGTTGGCCGCAGCGGCCACTCGGACGATCGACATCACCATCGGCCTGGCCAACGTCGGTGCCTCGAATATCGGTCTGGGCAACGTTGGTATCGGCAACTTCGGCAATGGCAACTCCGGCAACGGCAACATCGGCTCAGCCAACTTGGGTAATTCCAACATCGGCTGGGGCAACCTGGGTATCTCGAACCTCGGATTCGGTAATTTCGGTGGCGGCAATCAGGGTTTCGCTAATTCCGGTAACTTCAACGTCGGGTTCGGAAACACTGGTAACAACAACTTCGGCATCGGGCTCACCGGGGACAACCAAGTCGGCATCCAGCTGAATTCTGGTACCAACAACATCGGTCTGTTCAACTCCGGCAGCGGGAACATCGGTTTCTTCAACTCGGGAACCGGCAACTTCGGGCTTTTCAACTCCGGTAGCTACAACACGGGCTTTGGCAACTCGGGTATTGCCAACACCGGATTCTTCAACCCCGGCTCCTTCAATACCGGTAACTTCAACGCGGGTTCAACCAACTCCGGGAGCTACAACGTCGGTAGCTTCAACACCGGTGACGTCAACCCGGGCTCGACGAACACCGGAAGCTTCAACATCGGCAACACCAACACCGGATTCTTCAATTCGGGCAACCTCAACACCGGTGCCTTCAACTTCGGTAACCAGAACAACGGCTTCTTCTTCACCGGTGACCACCAGGGCGGGGCCTACGTCAGAATCGGCACCCCTGACATCACGCTGCCGCCCATCCACGTCCCCCCGATCCCGGTGGGGGCGTTCTCGCTGCCAGAGATCACTATTCGTCCGATCGACTTCCCAGGATTAGTGCTGCCGCCGATCGGCCTTGGTGCGTTCGATCTGCCGGCGATTGCGGTGCCGCCGATCGCAATACAAGCGGGATCGCTGCCCCAGTTCAGTATCGGCGGGTTCGATCTGCCGGAGATCACCACACCAGCTATATCGGTACCTAAGGTAACGCTGCCCGAGATCGTTATCCCGAACTTCGAGACACCGCTGGTTACGGTAAACGAATGGAATTTGCCGACGGTGACCGTGCCTTCCATCGCCATCCCCACGCTGAACATTCCGCTATTCAATATCGCTATCAGTGGTGGTGGGCAAACGGTGATCCGGCTTATCGATACCGGCATCATTTTGCCGGCGCTCGGTGTCAATCTGGAATCGTTTAATATTCCGATCACGATCACGAATATCGCCGGCGGATCTATCGGAGCGTTCTTCTTCCCCAGTGTGGGGATCGGCGATATGACGCTGCCCACCCTCACCATCAGCGGACCTGGCGGCAACCCGTACAGCATCCCGCCGATCACCCTGAACGGATTCACGATCGATCCCATCACTATTCCCCCGATTCACCTCGAGCCGTTCGAGTTACCGGCAATCAGCTGGCCAGATTTCAGCTTGCCCACGATCAACATTCCGCCGATCGAACTCGACGCATTCAACCTTCCGCAGATCACCATTCCACCGTTCAGCACCCCGGAATTGGTCATCCCACCGATTGGGCTGGGCGACTTCAGCCTGCCGGCCATCGACATCCCCAGCATCACCCTGGATGCGACCACCATCGCGGAAATCCAGATCCCGCCGGCCCCCGGCTTCTTCAACGCCGTCGACTACCCGTCGTCGGGATTCTTCAACAGCGGCGTCGGTGGCAGTTCGGGCTTCTACAACCGGGGAACCGGGTTGTCGGGCTTCGTCAACCAGAACCCGCTGGGAATTCTGTCGACCTCGGGCTGGAATGTCTTCGGCGAAGGGTCGTCAGGGATTTCGAACTGGGGCAGCGCGATCTCCGGATTCGGCAATATCGGCACGCTTGGGGTGGCCGCCAACAACGTGCTTTCCGGCATCGAGAACATCGGGCATCACCTGGCCGGTATCTTCCTGCAAGGCACCACCTAAGCCTTACGCGCGGACAGTAAGAACGCCGGCATCATCACGCGGCCCTTATCGTCGCGCGGATGCGGCCACGGTGGCGCGTCCGGGAGGTCGGGCATCCGGGCGTGCACAGCGGCCGGGCGCACCTCGTCGATTTCGAAGTACTTGCCGACGGCGGCGCGCAACTCGTCCTCGTCCACTTCGTTCGGCTTGACCGGAAGATCCTCGGGGAACGCGCCTTTGGCGAACACCAGCACGTAATAGTTCGCACCGGGAGCCGCCGCGCGATGTACCGCTTGCAGATACGCGTCGCGATCCTCGACCGGCAACGAATGAAACAGCGTGCTGTCGATCACCGTGCCGAACCGTTCGTCGTATCCGGAGAACTTGGTGATGTCGTCGACGGCGAACGTGACATTACCCAGTCCGCGCTCTTCCGCCGCCTTGATGGCCGCGGCAATGGCGGTCGGCGAATTATCGACGCCGACAACGGTGTATCCAGCAGCTGCCAGTGCCAACGACAATTCGGCGACCCCGCATCCGGCGTCCAGGACCACGCCGTGCACCTTTCCCGCAGAGATCAATGCGGCAAGCTCTGGTTGCGGTTCGCCGATATTCCACGGTGGCGGCGCCTGGAAGACTTCCTCTTTGTACGCCGCGTCCCAGTCCATCGGCTCCGGTGTCGTCATGACCCCAACGTACGCGCCGCTAGATATCCCAGGTGTGCACCGGTTCGTTGGCGTGCATGTGCGCACAGTATCGGCGCAACATCTCGGCCAGGGCCTGTGGCCGGGTCATTCCCGCTTCCTCCAATGCTGCGACGGTGGTCACCTGCCAACTCGCACCGTTACGCCGGGCCTTCGCGCGGGCCTCGATCACGCCGAGAAACCGGTCCCGCACTGCCACCTCGACACCCCAGCGCTGCAGGCCGTCATCCGCCATCGGAAGCAACGTGTCCAACACCAATCGTTGAGTACCGATCACCCCGACGCCGGGCCAGTACAACTGTGCCTCGATACCCTGCTGCGCCGCCTGCAAGAAATTACGTTGTGCCACCGGAAAACCCATCTCCGTCCACACCGGCCGCTCGGCCTCCGACAAGCTGCGCAGCATGCCGTAATAGAAAGCCGAATTTGCAAGCATGTCAACAACACTGGGTCCGGCCGGTAATACGCGGTTCTCCAGCCGTAGATGCGGGCGGCCGTCCACCACGTCGTACACCGGGCGATTCCACCGGTAGACCGTGCCGTTGTGCAGACGAAGTTCCGACAGCGCCGGGGCGCGTCCCGCGGTCAGTTCGGCGACGGGGTCTTCGTCGGACACCTCGGGCAGGAGAGACGGAAAATAGCGGACGTTCTCCTTGAACAGGTCGGCAACAGAGCCGATCCAGCGCTCACCGAACCACACCCGGGGCCGTACGCCCTGAACTTTCAATTCCTCCGATCGGGTGTCGGTGGACTGTGCGAACAGTTCGATACGGGTTTCCGACCAGAGTCGGTGGCCGAAGAAGAACGGCGAATTCGCGGCCAATGCCAATTGCGGTCCCGCCAGGACCTGCGCCGCATTCCAGTTGGGGGCGAAATCCTCCGGTGCCACCTGCAGGTGCAATTGCATGCTGGTGCAGGCGGATTCGGGTGCTATCGAGCCGGCCTGCCAGTGCAGCGGCTCCGGACCGGCAATGTTGATGGGGATGTCCTCACCGCGGGCGCGGAAGATGGACTCGTTGAGAGCGGTGTAACGCAGCGATTCGCTCATCCATCCGCTGTCCGAGAGATGTTGGGGCATCAGGGTGGGCAGGATGCCGATCATGACGATGTGCGATCCGCTTGAATTCGCTTTCAGCTCCGCGTCATTGAGGCTGGTGCGGACCTCTTGTTCGAGGTCCAGACCGGTGCGACCGCGCAGCGGACGGGGTGGCACGTTGAATTCGATGTTGTAGGCCCCCAATTCGGTTTGGTAGGCCGGGTCGGCGATCGCCTCTAGCACGAATCGGTTGGACATGGCTGGTTGATAGTCGGCATCGACAAGATTGCATTCGATCTCCATGCCGGTCAGCGGCTGCTCGACGTCGAAGCTGCTGCGGGTGAGCATCGTCTCGAGGACATCGAGACACAGCTGCACCTTGCGCCGGTATTCCCGCCGATGTGCACGGTCATACGTGGTGCGCTTGACTTCTTCGCCCACAACAACGATGCAACAGGTTCAGCGGGCGCTGCGCAACCGGCTTGCCACCGCGACCAGCGGCAGGGGCCGTAAGGACCTGTTGAACACGGTGCCGCCCCGCAACGTGACTTCGATCGCAGGGTCGGCGTGCCGGGCCAGCGCGAGGAGCGCGGAGCGGCTGTACGCTCGCAGCGAGCTGATCACGCCGTCATGCGGCATCGCGAACATCGCCAGCGGCAGCATGTGCGCCAGTCGCAGGATGTGCAGCGCCGGCCGCGGCCGGGGCAGATCGATGATCACCAAGTCGCCGCGACGCGCGTGCCTTCGGCGAACACCCGGGCCGCCGGCAGCGGCGGCAGATGGTGAAACGACGGCCACCAGTGCCGGATCCACGTCGGTGACGGTGAGCCGCACGCCGGGGTGCATGCTTAGCAGGGTGCGGGAGAGCCCGCCGTGGCCGGACCCGAGTTCGAGGATCCTGGGTTCGGCCACGTCGCGGACTTCCTCGAGCACGATGCCGGCGATGGTCTTGTGCAGCCCGAACAGCCGTCCCATGCGATCCAGGGAACGGATCGCCGCCCGCTTCTTCCTCCCTGCGTCGTCGCGGTCGATGTACTCCAGCCGTTGGGTTTCCAGCCGCCGGTCGAGCCACGACGCGTCGGGACCGCCGCGTGGCATCCCCTCGATGTCAACAGCCACATAAGCAATCATGAACGATGAAGCAATCCCGCCACTTTAGGAGTGCATCTTGGCCGAATCTCCTGACTTGATAGCTGCCATCGATCAGGGCACCACCAGCACCCGCTGCATGATCTTCGATCAGGACGGCACCGAAGTGGGCCGCCACCAACTCGAGCACGACCAGATCCTGCCCAAGGCCGGTTGGGTCGAACACAACCCGGTGGAGATCTGGGAGCGCACCGTCTCGGTGCTGCGGACTGTGTTGAACTCGTCCAAGTTCACCTCGAAAGACATTGCGGCACTGGGCATCACCAACCAGCGCGAGACGACTCTGGTGTGGGATCGCAAGACCGGGCGGCCGTATTACAACGCGATTGTCTGGCAAGACACCCGCACCGACCGCATTGCCACCGCGTTGGACCGCGACGGTCGCGGCGACGTGATCCGCCGTAAAGCCGGACTGCCGCCGGCGACATATTTCTCCGGCGGGAAGTTGCAGTGGATCTTGGAGAATGTCGACGAGGTGCGCGACGCGGGCCGTCGCGGCGACGCGCTGTTCGGCACCGCCGACAGTTGGGTGCTGTGGAACCTGACCGGCGGTCCGCGCGGCGGGGTGCACGTCACCGACGTCACCAACGCCAGCCGGACCATGCTGATGAACTTGGAGACACTGGACTGGGACGACGAGCTGCTGTCGTTTTTCGACATCCCGCGGGAGATGCTGCCCAAAATCGAGCCGTCGTCGGCGCTGCAACCCTACGGCGTCACGACCGAAGACGGGCCGGTTGGCGGTGAGGTTCCGATCACCGGCGTGCTCGGCGACCAGCACGCCGCGATGGTCGGCCAGGTCTGCCTGAACTCCGGCGAGGCGAAGAACACCTACGGCACCGGCAATTTCCTGTTGCTGAACACTGGTGAGACGATTGTGCGGTCCGAGAACGGTCTGCTGACCACCGTCTGCTACCAATTCGGGGACGCCAAACCTGTTTATGCACTTGAGGGTTCGATCGCAGTAACCGGATCGGCGGTGCAGTGGCTGCGGGATCAGCTCGGCATCATCAGCGGCGCCGCACAAAGCGAGTCACTGGCCCGTCAGGTCGACGACAACGGCGGGGTCTACTTCGTGCCCGCATTCTCCGGATTGTTCGCCCCCTATTGGCGATCCGACGCCCGCGGCGCAATCGTCGGTCTGTCGCGGTACAACACCAACGCGCACGTGGCCCGTGCGACGCTGGAGGCGATCTGTTATCAAAGCCGCGACGTGGTGGATGCGATGGCTGCCGATTCCGGTGTGCGACTTGAGATATTGAAGGTCGACGGTGGTATCACCGCCAACGATCTGTGTATGCAGATCCAGGCCGACGTGTTGGGTGTGGACGTGGTACGACCGGTGGTCGCCGAGACCACTGCACTGGGTGCGGCCTACGCGGCGGGTCTGGCGGTCGGAGTCTGGAACGACGCGTCTGATCTGCGCGCCAACTGGCAGGAAGACCGGCGCTGGACGCCGAATTGGGACGACGACCAGCGTGCCGCCGGGTACGAGGGTTGGCGAAAGGCGGTGCAGCGGACCCTGGACTGGGTTGATGTGTCCTGAGGTCCAGGGTCCACTGCCACGACGGCAGCTTCAGTCCTCGCCGAGAATGCCGTAGATCTCCCGACGCGCGTTGTTGAGCACGTCGACAATGCGTTGCTGCTGCTCGGAGTTGGCCGCCTGGGCCGACTGGCCCACCGCGCCGAACAGCTGGCGCGCTGCGGTCCGCAACTTCAGATGGGCGGGGTCCACGCCGTCGGCGATCTCCTCCCAAGGCGGGGTGGCAACCTGTTGTGCGGCAGCGCGACCCTCGTCGGTCAGCTCGAAAAGCTTTTTGCTGCCATCGGTTTCGTTGGCGGTGATCAGGCCTTCGTCATCCAGGAGTTGCAAGGTCGGGTAGACCGAACCGGGGCTCGGCTTCCAGAAACCGTTGCTGCGTTCGGCGATCTGCTGGATCATCTCGTAGCCGTGCATGGGCCGCTCGCCGAGCAGCACCAGGATCGCGGCGCGCACGTCGCCGCGACGACCGCGGCCGCCTCGCCGTCCGCCGCCGCGGGGTCCGCCGAATCCCGGTCGGCCGAAACCGAAACCAGGTCCGAAGCCGGAGCCGGGTCCGAAGCCGGGGCCGAAACCGAACGGTCCGTCCTGGTCACCGGCGTTTTCACGCAGGTTCTCGATGAATTCGCGTCGGGCGTGTCGCTTGGTGCCGTGGAACGCCCGTCGCTGGGCGGGGCCCGGACCGAAGCCGAATCCGGGGCGGGCGCCCAACGGACCGGGGCCGAATGGGCCGGTAGGGGGTGTGAATGGGGTGTTCATGGTATGTCCTTCGAATATTTCGATGTGTTGATTAATATCACGATATATCGGAAAAGAGCGTAGTGCAACGCCCTGCCGGTGGGACCGGTGGGCCGGGGTGGCGTGCGGTATCAGCTCGGCGGCGAGAATCCGCCGGGATCGGCACTCGTCGACGGTGTCGTCGTGGGCGGCGGTTGCCAGGCCACCGGTGGCGGCGGTTGCCAGGCCGCCGGTTGTGGGGGTGACCAATTCGGCGGTGGCATCGGCGGTCCGACGCTCGGCCGCAATCGCGCGAGTTCCCGCCGGTGCCGTTCGGCCAATACCGCGGCCAGCAGCAGTTGGGGCGGAACCCCCGGCGGTGGCGGCGGCGCTATGTGTGCTACCACATCGCCGGCTATCCGGTAAGCCATCTGCTCACGCAGCGGGGGATCGAGTTGCATTGCCCGGGAAAGGAATTGGCGGGCAACCTCGGCCTGGCCAGCGGTCAACCCGGACAGTTGCAGGGACGCGGCCCACCCCGCCAGCTGGGGCGGCATCATGGGCGGAGGCGCCAGCCGCGGACCCCGTTCGCTCACCACGACGGTGCCCGCGAATAAGTCACCGACCCGCTTGCCTTTCGGCGAGAACAAGCTACAGATCACTGCGGGGCTGCCGAATAGCATCCAGATCTCGATCACCGCCGCCAATGCGCGAAACAGCGCCTGCCGGAAGCGTTCCGGACCGCCGTCGTCGGAGACTACGCGCAGACCCAACGCCATCTTGCCCAGTGAACGTCCGCGCGTCGCGACCTCGATGCCCACCGGATAGCCGACCATGGCCAACACCGTGAAGATGATCAGGAACGCGATCGTCAACGCCTGGTCGAACTGCGACAGGGTGGCCGCCCACAACACCAGACCCACGAAGTAGGCGAAGGCGATCACGGTGATGTCGATGATCGCGCTGAGCGCGCGCACCGGTAGCTGCGCGATCTGGACGTCGAGCACCACGGCGTCCCCGGTCACCACCTCCGACATACCTGGGAACGCTACAGGGGCGGTGGCCCGCCGGTAGGCTGCGCAGCGTGGACGTCGACGCGTTCTTGCTCACCCACCGGGGCACCTGGGACCGGCTGGAACAGCTGATCAAGAAGCGTCGTTCGCTGACCGGCGCCGAGGTCGACGAACTCGTGGAGCTGTACCAGCGGGTGTCCACCCACCTGTCGATCCTGCGGTCGGTGTCGTCGGACTCGCTGGTGACGGGCCGGCTCTCGAGTCTCGTCGCCCGCGCCCGGTCCGCGGTCACCGGTGCCTACGCCCCGATGAGCAGCACCGTTGTGCGTTTCTGGACGGTGTCGTTCCCCGTCGTCGCCTATCGCGCGTGGCGCTGGTGGTTGGCGACGGCGGTGGCCTTCTTCGCCGTCGTTGTCGTCATGGCGTTGTGGGTCGCCGGGAACCCCGAGGTGCAGTCCATGCTGGGGACGCCGGCCGAGATCGACGAACTGATCAATCACGACGTCGAGTCCTATTACAGCGAGCACCCGGCTGCGGCGTTCGCCCTGCAGGTGTGGCTGAACAACTCCTGGGTGGCGGCCAAATGCATCGCGATGTCGGTCGTGCTGGGACTGCCGATACCGTTTGTGCTCTTCGACAACGCCGCCAACGTGGCGGTGATCGCGGGTCTGATGTTCCCGGCCGGCAAGGGGGGTTTGCTGCTCGGACTGTTGCTGCCCCACGGGTTGCTGGAGTTGACCGCGGTTTTCCTGGCCGCCGCGGTCGGGATGCGGTTGGGCTGGTCGGTGATTTCGCCGGGCGATCGGCCGCGCGGGCAGGTGCTGGCCGAAGAGGGCCGTGGCGTGGTGTCGGTGGCGGTAGGGCTGGTGGCGGTCTTGCTGGTCTCGGGGTTGATCGAAGCAATGGTGACGCCGTCGCCGCTGCCGACGTTCGCCCGCATCGGTATCGGCGTGCTGGCCGAGGTGGCGTTCCTGTCCTACATCGTCTACTTCGGCCGGCGCGGGGTGGCCGCCGGCGAAACCGGCGACATCGAGGACGCGCCCGACTTCGTGCCGACCGGGTAGCGTCGGCACGTCCTACAGCTGGCCGGTGGCTTTCATGGCCAGGTAACGGTCGGCGAGCCCGGGCGCGATCTCGCTCGGCGGCGCGTCGACGACCTCGACCCCGTTGCGGCGTAGTCGCGACGCGATCGCCCGCCGCTCGTTGCGGGAGCGTTCGGCTGCCGCGGCGTCGTAGACGGCGGCCGCGTCGGAACGTCCGGCGGCCAGCTGGTCGACGCGCGGGTCGGCGACCGCGGCCACCAACACGTGGTGCTTGGCGGACAGCTGAGGAAGCACCGGCAGCAGGCCCTCATCCAGAGCGGTGGCATTCAGATCGGTCAGCAGCACCACCAGCGACCGTCGGCGCGTACGCCTCAAGATAGTGGCAACCATTGTCCGCCAATCGGATTCGATGAGCGCGGGTTGCAGCGGCGCCATCGCGTCGACCAATTGAGCCAGCAACTCGGTGCGCGAGGCGCCGAACACCGCGGCCCGGCTCACCCGGTCATGGGCCAGGAAGTCGACATGATCACCAGCGCGAGATGCCAACGCCGCCAGCAGCAGAGCAGCATCCATCGCCCAGTCCAGCCGGGGCCAGCCCGCCGGGTCGCCGGCCGTCGGATCGACACCCACCCGCCCGGCGGCCATGCGTCCGGTGTCGAGCACGATCACCACCCGCCGGTCCCGCTCGGGCCGCCAGGTACGGACCATCACGTCGGTGCGCCGCGCGCTGGCCCGCCAGTCGATCGAGCGGACGTCGTCACCTACGACATACTCACGCAGCGAGTCGAATTCGGTGCCCTGCCCGCGGATCAGGGTAGGCAGCAGCCCGTCGATCTCCCGCAGTTTGGCCAGCCGCGACGGTAAATGCTTGCGGGACAGGAACGGCGGCAGCACCCGCACGTGACCGGGCACCGTCTGTGAACCCTGTCGGCCCGCGAACCCCAGTGGACCAATCGAACGGGCGGTGACCACCGCCGCACGCTGATCGCCACGGCGAACCGGGCGCAGGTGGGTGGCCACCTGCTGACGTTGCCCGCCGGCGATCACCAGTCGATGGGCACGCGGCTCGCCGCGTGCACTGGGCGGCCATGCATCGCGCACCTGGCCGCGAAATCGTCGGCGACTGTCGTTGTGAATCAACAGACCCGCGTCCACCGGTTGCCCCAATCGCACCGACGAGTCCGGCGAACGGCTGTAACGCAGTCGCCGCGGACTCGCCGCCAACAGCACGTCGATCGTCACCAAGCTGACCAGCACCAGCAACAGGATCACGAAAGCCCCTGCCGGCCAAGGAGCTACCGCGATCGGAAAGACGCAGATCAGCGCCAGCAGCCCGGTGCGTCCGGTCAGGATCACTAGCGTGGCACCGGTACCGAGGCCAGGATGCCGTCCAGCACACCGTCAGGCGTGGCGCCTTCCAACTCCGCCTCCGGGCGCAGCATGACCCGGTGCCGCAGCGTCGGCCGGGCCATCGCCTTCACGTCGTCGGGAGTGACGTAGTTGCGACCGGACAACCACGCCCACGACCGCGCGGTGCCCAGCAGTGCGGTCGCCCCGCGCGGGGACACCCCGAGTTGCAGGGCGGGGGAAGACCGGGTGGCCCCGACGATGTCGACGATGTAACCCAGCACCTCATCGGCGATCAACACCTGACGTACCGCCTCCCGACCGGCCGCCAGCTCGGCGGGACCGGCGACGGGTTTGACGGCGGACAGATCACGCGGGTCGAAACCATGCGCGTGCCGGCCGAGGATCGCGATCTCGGCGTCGCGCGGCGGCAGGGTCACGTTCAATTTCAACAGGAATCGGTCTAGCTGAGCTTCGGGCAACTGGTAGGTGCCTTCGTATTCGATCGGGTTCTGCGTAGCGGCGACGATGAACGGATCCGGCAACGGCTTGGCTTCACCGTCGATGCTGACCTGGCGCTCCTCCATCGCCTCGAGCAGGGCAGCCTGGGTCTTCGGCGGAGTGCGGTTGATTTCGTCGGCGAGTAGCAGGTTGGTGAACACCGGGCCGGCCCGAAACGCGAATTCCGCGGTGTGGGTGTCGTAGATGAGCGAGCCGGTGATATCACCCGGCATCAGGTCCGGGGTGAACTGCACCCGCTTGAAATCCAGCTGCAGTGCGGCGGCCAGGGCGCGCACCATCAACGTCTTCGCCACTCCCGGAACGCCTTCCAGCAACACGTGACCCTGACACAACAGCGCGATCACCAGACCGCTGATCACCCCCTCTTGTCCGACAACGGCTTTGGCGATCTCGTTGCGCAACCCCAGTAGTGCGTCTCGAGCCGGATCTGCGACAGAGGACTGCGCGGGCGGGGACTGTGTCACGAGTGGGTGACCTGCCTTTCGATGTCGTCGAGCGCAAGGGCGAGGTTTCGTAGGTCGGTGTCGTTGTTCGGGGCGGGACCATACAAGTGGTACTGCACAAAGTCCGGGTCGGCCCCGCTGCGCTGGCTGACGGTTGTCACCACGGCAGGCGGTACGGCGTTGGGACCCAGGCCCAGTCGCGGCACCAGCCGCTGCAGCGTCGCGGTGCGCAACGCCTCAGCAGCGCGGTCACGGGCGCGACGGGATCGGTACAACCGGCCCCGACCCTCGACCGTCTCCGAGGCGCGCACGACGACCGGGAGTTCCTCGGCCACCAACGGACCGACCCGACGGCCACGCCACAACGCCAGCAGCGCGACGACCAGGCATAGGTGCCAGACGATCCATGTCACGTTGTCCGGGAACAGGTCCGTGATCGACTCCGGTGCCGAATTGTGTCCCTCGGCTCGTCGGGGCGCGAACCAGACGACCCGGGGGCGCATGCCGGCGAGGTTCATCGCCAGCGCGGCGTTGCCCGCCTCGAGTAACCCGTCGTTCGTCATGAAACGGCTGCTGCCGACCACGGTGATGGTTCGGCCGTCGTCGTGGTAGCTGACCAATGCGCCGCCGTAACAACTGACCAAATCCAGGTCACCCCTGGCCCGGTAGGAATCACTCGGCCCCAGATTCACCGACCCGGCCCGGTTCGCCTGTGGCAGCGGACAATTGGGCTCAATAGCAAGCTTGCTGGCAGCACCCACTCGCAACCGGGGCGTCAGCGCGGTGCGTGCCCGGGAGGTGGGGGCCACCAACAACAGGTCGCCGGGAACCCTGCCCACCCGCTCCAGCAGCGAGTTGTCGCTCAGGTACTGCGTCCGTGCGACCACCAGCAGCGTGTCGGGTCGGGCCGCGCGCTCGACTTCGGCGACCGTATCGGCCACGACGACCTCGACGCCACCGTCCCGCAGCAACGTCACCAGTGCATGCGCACCCGCCGGACTGGTGGCCTCCGGGTCCAGCGTCCCGCCGGGGCGCGACGCCGTCAGATATGTGGTGATGAAGGCCACCACCGTCACCGCGGCCAGCGCAAGCAGGACCGCGCGCCACGGACGTCGTTGCCGGACGGAACCGGGCGGCGGGCGGGTGGCGGTCACCGGATCTGAGCCCAATCCGGCGCCGGCAACTGGGCCGGCACCGTCGAAGTCATTGAGCGCGAACGAATATGATCGTCGAGGTCGGCGATCAACTGGTAGGTGGCCTGGGTGCCCGGTCGCTCACCGTAGGTCACATCGTTGAAAGCCGTTGCCGCCTGCGACAGTTCACCCACCAGATGCGGAAGTACCACCCCGGCGTCGGTGGACAGTTCGTTGGCGGTCCGGCCGGGCACCTGACTGAGCACGCCCGTCTCCTCCAGTTCACGCGCTACCGCGCGCAACCTGTGGCGGATCGCAGCGGCCCAGTTACCTTCTGCCGCAAAGCCTTCCGCGGTAGCGCGATGCTGGGCCGCGGTCAGTTGACCGGCGTCGAACAGCTCGTAGTCGCCGCCGCGGTTGGTGCGAAGGGTGCGTCGCGCGATGTGTACGGCAACCGCGACGGCGATCGCCACCAGGATGAGCAACACGCTGACAGTGAACCAACCGCCCGGCAGTGACGAGGTCTTCTGTAGCAACCGGAGCAGGAACGCGGTGATCTTGTCGGCGATGTCGTCGGTCAGTGAGTGTTTGGGATAGATCGGCTTGTTGAGTTCGCGCTGCGCTGCGTCGTGGGCGGCATCGCGGTCGATGTCAATGGCTGGCACCAGTTGTTCTCCGTCAGATGGGGCGCGTCAGCCACAGATTGTCGGTGGATTCCACCGCGGCGGGACCATTGAGGGCGCCAGACTGTAGTACCAGGTCGAACGCTTCGGCACGCATGCGGCGGTCGGTGTACAGCAGCACCACCACGCCGGCGGTGAAGGGCGCGGTCACGATCTGGCTGATGGCGCCCCCGATAGCTGACAAGGTGGACCCCACCAGCACGCCGGTGGTGCCCGAGGCGCCGATCAACATGATCTCGGCGACAATGGTGAACGGCATCGAGATTGCGCCGCCGACGATTCCAACGACCAGGGCAGCCAGCAGCTGGATGCCCAGGACCCGCCAAAAACCGTTGCGCACCAATGCGAACGACCGGGCGATCGCGTCGAATACCGGCAGCCTTTCCAGCACGATCAACACCGGGGCGAATACCAGCACGGTGTAGGCGTAGGCCAACAGCAGGACGACCACGAACAGCAGCGGAAAGCCGAGCAGCACCGCTACGCCGGAATTGACCACGTACCCGACTCCGACCAGGATCACCACGACCAAGCCGATGATCACCGCCGTCCCGACGCCTTCCAGCACCGCCAGTCCCAGCAGGGCGAGAATGCGGCCGCGCACCTTGGCCCAGGCTTCGCCCATGGTGATCGGCGAGCCGAATACCGCGCGCCCGACCACCACGGTCAGCATTCCGCTCAGCAGCATGCCGCCCAACCAGGTGACCAGGGCGCTGCCACCTACCGAAGCCAGGTAGGCGCCCGCTGCCCCGGCCCGTGCAGCGGATCGGTCGGAGTCCAACGAGTTGAGCGCGGTCAACGGGCCGATCACGGTGAGCAACGAAATGACCTGCATGACGACCACGACCAGGGCGGTCAACCCCAGGGTCGGCTTGGGGTTGGCGCGGATGTAGCCGACGGCGCCGTTGAACATATCGCTGAGGGTCAGGGGTCGCAGCGGGATGATGCCGGGTTTCGCGGCACCCGGCATGAGTGCGGGGCCGAACTGGGTGCCGTAGGCCTGAGGCGGGGGGCCGTAGCCCGGGGGCGGCCCGTAGCCCGGGGGCGGGGGCCCGTAGCCCGGGGGCGGACCGTAGCCCGGGGGCGGGTAGCCGGGAGGCGGCCCGTAGCCCGGCGGCGGGGGCGGGGAGGCGTATGCGGGCGGCGGTCCATAAGCGGGCGGCGGAGCGTAGGCGGCGTCGATCGGTGCCACATCATCAGCCACGGCGGATCCGCTCTCCATACTCTGAGGACCGTTGGGAGGGTCAGGCGGCAGCGTGCTCACCGGCGGCGGCGGCTGTCGACGTGCGTCATGGGGTCCATCCTGTCGGCGGTCGCGGCATTTCTCAACGTAGGGCCGTGACCGCTCTCTCGCGCGCGTAGCGTCTCTGAGATGGCGGAATTGAAGTCCCGGCTTCGGGCGGACCTGACCGACGCGATGAAGGCGCAGGAAAAGCTCCGAACGGCGACCCTGCGAATGGTGCTCGCCGCTATCCAAACCGAGGAGGTAGCGGGCAAGGAGGCCAG